>JBEBGH010000089.1:0-17466 GCA_040081565.1 Pirellulaceae bacterium
CGCCTTCTCTGCGTCAGCTTGATACTCATCGCGATCGCGTTTGGTTAACACGACTTGTGCCGAAAAATGCCAGGGAAATTCAAGGTCGTCGGCATCCTGGCTCAATTGGTTCGTGCGGACTTGGTGATTTGCATCCCGGACGGCCGACTCCAGTCGCGAAATCACCAAATCGTCTTTGGCTCGCACATTCATCGAGATAATGCCGTGATTCGAACTGCCAATCGACATCGACATGGACTGGACTTGAGCATCACTGCGGTCGGGAAAGTGGGTGCTAAGGCTGCGAAGCTCTTCCAGCCAGTTGATGTCGTCCTTCCGCCAAGCTTCGATATCGTCAACCACTTTTGTTCGTTCGCGCATCGACTCAACTTTTTTCTCCAAGCCGGTCAACTCAGATTTTAAATCTCGATTGGCGGCGCGGAGATCGGCAACTTGCTTCATGCCACCCCAAATCACAACGGCGAGCAATAAAACGGCTGCGGCCCCGTAAACCGCCAAACGCTTATAGAGTTCGGGAACGGACTTGGCACACTTGGGCTGAACAAAATCCACCGACTGAGCGGGCAAGGGTTCCAGCACGGAACCAAGCAATGCCGAAAACTGATGGATGCGGTCGGGCACGTCTTTGTTCGAACGCGGCAACTGATCCAGCGGATTCAAAACATTTACATTCCGGCTGAGTGCTTTCTCCAACTGATCAGCCAGACTCTGTTGTTCGTGCTTACTGCCGAAAATGAAAATTGGTTCGGTGTTTTCTTCGGCGGGCGTGTCGGCACTGGCGGTCACGACCAGACTGCGTTGGATTTCCACTGCCAGTTTTTCCGCGAGCATGCCTTCGTCCGTGTCAGAAGACAAAGAAATGGTTCGCACCAGTGCGATTTGGTCGCGAGAGAAAATGACAAGATCGGCCTCGGTGCGACCCAAGCTTAGAAGTACGCTCTTGGCGTGATTCTTCAAGTCAATATTCCGGCGCAAAAGATTCGCCGACGCCAGATGTCGCAATTGCAGGCTGCTGATCCGCCAACCGATTTCCTGAAACTGTTGGTCGAGTTCTTTTTTTCGCTCGCCATCCAGCACCGCGATGGAAAACCGTTTGATCCCTTCGGGACCATCTTCCATGGCGTAGTAGTCAATCACTGCGTCGTGCGAGGTCGCGGGCCACCGTTCGTGAGCTTGATTGACGATGATCTGTGAGATTTCGTGGTCGGCAGCCGGAGGCAAGGAGGTTTCTGCCTCTTCCACCGAGGAACGATTGAGATTGACGATTACCCTTGGCTTACGAACGCGAATCAGCCCTTTGACGTCCGCAATCATGGCTTCCGCGGCACCTTGACCTTCCTCGGCGAGAGCAGCGATTCGCCCGAGATCACGCACGATAATCCGGCGGCCAGCTGAACTGACAACGGCGTAGCGGACTTCGTTGCGATCCCATTCGATCGCCAGAATCGTGTTTGAGGAAGAGATCATTTTTTTGTGGTCTCGTTTCGCAACCGCTCGGGCAGCAGTAGGTCCACATTAAACGGGAGTGGTGAATCACGGAAGCTCTTACAGTATAACCTGCCGCGCGCAGGATCGCTTCCATCGAATACCACCAATTCACGGAAAAACAGAAGTCGAACAGGATCGCAAGCGACAATATTCGCTTGAAAAACATCGCCGCCGGTAGTCACATAGGGCATCAACTTTTTCATTCGCGCGAGATCAACGACTCCCTGCTCCAACAACCAAGTTGAATGCGTATGCAGGCGGCGACCATCGGCTGGCAATTGGCGATATGTCAGGATCTGATCGACAACAACTGGATCAATTTCGGGAATGGCCAACAGGACCTCCCGTGGCGCGACGTCGATGTTGATTCGCCCTTCGATCACCGGACGCGCATCAACGGTTACTTTGTCCATTAATTGTTCCAATTGACCGGCCCAACCCGTACGATTCGCTGACAAGGGACTTTCGATGCGACGAACGATCTCGGCACCGCGCCGGATGGCAACGACACCACCCACCAAGTCCAACTCGGATGCGAAAGTAAATCGTGCGGGGATGCGAAAGTCCAGTCCCGCAGCGGGCGCAGGTTGAACGGGGGTGCGCGGTGTACGCGGAGCGAGCGGCGACGATGCGCGAGCTTGCGCGGGTCCGTACTGGCGATATTGAACGACAAAATCGGCCATCGATTTTCCGACTCGAGCCGTGAGACGAGAATGCAGAGATTGAAGATTTGGATCGTTCAGATGAACGCGAGGCTGGCCGGTTACCGATTCGTTCCTTTCCCGACTGTGCAGTGTCAAATATTGCAGCCAACCGGGGTGGAATTCCGCATTGCGACCAGACGCTCGCTCGTTCGCACGGGATGGCAACACTTCGTTGAACCAGTCGGCCCAAGTCGTATTCGCGACTAAAGCCAACTCCTCTAACTGTGCTGGAATGGCGTTGGCCGGTACGACTGACGCATCTGCGGCCAGATATTCTTCGATTTCAGCTCCGTTTTGACGAACGACCTCGTCGGCATCCAGCCAATCCATGATCGAAGCCGCCGCTTCGGGAGTCATCCCGGGAAGTTCCAGCAAGGCTCGCTCCCCATAACCTGGTGAACGACGATCGAACTCCAGAAGTGTACGCAAATTTAACTTGGACGACTCGTTCGTCGGTCCAAAGCTCAACGGTTCATCTGGAGCAAAACTCATGACCGGCAAAATCGAAAAGCTGGGTTCTTCTGGCCCGGTTTCTTCCACAGCAACATGCTGGGTTCGAAACCAATTGGCTGTTTCGGATGGAGTTTCGAGGAGCGAGCGTTGTTGTCGAGGCAGACTGGCAAAAGCCGCCACGACGTTCTCGCCGGAAAGCAAAAGGTTTTCCAACACCATCTCTTGAGTTCTAACTTTTGTCGCTTGCATTTCGCTTTGTGATAACGAAACAAGGCCAGTGATGGCGAGCGAAACCAACAGCAACACGACAACGACGATCAGCAGCACCGCACCCCGACGTGCAACATTTTTACGGCAACTTCTTGTCATGGAAGCCTCTCCGGACGGCCACGGCGGATTGTCTCTTCAGGCTTTTTTTGTTTGTTGAAATCTGGAGCAACAGGGATGGCGTTGCGATCCACCGGACGAACCTTAACGAGCAGAATGTACTCGACATCAAAGTCTGGCTGCTCATCCTCAGAGAATTCGCTGGCCATCTGGTCTTCTGCCAGCTCACGGTCACGGTCCCTTTTTGAAACAAGTTCCGCAGTGGTTGCCGCTTCATCCATAACCGGTGCTTGAGCCTCGGCGATTTCTGACTTGGTCAAGAACCGGTAGCGGACGCGAACTGCTACCGGTAATTGGTTGGAAATTCGGCTATCCCAATTTCCGGTCCACGCTTGGCCGTCATAGTAGGCCAACTCCAGGTCGGCGATGTCTTCAACCGTTTCGATCAATATGGGAGCGCTTTGTTGTTCGGTTTCCTCATTGGCAAAGGCCTGGTCGGATTCGGTTCGTTCGTGGCGATTGAGTTTCGGCAGTTCGTTGGAGTCATCGTTTTGATCAACATCAATTGATTCCAACTCTTCGGGCGGGAGCTGGAGGTACTCGCGCCGAGTAAGCCCGATCAATGGCACCGATTCGTCAAACAACTCGGAGTCGTCGACTGAGAGCGGTTCCGCATCCGCGTCGCCACGCTCGTCGAGCGGGTCGTCAACACCTGCTTCGTAGCAAATAAATTTCGTAACCGGAATCTGCGGTTGGGCTTCATCGCGGCGACTCGCACTGGAAGACGACGGTTCGAAAGTTTGAAGTGATTCTATTTCAATCGGCTCGATAAAGACCTGCATGAGCAGTTTTGATTCACGGCCCACAAAGACGATCGGGGTCTCCCACTCAACTGGGTTGATATCGGGCAGAGGAAGAGGTAACAGGGGAGCCCCACGACGAAACGCCAATTCTTGCGGACCGGCCAATTTCATTCGGGGGCGCTGTTCCAAGATGGGCACCAGGCTTTTTAAGTCGCGCGACAATCGTTGGTGGAGAGCTCGGGTTACCTGATTTCGATCGGCCTGCCGCAACTCCACTTCTTGGCGGCGAGTCAACAAGTTAAACATCGTCCAGACCGCGCCCAGCAAGACCATGCCCAGGGCCATCGCGACAACCACCTCGAGCAGCGAGAAACCATTCCGGCACAGCTTGCGACGAATGTTCATTGCGGCACCTCCAACGGCACCTGCGGTTTCAACAGTGGGTCGGGATCTCGGGGCAATAAACAACTCAACCGAACCTGCCGAGCCGACAAAGGTTCGTCGGTTGCCGTCGAGCTTCCTGAGTTAGAGTTTCGTTCACGAACTGATTTCGGCCAGACAATCACTTCGACCTGTTGCAAGGCCAGGGCAGGATGCGGCAGAGTACGGATCGAATACCAAAAGTCGGTATTTTCTTCACATTCTTCTCGCTTCACCTCGCTCCAATCTGCCAAACCCATCGCAATTTCATTCAACTTGTTTTGGCAAATAACTTGCGCTGTGATCGTCTCGGCGGCGCGCCGCGAAAAGAGTTCAGAGGTTCCCAACATTTGCAAGATCAACGTCAATCCCAAAACGAACACAGCCGTGGCAATCATGACCTCGAACAAAGAAAATCCGCCCCGTCGAATCATTGCTCATCCTCCACCGGGTCGGAGGTGCGAGATTCCCGAGTTTTCTTTGGCAGCTCGTCGTCTGTGTCTGTTGAAGTGTCGGCTTCTTCTGAGGAAATTCGCTGTAAATCAGCAAGGCGAATGCGACCGGCTAAGCCTTGGATATCAATCGTAATGACATAACCGTCGTCACTCTCGATCTCTAATTTCGCCGAGTCCATTCGACCGCTGGGGTAGAACCGAACGGGCTTGGACCATCGCCCCTCCTGAGAGGCCGACTCAGTCGTTTCCGCCGATGGTAAATCAGCGTCGTCGTCTTTATCATCCGTTCGCGTTTTCGCTGAGGACTGGAAGGAAGTTCCATCGGGCAGGTGTTGGACAACGGCCTCCGTGTCATCAGTCGCGCGAGAAATCGAGTCTGTGCTTGACCTTTGCGAATCGGGAGACGTCTTCTCCTCTCGCGGATCGTCTTGAATCTTCTCGCCAATCCAATACTGCGTCGTGCCGGGTTGGAATTGGAAGACACGAACGCTGCCGCGATCCATGGCTTCGAAGCGCGCGGCTAAAAGGGCTCGCTGTAGATCTTGGGCCGCCGTTTGCACGAAACTACGGTTCATCGGCCGCCGCAGCGCGGGCCAGGATATCGCCGCCACCGTTGCCAACAGCCCCACCACAAGCAGCAGTTCCAGGAGCGACATCCCGGAAACTGCGCGGCGGCGTGGTAATAAGGCTCGGTTTGAAGATCTGCGAGCGACGAACATGACCGGTTATTTATCGCTGTCTTTATTCGATGATGAGTCTTTGCTTTCGCTATCGCCCGAACCACTCTTGGATTTCCAGTTGGTCAGATCATCGTCGGTGTTTTCTTCACCGTCTGGTCCGTCTGACCAAATATCAGGAAAGTCACGAGTGTTGTTCTTGGGAGGATACTCGTAGTGAAACTCGTTGCCCCAAGGATCCGCGGGCAATTCTTCTCCGTCGAAGTAAGGGCCATCCCAAGCCTTGGCGCGCTTCTCATCCGAAGGCTTCTCCAGCAAAGCCGCGAGGCCTTCTTCCGTATTCGGAAACGAACGATTGTCCGCCGCGTACAGCTTCAATGCTTCAGAAATATTGGAGATCTGCAAGTTAGCCGCTTTGATATCCGCTTTCTTCTGCGAACCCAGGATTCGCGGCGCGATAATGGCGATCAGGACCGCCAAGATCGACAAGACAATCAAGATTTCCAACAGTGTCATACCCGAACGTTTCATCACATCACCTTTCAAAAAAACAAAGGAGCTAATCGACGCTCCACTCATTAACCAATTGAATTACTCATGTCGTAAACCGGCAAAAGCAATCCCAACAAAATGAACAAGACCGCACCAGCGATCAAAAGCAACATCATCGGCTCGATCATACGTACCATCATGTCGAGTCTACGTTGAATTTTCTTATCGTTCGCATCAGCAATCTGCAACAATACCCGGTCAAGCGAATTCGACTCTTCCGCGATCCGAATCATGGCCATGGTCGTCGCCGGAATCAACTTGCTTTCGCTGAGAGGCTTGGACAGCGTTTCCCCGGCAGACACGTTTCTCGACGCCTCGACCACCGCCCGTTCGAGCAGGGAATTGCCGATTGATTTGCTGCTGATTTCCAGCGACCGCAACAAGGGCACGCCATTGCTGAGCAGCGTTCCAAGAATACGGCAGAATCGCGAAACAGAACTTTGACGAACGATGTCCCCGAATAACGGCATCTTCAGAATCCAGCGATCGACCATCGCGCGCCCCCAAACCGTGTCGGCGACCTTTTGGAGAGCAATTATCGCAGCGGCTAACCCAAGCAGAATCAGCCAGCCTTGATGGAGCAGGATCAAACGAATTGACAGCAGAATTTGGGTAATCAGCGGCAATCCAGCCCCACTCTCCACGAGCCGGTCAAACAACGTTTGAAAGCGGGGAACAATAAAGAGCATCAGAAAAACCGTCACCACGATTCCGGCGACCACCAAGAACGCGGGGTAAGCCATGGCCGACGTGATCTTGCCCCGCAATTCAGCTTGGCGCTCCAGATATTCAGAAACACGCCGGAGCGCGTCCTCTAGAAATCCCCCTTCGGCTCCAGCGCGAACGATACTGACGCAGATATCGGGAATCTGTTGTGGATAACGAGCCAGCGCGTCCTCAAACGAAACGCCTTCTGCAACCAGGTTTTTGACCTCGCTGAGTATCGACGCCAAACGAGGATGCGTCGATTCTTTCGCCAAAATATCCAATGCTTCCAAAATGGAGACGCCATTTTGCAACAAGTCCGCGAGTTGATTCAGGTGGGTCGACAATACGTCGGGACTGATTCGGCGTTGTGGCAATAGATCGGCCCAAGCCGCACTGCGGGCCTTGGCGTCTTTGATCGTCAGCGGGTAAAGGGACTTTTGCCGCAGCTCGCTGATGGCGTCATGGCGCGACTCGGCGGAGATCGACCCGCGAGTCGTCTTTCCATCGAGTGATCGAGCTATGTAAGCGTATTCTGGCATGGTCGCCTAAGTAAACGAAAAATAAAATTAAAGCTGAGAGAGGAAAGCAGGCTGTCCCATAATGGGCAGAAGCAACCTCCACCGGAGCCTTAAACGTGATCGATTTTGGTAACTCGTAAGACTTCTTCAATCGTTGTCTGGCCGGCAAAGGCCTTGCGCCAACCGTCTTGCCGCATCGTTTGCATTCCGGCACGAACGGCAGCTTTCTGAATGTCCCCGGAAGTTGCCCGCTCATTGGCGAGCCGCCTAATCTCATCGTTCACCATTAGCAATTCGAAGATTCCGTTCCGACCGCGATAACCGACGCCGCGGCAAGCCCGACAGCCCTCGGCCCGATACACCGTCACACCGCTTTGTTTGTATTCCTCCCAAGGAAAGTCCTCAGGGACCTCGTCCCGCTCCAAAACATCCGGCTGACGACATTCAGAGCAGAGTAGTCGCACCAGCCGTTGAGCCAAAACGCCCTCCAATGTACTGGAAACGAGGAACGGCTCCACACCCATGTCGGACAATCGCATGAAGGCGCTCGCGGCATCATTCGTGTGCAACGTGCTGAACACCATGTGACCCGTGAGCGAAGCCTGCGTCGCGTTCTCCGCGGTTTCCAAGTCACGAATTTCACCGACCAAGATGACATCCGGGTCATGACGCAAAATACTGCGCAAGCTGGCGGCAAAGGTCAAACCGACTTTTTGATTGACTTGGATTTGATTGATGCCATCGAGATGGTATTCGATCGGGTCTTCCGTGGTGATGATTTTGGTGTCTTCGCTCTTGATTTCGCTGAGCGCGCTGTAGAGAGTCGTTGTTTTTCCCGAACCGGTTGGACCCGTGACTAAAACAATGCCGTGAGGCAACGCAATCAGACGGCGAAAGTTCGTGTACATCTCGCCAACCAAACCAATTCCCTTCAAGGAAAATTCCATTTTTGATTTGTCGAGGATACGCAACACCACGCCTTCGCCGAAGAGCATGGGTATCACCGACACACGAACATCGACCTCGCGCCCGCCAACTCGCAGTTTGATGCGGCCGTCTTGCGGAACTCTTTTTTCCGCGATGTTCATTTTGGACAAAATCTTGAGGCGGCTGATAATCGCGTTGCGAAAGCGGTCAATCTCGGGAGGCGTCGGTTGCTTCTGCAACACGCCGTCGATTCGGTACCGGAGTTTGATCCCGCTGCCGTGAACTTCTAGATGCACGTCGCTGGCTCGGGCCTCGACGGCCTCGGACAGGATTTCGTTAACCAGGCGGACGACGGAGGCTTGCTTTGCCTGTTCGGCGGCTTCTGAGCCGTCGTCGGCAATTTCCTCCAACATCTCCACATCCGTGGATTGGTCGGTTTGGAGGGCGATCAGGCCGTCGATCGTTTCGGCACCCAATCCAAGGTGGGTTTTGATCAGTTTATTCAACTCGTCCGGACTGACCACAACTGGAACTATTGGCATTTGCAGGACGGATCCCGCCGCGTCAATGGCCTGAAAATCAAACGGGTTGGATGTGGCCAAAACCATGGAGTCGCCGTCCCGATACAGCGGAAAAACGTTATGCCGGTGGATGATTTTGGCCGGAAAACCCTCCAAACAGCTCAAATCGATCGTAATGCTGGACGTGTCGACCATGGACAAGCGGAGGGTATTGGCGACCGCCCGTAAAGCGGCATCCGCCGATTCGAAACCGGATTCGGCTGCAAATCGATCCAGACGGCCGTCTTGGCTTTGAATCAGCCTCGCGAGCTGCAGAGCCCCAGCGTCCAAATTTTCGGTTACGCCTTCACTGGTCATTCGTTCAGCCTGAAATAGGTACGTCCCAAATTAGGCCATTTATTATAACTCGAAGCCAACCCTCCTAGCAGCAGAACAAGGCAGGGGCGTGGCAGCTCAATGCCGAGACGATTGAAAAATAAGGCGACTAGGCAAGGAAAAAAACCGCGACTTGTACCCTAATGCCTAAATTTCGGGCGAAAAAAATTGCGTGCAGCACGAAACTTTTTTCGAGTCACGGGTTGGAAATTCTTTTTTCTTTTCTGGATCGCACAGCTCGATCAGTCGATCCAGCCCCCGCCCAGCACTCGTTCACCGCGGAACAAGACCACCGCTTGGCCCGGCGCGACTCCCAATTGTGGTTCGACGAAATCAACTTGCAGACGATCGTTATCTAGCAATCTAGCTTCAGCTTCAACCGGTCCGCTGTTGTAACGGATCTGCGCCTGACACGAAAATTTTTCCGTGGGCAAGTTGGTGAGCCAATTGGTTTGGGAGGCGGTCAGCCCCATGCGCCCGAGTTCTTCCTTCCGCCCAATCACGACGCGATGATTTTGCGGTTCGATGCGCACCACGAAATAGGGCTCGCCCATAGCAACGCCCAGTTTCTTTCGCTGTCCAATTGTGAAGCCTTCGATTCCGGGATGATGCCCGACAACTTCACCCGTGGTTGTTACGATCTCGCCGGCTGTGCTGGGCGTGTTGGTCCGAGCGCGAACGAAGTCGCCATGGTGGCCAGAATTAACGAAGCAGATTTCCTGACTGTCCTTCTTGGTGGCCACGTTCAATCCGACTTTTGCCGCTAATTCGCGGATTTGGGGCTTGTGGTAACCGCCGACGGGCAACATCATTCGCGACAAATACTTGGGCTTGATGCCAAACAGCACATAGGACTGATCCTTGTTACTATCGATTCCGCGCAGCAATTGGACTTCGCCGTTTTCCCGATGCATCCGCGCGTAGTGGCCCGTGGCAACGAAACCGGCTCCTACGGAGTCGGCGTAGTCGAACAATTTCCCGAACTTGATCCGGTTGTTGCACATGACGCAAGGATTGGGCGTTCGGCCTACAGCGTATTCGTCCACAAAGTAGTCGATGATGCCACGAAATTCGGCTTGCAAGTTCAGAGCGTAAAAAGGAATCTCCAAATTGCCGGCGACGCGCCGCGCATCATCTGCGTCGGAGGCACTACAGCATCCCTGTTTGTGATCGGCTCGGGTATCAAGGACGGGCAATAGCGGAGACGAACTCCGTGAGCCGTCGATGGAGCAAGCGGTAATGCTTTGTTCACCATGGCGCATGAAGACGCCGATGACGTCGTGTCCTTCCTCTCGCAGCAAAAATGCTGCGACGCTGGAATCAACGCCTCCGGACATCGCTAAAACAATTCGCGCCATCTTGCAAGCACACCGTCAAAAGAATTCACCGCCAACTGATTCACGTCTGACGAACAACGCGTGTCGTTCTTCATTTAACGAACTTTTGTTTCGGACGAACTCCTATCATAGTGTATGGTTGCGAAAAAAAGGTTCTCGTGAATTGAGTGTGCAAATGCAGATTGGAGGACATGAAGAACGCGAAATTCAATTTCTAAGGTCGCAAGGCGTTAACTCCATGTTCGCATCTTGAGTGGCAAAAATGCGACTTTTTCCCGGTTGTCGGATCCCGAAGCGAGAGATTGCCGACTGGGTTAGAATATTGAAGTTAATGAAGTTTTTTTTCTACGGGTTTTAGGCGGAATACCAGTATGACTTGCGATGAGGACGACATGGATAAACTCTTGATTGAAACGCCTGTGGATCTGGAACGAATCGAAGAAGCTGTTCGCGAAATTTTGGAAGCCGTCGGCGAAGACCCCAACCGGCCGGGTCTGCATGACACTCCGCGACGAGTCGCTCGCATGTATGCGGAAATGTTCGCCGGCCTGCATGTCTCTCCGGCTCGGCACCTCGAGGTTGTATTCCCAGAGCAATACGATGAGATGGTGTTGATCCGGGACATCCCGTTCACGAGCATGTGCGAACACCACCTGCTGCCTTTCAGTGGGGTTGCTCATGTCGCGTACATTCCAAACGGCAAGGTAACGGGTCTGAGCAAAATCGCGCGGGTGGTCGACGAAGTTGCTCGTCGTCCGCAAGTTCAAGAACGAATGACCCAAGAAATCGCCGACCTGATGAACGAGAAACTGGAGACATCAGGCGTGGCCGTGGTGATTCGCGCCGAACATTCTTGTATGTCGATTCGCGGCATCAAGAAGCCCGGCAGCTCAACAGTCACCAGCGCCCTGCGAGGGATTTTCAAAACCAATGAATCGACCCGCGCCGAGTTCATGTCCTTGATTCAGAACAAGTAGACTCGAATTAGCTACCTTACTTCATATTGATCGCGAAATCGGCAATTTGTGATTGCAGGAAAACGCGAACATCCGGCGGCAACTCATTTGACTCAACGGCATTCGAGGCCCGCAGTCCCAGTGAGGCAATGCCGGGTGCAAACTTTTCGCAAGAACAGACGTCGGCTACGAAACTGTAAATCTCGGGCGATCCGTCTTCCATGTTGATGATGGAAACCAAGTAGCTGGTGGCCTTCGGTTGACGCAGTAAGAGCACTCGCAGGCCATGGTCGCTAAGATCGACCGAGATGCCGGTTTCCATTTCCTGTGCGGTTGTTTTCTTGTCTCGCCAAGGAGTCAGAAAGATCGGCATCGTTCGCTTGCAGCGTTCCGAATCTCGCGTTTCAACTTCGGGAATGCGCCAATTGGCCGTGCGGTCGATCAGGCGACGCAGCTTAATGGAACAATCACCTTTTTTCTTGGTTGAAAACAAGCCGAACATGTTGTTTGCCTTCGAAATCCCGATGCTGAAACGCTGGTTCTGCAATCGAACCTGCTCAAGTGCAAAATAGGTTGCGATTGCCAAAAGGCAATTTTTGTCGGTCAAAACCCAATCGCCCCAAAGGCGAAATGTCGGATTTGCCAAAAATGCCGGTATTAGGGGAAACGAATAGGGCAGTTTATCCCTCGGATGTACTACCAGTTGCCGGCGGGGCTTCAGATCCGTTGTTCCACAATAAGCCCTTCGTCCGACGGCCATTTCCAGATTTTTTTGGAATTCTAGGGCGAAAATCGGCCTTTGGTTGAATAGATTCAGGGCATTGGAATCATCGGAATTTTCGTAATTCGACGACAGTTGCATTGTGTTGCGCCGTCCAGAGATGCGACCGTACCCCGAATTGCAATAAAATATGACCATGTCGAATCCAGAAGAAAAACAACCTGAAACCCAAAAGGGCGCTGTTGGTCCGCAAACCGATGAACTGTTCTCAGGGTCAATTGTCTCCGCGGGATTGGAGGCAGCTTTTGGACCAGATTCGCACGCGTCTCGCCCTCGAAATCAATACGAACCCGGCTCGATGATTGCCGACAGGTATCGCTTGATCGAGGCGATCGGCGAGGGTGGAATGGGTACGGTCTGGTACGCCGAGCAGTTGTCGCCGGTCAAACGCAAGGTGGCGATCAAACTGATCAAGGCCGGCCTGGACTCGCAAAGCGTTCTGACGCGATTTGAAGCAGAGCGTCAGGCACTGGCGCTGATGGATCATCCCAACATCGCCAAGGTGTTTGATGGCGGAGTGACCGAGTTTGGGCAACCTTTCTTTGTGATGGAGCTGGTTAAAGGCACGTCCATCACGACCTGGTGCGATCAAAACAAAATCGGTCCGCGTGAGCGGCTGGAATTGCTGATTCCCGTGTGTCAGGCGATCCATCATGCGCACCAAAAGGGAATCATTCACCGCGACATCAAACCTTCAAACGTGATGGTTGCCCTGTTCGATGGCAAGCCGGTTCCCAAAGTAATTGATTTTGGAGTCGCCAAAGCCTTCGGTGCGACCTTGACGGAAATGTCACTGCACACCGCCTTCGGTGCAGTCGTGGGAACCGCAGAATACATGTCGCCGGAACAGGCGGAGCTCAACAACGTTGACATCGATACGCGCAGTGACGTTTATTCGCTGGGAGTGTTGATGTACGAACTGTTAGCAGGTTCAACGCCGTTTCCGCGGGCCGAGCTGGCGGAGCGGGGCTGGCACGAGGCCTTGCGAGTCATTCGCGATGTCGATCCTCCGCTGCCAAGTCTGCGCCTGTCCACTTCCAAAATGCGAGCCAGCATTGCCGCGCAGCGCGGCATCGAACCAGGAGAACTGGGAAAGCTACTGAAGTCCGAACTGGACTGGGTCATCATGAAATCGCTGGAAAAGGACCGAGCGAGACGTTACGAAACGGCCTTCGGATTGGCCCAGGATATCGAGCGATTTCTGCAAAATGAACCAGTAGCCGCATGTCCACCCAGCGCCGGTTACAAATTTCGAAAATTCGTTCGACGCAACAGGGCAAGCGCAATTGCGGCCAGTCTGATCTTGATTGCGCTGGTCGCAGGACTGGTGGGGACTTCCTGGCAAGCGATTCGCGCGACGCGAGCCGAGCGCGCTGCGACAGGTGAACGGGACGCAAAGGACCTGGCACGGCTCGAGGCTCTTGCCAGTGCTGAGCGGGCCCGTGACGCGGCCGAATCCGAGCGAAAAGCAAAAGAAGAAGAAGCCTTGCAACGCAAGAAGGCGGAGATCTCTGCAAAGCAGGCGGCCGAAGAAGCGGCAGTAGCCAAAGCCGTCAACGAATTCCTCCAGCAGGATCTACTGGGACTGGTCGGTGCGGAGGCGCAGCTTGAGGCCAGGATGGAACCCGATCCCGACCTCAAACTCGCCACGCTGCTAGAACGGGCCCTGGCAAACGTCGACCGGCGATTCGCCGATCAGCCGAGGGTTCGAAGGGAATTGCAGAAAACACTGGCCGGCGCATTTTCCAGAATTGGACGTTACGAGGAGGCCGCCCGGCTGTGGAAGAAACTTTATGAAGATAACGAATCCAGGCTCGGCACCGAACACCCGGACACGCTGATTTCCCTTGGCAATCTGGGGCTGATGTACTTGAATCTTGCTGATCACGCCAAGGCCGAACTGCCGTTGACACAGAGTCTGGACGGACTTCGCAGCGTGTTGGGCACTGAACATCCTGACACTGTCAGGTCGATGGGCCTTTTGGGAATGCTCTACCAGGATCTAGCGCGATACCGCGAGGCCGAGACACTCCTCACCCAGTGCCTCGAGAAAACACAACTCGCGATGGGCGCCGAGCACCTCGATACGGGCAAGGCGATGGGCAATTTGGCTGGGCTGTATCAGGATCGGGCGCAGTTCGAAAGGGCTGAGCCGCTGCTTGCCAAGTCCCTGGATATTCACCGTCTTGTCCTGGGCGCAGAGCACCCTGAGACAGTCAATGCAATGAACAATTTGGCCGGGCTATACACGGATCAGGCGCGTTACGGCGAGGCCGAGCCCTTGCTAACACAGTGCCTGGAAATCCAGACTCGCGTGTTGGGCCCAGAGCACCCCAGAACGCTTGTCGCGACGGAAAACCTCGCCGTTCTCTTTCAATATCAGGGGAGAATTGCTGAAGCCGAGCCGTTAAGGACTCGTTGCCTGGATACCCGACGCCGCGTTCTGGGACCTGAACATCCGGACACGCTTATTTCCATGCAAAATCTGGTGAGTTTGTACGGGTATCAGGGCAACTACGCCGAAGCCGAGTCAATCAACATTCAGTGCCTCGAAATCAGCCGCCGCGTGCTGGGCCCAGAGCACCCACGCACGCTCATTTCAATCAATAGCCTGGCGCGACTAAACGAAAATCAGGGACGTTTCGCAGAGGCCGAAGCGCTTTACAGCCAGTGCCTGGAAATAACGCGCCGCGTTCAGGGGCCAGAACACCCGGATACGCTCCTGTTGATGACAAACCTGGCATCGACATATCAATCGCTGAATCGTTTCGCTGAGGCCGAGCAACTTTTCACCCAATCCCTGGAGTCTTGCCGCCTCGTACTCGGTCCCGAACATCCCGACACGCTGCGAGCGATGAACAATCTCGGAAGCTTGTTCTGGAAACTCGAAAAGTTCGATCGGTCGATTCCGCTGTTTGAGGAGATTCTCCGAATCCGGAAGGATACAGTGGGTATGGACCATCCCGATACCTACTTTACGATGGGAAATCTCGGCGTGAACTACAGGGACGGTGGTCGACTCGCTGATTCCCTGCCGTTGTTGGAAGAAGCGTTCCACGCAAGTCGAAAATACCCCGAGCTTGCCTGGCTTTGGCAGCCGCTGGCAAACGCCTGGTTGAAAGCCGGCAAGTTTGCCGAAGCGGCCACGTTGGCGAAGAAGCGGCTTGAATTGGCGCGGGCTGAATTGCCTGGGTCCAGCCTGGAATTGGCAACGGAATTGGAGCCGGTTGGCGCAACGCTTCTGAAAGCCCAGGACTGGAATGGGGCAGAAGAGGTACTTCGTGAGTGCCTGACCATGCAAGATGATCTGGCCCCTGATGAGTGGCAGACCTTTCACATTCGGTCCCTGCTTGGCGGGGCTCTCCTTGGCCAGAAGAAATTTGACGAATCCGAGCCGCTACTGCTCGCCGGCTACGAAGGGCTTAAGGCGCGAGTGGCAAAAGCACCTGACGATGGCATGGGACTCTCCCAGGCAATAGAACGGTTGGTGCAGCTCTACACGGAGTGGGAGAAACCCGATCAGGCGGCCGCCTGGCAACAAAAACTCGACGAGAGAAAAAACAGGGGACAATGAACGTCGACCCATCCGAGAGCCCAGTTCCCGACGAAGGCCAAACCAGTTGGACGCTGGTCCATGCAGCGGCTGAGGGATCTCAGGCCGCACTCAACCAGTTTGCCGAGCGCTATCAGGCAACGGTCCGGCAAACCCTGGCCGCACGCTGGAGTCGTTCGCGCCGGATCGACTGGATCGACGATGCGGTTCAGGAAGTGTTTGTTGAATGCATCCGTCCGGGAGGCGCTTTGGCGAAAGCGGACAGCCATTTTTCCGGCGGCTTCAGGGCCTATCTCTTCGGCGTCACCCGCAACGTGATGCTGCGGCACGAGTCACGGCGCGTTGCGGGACAACTCGATCAGGAGGAATTTGTCGCCGACGAGGCAACCGTCGGAAAAGCTTTTGACCGGGAATACGCCCGTGCGATCATGAAGGAAGCTTCGCAACGGCAACGCCAGATTGCGGAATCGCAAAGTGATGCCGCAGTTCGTCGCGTTGAGTTGTTGAACGCCAGGTTTACTGAAGGCATACCGATCCGCGAGATCGCCCAACGTTGGAGCGTTAACCCCGGGTGGCTTCACCATGAGTATTCCAAAGCGCGGAGCGAATTTCTATCGGCCCTGCTCGACGTCGTTGCCGCCAGCCAGCCCTCGGCCACCCCCGCCGAAAACCAGGCGACCTGCAAGGAACTGCTGAGCATGTTGTAAGGCTGACCGTGCCCTCGCTGACGCATCGGGTTGTGATAAAGCCATTTCCGTCAGAATCTCCACTAAATCAACAGCCCCCTTGCGCCGTTCCGCTTCAAGTAAACAAATGATGAAGTCTTGAAAATCGTACTAATTCAAAATTTTCGGCGGAATTTTCAGGCGAAATCTTCAGGTGACGTGAAGTTGTTATTGAAAGCGGCATTCGCTTCCACGACCCGAAGAGAATCTCGACGCAGCGGAACGACGCGCGTAGTAACGGTCGGCGTAAGCCCGCCCGATCAGCCGCGAACTGTCCCGGTTGACCAGTTGTTCAAGACCCCAGACCAGGAGAAACCGATGACTCAATCGACGCCAATACCTGTCACAAACTCGTTATACCGGCCGATTCCGGTCACAAACCGGCGACATGGCCACCGGTCGATCATGCAACAGTTCGCCGTGGTGTTGGCGATGTTTGTCAGTTGCCAGGTCCTGCCCCTTCAGGCCCATGCCGACGTTGTCAGCACCTTTGACGCCAACCTGGAGGGCTGGACTCAATTTCAGAACTCGGGTCCGAATTTCAGCTGGATCGCCAGCGGTGGCAGTCCGGCCGGACATCTCGGTGTTACGGACAACACAAACGACTGGGCCTACGTACAAGCGCCGTCATCGTACTTGACTCCCGCTCGTTACAACGGAACGTTTTCGTTCGACCTGAAACATGACAATCTTCAAGAGCCACCAGGTTACCCCGGCATCTTCAACGTGCGTGTCGGCATGCAGATGGCCGGGCTGACGCTAATCAACGAAGGGGCATTGCCGACCCTGAGTTGGGCGCGCTATTCATTCCTGCTCAACGAAAGCGCAGGCGCTGGATGGCGGAAGTTCTCAAATCTCTCGCAAAACTACACGACCGCCGCGCCGCTCGCGACCCTGGCTGAGATGCAGTCGGTCCTGGGGGGAATGTCCCGCCTGGTGATTGCAACCGACTCTACGTGGGCTTCGACTGCCAGCAATAGTACACAAATTGACCGGACGTACATCGATAACGTGCGGCTGACCACGGTTCCTGAGCCGTCTGGCCTCACGTTGCTCGGCATTGGGAGCGTTCTGTGCCTGGCCTCTCGCCGCCGGAGCCGTACTCTGCGTGGTCAAAGATGAATGTCCTGGGCGAGCGGCAGGGCGTCAGCCCTCCGAGTCTGCCCTACACACGGAGGGCTGACGC
>JBEBGH010000375.1:0-4832 GCA_040081565.1 Pirellulaceae bacterium
AATTGAATACACAAAAACCTCCACCCACCATCATAATTCGAGCGAGAAAGTCTGCATCGAATGGAGAGCAAATGGCCTGTTTAGCTTAGATTCGCGTTGTTGATCTCCCAATCAAAAAGATGGCCAGCAAGGGATAGCGGTGATGCATCACAACGGTCTCAACGCCAGGCCGACATCGGATTCGATGGCAACGAGGATTTCGTGAAAGCGACGGCCGGGTTGGCCGTTGGCAATTGGTTTGCTATCCATCTGCGTGACGGGCAAGATGAATTGCGGAGTACTGAGCCAGAGGACCTCGTCGGCGTGGCTTAGCTTCTGAGGCGAAATCACGTCGCGTTCAATTTTCAAGCCAAGATTGCTGGCGATCGTTGCAACGTAATCGAAGGTAACGCCGTGCAGGATTGTTTCTAACTCCGGCGCGATCATCGCTTTTCTCGATTCATCGACGATCACGATCGTGGCTGTAGGAGTTTCAGTGATGTTCCCTTCCGCATTCAGGAGCAGCGGATAGCATTGGCCCGGAACAAATCGTTCATCTTGTTCGGCCAGCCAATAATGCAACCGGCTTCGCGACTTGATTGAACGCGGTACCGATTGCCCGGAGATTTCTTGAACTTTGGAAGTGAACAACCCGATTCCGGTCCGATACGCCGAGCGCCATTCCTCAATCGGCAACCGAACGGCATGAACAACGAGCCGACTGGTTGGTGAAATTTCTGAGCGGAAATTCGGAAAAGCGGCGGGGCTTTGTGAATGAGAATCGCCGGCTGTCACGCCAATGCCAATCGATAACTCGTCATCCTCGCCGACGTAACGCAAGTTATGCTTGGTAACGACTTCCGCGATCTCGGCGATTTTTTGGATGCTCATGGGACAAGCGATGCCGCATAAATGCAGACCGTGCAACAATCGCTCCAGGTGAGCGGTCATCGACCAGATTTGCCGCCGCACGGTTCGAAGTCGTTCGGTGATCGTCACGCCTTGCAAGAAACCAAGATCCCAGATGGGGACCGATGCCGAAGCGAACGGTACGAAGCGGTCGCCAACAAATGCGATTGGCTCAGGAATCGAACTCGCTTGATCGATGGTCAGAAATCACCTTTGTTGTGCGGGCAACAGACCGGCTTTCTCGTTCCGTGTTGACCTCTTTGCCGAATCGATATCGAGCTGGGTTTAGCCAGCGAGTCCGCAAAGTCTACCACGCGACGCAACTCAAACTTAGCGTCTTACTCGCTTTCCTCAGGTTCGATGGTGGCCTTCATCGACCCTTGGCAACGGGGAATGAGAGAGTCGCGACCAAACGTGTGAATCTGATCGCGTTTCAATTCCGCATGTTCTTTGGTGGTGGTCATGCAGATCGCTCGCCCGGAACGATCAACTTCCTTGGCAATCATGAAGCCCTTTTCCAATTCGTGACCGAAGATGGTTTGCATCATGATGATGACATATTCGTAGGAATGGTCGTTGTCGTCCCACAAGATGACGTGGTATCGCGGCTGGCGTTTCGGCTTATTCTTTTCGTTTGTCTTGGTGGCCACCGTTACTTCGGGTTCAGCCACGGCAACGGATTTTTCGTCCATAGATTAACAACGCTCCTGATATGTCACGACAATTCTGCAGCCTCGGCAAACTAAATCGTCGAGGGCTGCGGGCCTCAAGCGGGGACTGTTTGCGGGTAAGTTCTTTTGCTCAAGACGCCTTTCGGCGGCAAAATGTTCAAACAAAATCATTCAAAAAACGCCCGAAGTCAGGCAATAGCCGCCCGTTGATTCGACCGCTATATTTGAAAGCCTGCCGCTGTCCGGCTAACCACCATTTTAGTCTCGGCTGTGTTTGAGAATACCAATTTTTTGTGCGGAAACAAGCAGGAAAATTGAGAATGCGGCTCAGTTCCGCCAGTTCTCGACAGCCGCCGCAAAGTAGACATTTTTTGGAATGAAAAACAAATATGGCGACACTTGAGCAATTTTTCGCGGCAAACCATGACCGCTATGAGAAGGAACTGTCGGAATGGTTGCGGATGGCGAGCGTTAGCACGGATCCCGCCTTCAAGGACGAGGTTCATCGTGCCGCCAATTGGCTGGCCGATCGGTTTCGTTCGTTGAATTTTAAGACGGAGATGATTTCGACCGTCGGTCATCCAATCGTCTACGCCGAGTCGCCAACGATTCCCGACGTTCCGACGGTGTTAGTTTACGGGCATTATGACGTCCAGCCTCCAGACCCGCTCAATGAGTGGATTTCGCCTCCTTTCGAACCGACGATCCGCGATGGCAAAATCTACGCCCGCGGTGCTACCGACGACAAAGGACAAATGATTACCCATTTTTTTGGTGCCGAGGCGTGGATCAAGACTCACGGCCGCCTGCCAGTGAATCTGAAATTCCTGATCGAGGGTGAAGAGGAATGCGGCAGCAAAGGACTGTATGAGTTTCTGGCTGGAAAATATGATACGCCGGAAAAGACGGCGCGCGAGCGAATCTCCGCCGATATCGTCGTGATCAGCGACAACTCGCAATACGGTCCGGGCCAACCGGCGGTAACTTATGGTCTGCGCGGGATCGCCTATTTTGAGCTGCGACTGATTGGGCCAAAACAAGACCTTCACAGCGGCACTTACGGCGGCGCGGTGACGAACCCGGCCAATACTCTGACCCGAATGCTCAGTTCGTTGATCGACAGCGAAGGACGAATTCAAGTCCCGGGATTCTACGACGACATTGTTGAACTTTCTGATACCGAGCGCGAGCAATACTCGTATTTGAACTTCGACGAAAAGGCTTTTTTCTCCAGCGTTGGCGTAGAGCAGGGAACCGGTGAAGTCGGCTATACGACGCTCGAGCGACGCTGGGCCCGACCGACGTTTGATATCAACGGCTTGTGGAGCGGGTATCAAGGAGACGGCGCGAAGACCATTCTGCCGGCCCGAGCCGGTGCGAAATTCAGCTTCCGACTGGTAGCCAAGCAATGTCCGAAGAAAATCCAGGCGGCGCTGCGAACGCACCTTGAGAAAATCTGCCCGCCGGGGATCAAGCTGGAATTGATTGACATGCACGGCGCGCCGGGATCGATGGTTCCATTGGATAGTCCGTACATGTCCGCGGCGGCCACTGCAATCGAAAAAGGCTTCGGGAAAGACCCGGTTTTCATTCGCGCCGGCGGTTCGATTCCTGTGGTCAACGCATTCGCGGAACGGGCGGGAATTGATACACTGCTGTTGGGTTGGGGCCAAGACGACGACAACCTGCACAGCCCCAATGAGAAATTCCTGCTGGCCGACTTTCACCGAGGGATTGCAACCAGCGCCCACCTGTGGGAAGAAATCAGCAAGATTAAACCGAAGTAAACTTCTTTACGAATTCAGTGGAGTCGCTCGGTGGCAATGAGTGGTAACAGCCGAGTGATTCCATCCGCTTGATTATCCTTTTGCAAGTCCAATCGAAAATACGACACCATGCTCGATCGCAAATTTATTATCGAAAACCTCGATGCTGTAAAAGCTAATTGCCGGAATCGAGGCGTAACGGCGGAGGTCGACCAGCTCTCGAAACTGGAGGCGTTGCGGCGAGAAAAATTGGTGCTTTTGGAACAACTCAATCGGCAGGCGAACGAAGTCTCGAAGTCGATTGGCCAAGCGAAAGACGCGGCCGAACGCGACCAACGCAAGGAAGAAGGTCGCAGGTTACGGGATGCCAAGGACGCCGCGCAGGCAGAACACGACCAAATTGATGCACAAGTCCATCAAATCCAACTTACTGTTCCGAACATGGCCCATCCGGATGCACCTGTGGGTCGCGATGATCAAGCGAATCTCGAAATCAGCCGTGGAAAAACTCAGGTACGAACATTTGATTTCAAACCATTGGACCACCTGCAACTCGGCGAGAAGTGGGATTGGATTGATTTCGAAGGTGGCGCGCGGACAACCGGCGCGGGATTTTATTTCCTCAAGGGCGAATTGGTGCTGCTCGATCTGGCATTGCAGCAATGGGCCGTTCGCGAATTAGTCAAACGAGGATTTCTTCCCACGATTACTCCCGATTTGGCTCAGGATTCAATCTTGCTGGGAATCGGCTTTATGCCGCGAGGTCCCGAGACGCAAGTCTACAGCATCGACGGAACAAGTTTGTCGTTGGTCGGAACTGCTGAGATTACCTTGGGTGGTCTCTACGCTAATCAGATTCTCAATGAAGAACAACTTCCGCTACGAGTGTGCGGGATCAGCCATTGTTATCGAACCGAGGCCGGGGCAGCCGGACGGGCGTCGCGCGGTTTGTATCGCGTTCACCAATTTACGAAGGTCGAGATGTTTGGTTTCACAACGCCTGACCAAAGCGAAGCGATGCATCAGGAATTGAAGCAGATCGAGTGTGAATTATTCGATGCGATGGAAATCCCCTATCGTGTTGTCGATACGGCCACCGGAGACTTGGGCGGGCCAGCCTACCGAAAATTCGATCTGGAAGCCTGGATGCCGGGACGTGGTGAGGCAGGTGAATGGGGCGAAGTGACGAGCACGTCAAATTGCACCGACTATCAATCGCGACGATTGAACATTCGCTTTAAGAAGGCTGGTGAAAAAGGGACTCAGTTCGTGCACACCTTAAACGGTACTGCCATTGCCTTGAGTCGCGCGTTGATTGCCGTTCTTGAGAATCACCAAAACTCCGACGGAACGGTGAATATCCCCCAATGCCTTGTTCCCATCATGGGGCAAGACAAAATTGGAAAATCCTGATTCGAATCGTAACAATCGGCGGGACATTAACCCGCGCGCATTTCCGCGACTGTATTTGATTGCCCGCAGCTTTTTTGAATGGGCAAAACTAAAG
>JBEBGH010000090.1:0-17329 GCA_040081565.1 Pirellulaceae bacterium
AACCTTTTCATCGCGTCATCGACCATGGAATTGTTGATCGTCATCGGTTGGATTGCGGCTGCCCTGATTGGTTGGAGTCTGGACCGTTGGGGTCTATTCTCGCGCCTGGCAGTCACAGTTCGCCGCCATCTTTCCACCCTCGGTAGTATTGCTAGTGGAGATGAAAAGGTCTTCACTGGTCAAATCAACCACCGACGGCCAGGAGGACAGACACTCAGCGAACACGGCTTGCTTGATCGGCCTGACTTTCTTCTGCCGATCCGGGAGGCGACGACGCGAATCCTGTTTTGGAAAGGCCTTATGCCCGTTCCCATTCGCGTTCGAAAAACGCGTCGCGGAACGAGTTGAAATAACAGAGCTGAATCATACAGTTCCATTCTTTTGTTCGGCTCGCCTTCTTCGTTGCCACGCGGTGCAGCAGCCCTCTCGGCTACTAATCAAGTCAAGGCACGACCATGTCCGATTGGATCTACGGAATTATTGGAGCTGTCGTTGGTTTTTTTGCCTATTGGCTCATCGGCTTCGTCACGAAAAACGATGCTCGGACCAAAGCCAAATCAATCGTCGATGACGCTCATCGCAACGCCGATAACCACCTCAAAGAATCGGAGCTAAAGGCCAAAGAACTGCAGTTCACGGCCAAAACTGAAATCGACAAGATGCGTAATGACGCCCGCGACGAACAACGCAACAGCTCTTTGGCTCTGGAAAAACAAAAGAGCCAGCTCGACCAGCAGGCCGATGACCTCCGCAAACAAGAGTCTATCGTGCAGCAAACCCAAAACCGACTGAAAGCCAAACTCGAACAGGCCGCTCAACGCAGCAAAGACCTCGACGAGATCTTTGACAAACAGCAGAAGCAATTGCACACGATCACAGGCCTATCGAAAGAAGAGGCAACCAAGCGTTTGCTGAAATTGCTGGAAGACGATCTGGCCAACGAAGTGGGCGGGCGCATCCTCAAACACGAGCAACGCGTCAAAGAACTTTGCGATGAGAAGTCTCGCGAAATCCTGATCATGGCGACCCAGCGGTTTGCGGCTGCTCACACTGCGGAAACCACGACGAGTACCGTCGATATTCCAAACGACGATATGAAAGGCCGCATTATTGGCCGCGAAGGTCGCAACATTCGTAGCTTTGAAAAAGAAACGGGTGTTGACCTGATCATTGACGACACTCCCGGCGTGGTCATCGTAAGCGCATTCGACCCCGTTCGCCGCGAAATCGCTCGTCAATCATTGGAGAAACTGATCGACGACGGGCGTATTCATCCCTCGCGGATTGAAGAAATTGTTAAACAGACCACCGGTGTGATTCAGGAATTCATGAATCGCAAGGGCATGGAGGCGGCACAAGAAGTTAATGTGCTCGGACTAAATCCGCGGATCATTGAGTTGTTGGGCCGACTGCATTTCCGAACCAGCTACAGCCAAAACGTTTTGAGACACAGCGTGGAAGTCGCCTTCCTGTCCGGTATGATCGCCGAAATGATTGGCCTGGACGGCGATGTCGCCCGCCGCTGCGGTTTGCTGCATGATATCGGCAAGGCTGCGGACCATGAATTGGAGGGCGGGCATCCAGCAATCGGGGCCGACATTCTCAAACGACATAACGAAAGCGCTGCAGTCGTCCATGCTGCACTGGGTCATCACGATCAAATCCTGATCGATTACCCCTACACCGTGGTCGTCGCCACCGCCGACGCCTGCAGCGCGTCCCGACCGGGAGCGAGGCGTGAATCGCTTGAGCGTTACGTGAAGCGGATGGAAGAACTCGAGGCCATCGCCTTGGAAATGCAAGGCGTACAACAGGCCTTCGCGATTCAAGCCGGACGCGAACTGCGCGTGATCGTCAGCTCGCGGGATACCGACGACATGAAGGCCGCCAAGATCGCGCGCGATATCGCCAATGCGTTCGAGGAACGATTGACTTATCCTGGCGAAATCAAAGTGACGGTGGTTCGGGAATCCAGATTCGTTGAAGTTGCCAAATAGAGCTAGAAAGTGAATTGAACTTGAGACTTCTTTTTATTGGCGACATCGTCGGCAAAACAGGCCTCGAAATCGTTACCGAAACGATTCCCGGTTTGCGGCGCCAACAATCCATCGACGCAGTCATTGCCAACGGCGAGAACGCTGATTGTGGTTCTGGCATCACGCCCGCTATCTATCGCAAACTACTCGCGTCGGGTGTGGATTGTGTGACGCTCGGCGATCACATCTATCGCAAGAAGGACATCATTGACGTTCTGCAAAAAAGCGATCGCGTCGTGAAGCCAGCCAATTTCCCCGCGGAAGCCCCCGGGCGAGCATGGACCGTATTTACCGCCGGAAACGGGCAGAAGGTCGCTGTCTTTTCCTTGATGGGACGCGTGTTCATGAAGCCGGTTGATTGTCCCTTCCGCGCGGCGGATCGAGTGCTCGCCGAAATTCCCGACGATGTCCCGATTCGCGTGGTTGATTTTCATGCAGAAGCTACGAGCGACAAATACTTGATGGGCCGTTATCTGGACGGGCGGGTTTCAGGAGTTTTGGGGACGCATACCCATGTACCAACGGCCGATGAACAGATCTTCCCAGGTGGGACTGGCTTTCAATGCGATGTCGGAATGACTGGGCCGCACAACAGTATTTTGGGGCGTCAGATCGAAAACGTCCTGCAGGCAACGTTGACTTTTGAACCGATTCCGTTTGCCGTCGCGAAAACCGACAACCGAATCAACGGCGCCATTCTGGAAATCGACGGCAAAACAGGACGTTGTCTGAAAATCACTCGTCTGATGATCGATGAAAAAACTGCTGGCCGCATTGCGGACGACGATGATGAAAATGATCGTTAAGGTTACCCCTGGCGATCTCAGTCACTTGATTCAGACAGTCGCAATTTCGTTTTCAATTTGGCAATATCCTGCGAATGGCCCATGACCACCAGGATGTCATTGGCATTGATCACCAGCGTTGGCAGTGGGTTAAAAATGAGTCGGCCTTCGGGTGGATGGACCGCGACAACCATGATTCGTTGTTGCAACAAGGGCTGACATTCGCCCAGAGTGTGTCCAGACAATGGACTGTTTGATTCCACGACGACTTCGTCGAGTTCCAGTTCTTCGTAGGTCGTTTCGCCAAGCAAATCCATAACCGCCGCCGTCGCCGGCCGAGTCACTAGCCGTGCCATTTGGCTGGCACCGACAACCGTTGGCATGACTACACGATTTGCCCCGGCTTGGCGAAGCTTTTTTTCCGACGACGAGTGCTCGGCTCGGGCGATAATATTGACCTTGGCATTGGATTGACGAGCAGTCAACGTAATAAACACATTTTCCGCATCGGAGGGCAACGATGTCACCAAAGTCTTGGCGCGACCCAGTCCAGCGGAATTCAACGTATCCTCCTCGGTTGCGTCACCCACGATGGCAATCAACTGACGAGATCGCGCCAACTCAATCCGCGTTGGATCAGAATCGATAATCACGCAAGTGACGTTCATTCGCTGCAGACGACTTGCCAGCAATTCACCCACACGTCCGTAGCCACAGACGATGACATGGTCCCGCAACTGTTCAATTTCTTTGGTCACTCTTCGCACCCCCAGATGACGTTCAATTTCGCCAGCAAACAACAGCTGAATAAATCCGCCGAGCGTGTAAGCGGCACACGACATTCCCACCAAGATAACGCCCATAGACAGCCACATGACGGCCGGACCTTCACTGCTGCGTTCGCCGTACCCGACACTGGAAATCGTGATCACAACCATCCAGAACGCTTCGGTCCAAGAGTAACCCAAGAATCGGTAGCCGAGAATTGCCAATGCCACTGTCGAAACCAACAAAATCGCGCCGCGTCGCAATCGCTTGAGTGGTGTCGCGCTGGCATTCAAGGCTGGATTCATGAATGCGACTACATCCCGTGGCTGCGGGCCTTGGCGTATTCCGCCTTCTGAATGTATTGCGGGTCCCGTGTTCCTTCAAAGGCACGTTGATAGGTTACGCTCAGGGCGACAAAATTAAAGGTATCCTCCGGCTCAAGCTCGCAGGCTCGCTCTCCATGGCGACTTGCCAGATCATATTGTTGAGTCGAATTGTAAAGCACTGCGAGCGCGAGATGGCCGCGAACGAATTTTTCGTCGATTTCGAGAGCCGCCTTCATTTTCTCAATCGCTTCCGCGTGGCTCCCTTGGCTGCGCAAGGCATCCGCTTCATTTTCCAATGCCAAAATTCGTTTGTCAGTCATTCGATTCCTGAAATCTTTGTAACGTGTAGATGTAATGTGCCCAGCCTCTAGATTCTACCTTGCGGTGCGCTCTTTTGCACATTGAGCATGCGCGCAGTTCGGCAACAGTAGTATTTTCTAGGACCGCCATCATCGATGTCGAACCAAGCCCTATTTTTTCGCAGTAGCAGCGGCAGCGGCACGCAATGCCGCCTGAGCCGCAGCCAAGCGGGCAATCGGCACACGGAACGGCGAGCAACTGACGTAGTTCAGGCCAATGTTATGGCAGAAGACCACCGACGAGGGGTCGCCGCCATGTTCGCCGCAAATGCCAATCTTCAGATCGCTTCGTTTCGATCGCCCCTTGTCGACGCCGATTTTCATCAATTGGCCGACGCCAGTCTCATCGATCGAAGCAAAGGGATTGTTTTTGACAATCTCCAATTCCTGGTAGCGAGGCAAGAACGAACCAGAATCATCACGGCTCATTCCGAGCGCGGTTTGAGTCAAGTCGTTAGTGCCGAACGAGAAGAACTCGGCCGTTTCTGCAATTTCGTCGGCAGTGACGCATCCGCGTGGGACTTCGATCATCGTACCAACTGAATAAGCAAACTTCTTGCCGGTTTCCTTCATGACCTCTTTGGCGACTCGATGAATGATTTCGACCTGAAGGTCGAGCTCTTTCTTGAATCCAACCAGCGGGACCATGATTTCCGGTTTGACTTTGATGCCTTCTTTCAAAACTGCAGCGGCCGCCTGGAAGATCGCGCGAGCCTGCATTTCGGAAATTTCCGGCCGGATGATTCCGAGGCGACAACCACGGAAACCCAACATCGGATTGAATTCATGCAACTCGTGCACGAGCCGATTCACTTCTGCCACGGTCGTGTTCAACTGCTCGGCAACCTCTTGCTGGCCCTTCTTGTTGTCCTGTTGAGGAAGGAATTCGTGCAACGGTGGATCGAGCAAACGAATGCACGCTGGACGACCAGCTAAAGCCCGGAAGATGCCTTCGAAGTCCTTTTGCTGATACGGGAGCAGCGTCGCGAGTGCTTCCTTACGATCGCTTTCTTTTTCCGCAAGGATCATCTCGCGAACGGCAATGATTCGATCGCCTTCGAAAAACATATGTTCAGTACGGCAAAGACCGATGCCTTCGGCGCCAAAAGCAATCGCATTTTCGACTTGATCGGGTTGATCGGCGTTGGTGCGAATTCCAAGCGTACGGAATTTGTCAGCCAGAGTCATGATGAAGTCGTAATACTGAAAGACTTTGCTGTCCTTCGGCTTCATCGTTTTGGCAACCAGCACCTGCTTCAGTTCGCTATCGGCAGTTGCGATGGCGCCTTGGAACACCTCGCCCGTCGAACCATTAATGCTGATGGAGTCGCCTTCCTTGAGCGTCACGCCTTTGCAGTTCAGAGTTCCTTTGTGGTAATCGATTTCAATGTCACCGGCACCGGCCACACAAACCTTGCCCATCTGGCGGGCGACGAGTGCCGCATGGCTGGAGACGCCGCCGCGACAGGTCAAAATCCCGTTAGAGGCAATCATCCCTCGCAGGTCTTCGGGGCTGGTTTCGATCCGCGCGAGGACGACGCCCTTCCCTTTTTTGGCCCATTCCTCGGCTTTGTTTGCGCTAAAGACGACGACACCTGTCGCTGCTCCAGGGCCCGCGGCCAAACCGGTGGCCATCAGACGGCCTTCCTTGCGTGCCTGCTCGTAGGCTTTGGTGTCGAAGATCGGTTGCAGCAGTTGATTCAAAGCCTCGGGATCGCCGGATTTGATGGCATGTTCGGGGGTCATCAATTTCTCTTTGACCATGTCATGCGCGATTTTCACGTAAGCCAACGCGGTGCGTTTTCCATTTCGCGTTTGCAACATGTAGAGTTTTTTCTTTTCGATCGTAAACTCGAAATCCTGCACATCGCCAAAGTTTTTCTCAAGCGTCTTGCGAACCTTGTCCAGTTCTTTGAACGCTGGGCCAATGTTTTTGTCTTTCGCCATGTCCGAAATATGCAGCGGAGTTCGAACCCCGGCAACCACGTCTTCGCCTTGCGCGTTGACCAAGTATTCGCCGTAGAACACGTTTTCGCCTGTCGCCGGATCGCGCGTGAAGGCAACGCCGGTGGCACAATCATCGCCCATATTTCCAAAGACCATGCTCTGGACGTTGACCGCTGTGCCCCAATCGTCAGGGATACGGTACTTCTGTCGATAGATGATCGCTCGTTCGTTCATCCAAGATCCAAACACGGCACTGATCGCACCCTCGAGTTGAGTCATTGGATCGGTCGGAAACGCCTTGCCGGTCCAATCCTTGATTAACTTCTTGAATCGTTTGACGAGTTCTTGCAGGTGTTCTTCCGTAAGCTCCACGTCTTCTTTGACTTTGACTTCCTTTTTGAGATTGTGCATCACTTCTTCGAAAGGCTCGTGGTCGTGCTCGTGTTTCTTTTGCACGCCCATCACGACGTCACCGTACATCTGCAAGAAGCGACGATACGAATCCCATGCGAAGCGGCCGTTGCCAGTTGCTTTCTTGAGGCCTTCGGTTGTATCGTCGTTAAGGCCGAGGTTGAGAATCGTATCCATCATCCCCGGCATTGAATCCCTGGCGCCTGAGCGAACAGAAACGAGCAGCGGGTTTTTCGGGTCGCCAAATTTTTTGCCGGTTTCCTTTTCCATCCATGCAACGGATTTTTTCAAATCGGCTTCAAAGCCAACGGGATATTTCTTGCCGTTCTTGTAGTAGTGAACGCAGACTTCTGTGGTGATCGTAAAGCCAGGAGGAACCGGCAACCCAATCTTGGTCATCGCGGCAAGATTGGCCCCTTTGCCACCGAGCAGGGCTTTCATGTTGCCGCCGCCATCGGTGCGCGACAAGCCAAAGAAATAGATCATTTTGTTAGCCGCGCGCGAGGTCTTCTTTGCCATACTGCTTTAAGTCCTAACTTCAATCCAATGTGAAAATGCACAAATCAGAAGCCTGCGAATCTATCAGCGAGCAAAAAAAACGTCAATCAAGCTTGAAATGAGCAGGTGTTTGATGCAACCACACCCGATTTCAGTATCCGCAGCGAATAACGATTGAACAGGCAACGTTAGCTATGGAATAGCGGACCCCATCCCACCGTCAGAACAGCGGTGGCCATTGCCGCCGGCAATTTCGGGACAAAGCAGGCTCAAAATGTTCGGGATTTTCCGTTTCGACAACACGTGTCCCTGACGATCAGCGCCAGAATTCCCATTGCAGCGTTCTCTCGCAAAACGCCGAATGTAACGGCCTTCTTCAGACATGCCAACTCCCGTACGCCACCAGTCGAAATAGATGGTATGTGACTAGGTACCTCGGTTGCACGGATGCCGCCGACGAAACGAATTGCTTGCCAATCACGAGGCTAGGCAGGCAATAATTTCTCGCGGATCTCCCAACGAATCTATGGCCACTAACCGAAAAGTCCCGTACGACATCTTTGTCGTGTTTCTGCTCGCCACGGTCGTCTTTCTCATCGCCTCGCTTGCAACTTACGACGCCGCCGACAATATGGCCCGTTTTCCGAGTTGGTTAACGGCAATTTATCAGCCAGATCAACTGGTGTTCCCCGGCCATCCGGTTGTGGAAAACGCTTGCGGCATTGTCGGTGCCTGGACCGCTGATTTTTTGGTTCATGCACTCGGCTATGGGGCCTATTACTTACTCGTCGGCCTCGTCGCGTTACAAATTTCGCTGTTTCGCAATCAGTCGTTAAATCAACCGTGGTTTCGAGGAATCGGTTGGGCATTGAGCCTCGTCGGGATTTCGACGCTGTGCGGCTTTCTAGTGCCGGGTGAATTCTCAAGTGTCCCAATTGGTGCAGGCGGATTGTTGGGCTCGCTCACCCAGCGATTCCTCAGCGAACACATGGCGCTGACTGGGGGGATTCTTGTATCGGTCGTTATCACCCTGATGGGTCTGATGATGTGGACCGATTATTTGATATTTCGCGCTGGTAAGATGGTCGTATCTCCAGCCCTCGTTGCTGCCTCGGCACTGTTGCCGTTTGGTTTACTCAATCGCCTTTTCCTGTGGATCAACCGTGATCAATCTGCAAATGCTGAGAGTGCGGAACCTGCTCGCGATTTCACGACCGGCAGTGATTTGCCGCGTACCATTCGCGTCAAAGGCAGCGATGGTGAAGCGGCGGAAATCAGTTACGACTCCAGAACCGCTGTCGAATTGCCAAAACCTAAAACGGCAAGCGATAAATCAGCTGCAGGCGTTCCATCCGTTGCCCCAGTAGTCGCCCCACCCAAAGCTACTCCATCGCCTAAAGTTGTGGAAATTGCAGCCGTCGAAAACGAAGACGACCAGGAGGAAGAGGTCGAATTCGACGACGAAGAAATCTTGGAAGAAGACGAGACCGAAAGCTCCGTTCATGCGAAGCCTCACTTCTCCTTGCATACCGATCGTCCGAAGAAGGCGGCATCCGAGCGCGACGTCGTCATCCAGCAGCTCAACGATGCGGCCGACAAGGACAGCGGCAAAGACTATGCCTTACCCACCATTGAGCTTCTGCAAAACGGCACGATAGCCTGTTTCGACGACCAAAAACGAGAGGCGCTGCAAAAGGCCGAGATGCTGGAAAAAACCTGTAAGGAATTCGGCTACAACGTACGCGTGGTTGAAATCGAAACCGGCCCGGTCATCTCACAATATGAAATACAGTTGGAGGCGGGCCTTCGTCTGCAAAAGATAACGGCACTCGCGGATGACCTGGCCATTGCCTTGCGCGTCCCCAGCGTCCGCATTGTGGCTCCGATTCCGGGCAAAAACACCGTCGGAGTGGAAGTGCCCAATGAAACGCGAGAATTGGTTCGGTTGCGGGAGGTTATCGAACAAAGCACAGAACGTACCAAGAAAATGAAGATCCCACTCTTCCTTGGCAAGGACGCGGTCGGATCGCCGATGGTTGTGGATCTTGCTTCACTGCCGCATCTTCTGATCGCCGGGCGAACGGGAACGGGCAAAAGCGTTTGTCTCAATGCCATCATCACTTCAATCTTGATGACACGCCGACCGGACGAAGTCCGCATGTTGATGATCGACCCGAAAATGGTAGAGCTCAGCGGCTATGGCCGACTGCCACACTTGATGCATCCCGTCGTTACCGATATGCGAAAGGCCGAGGCCATTCTCGCTTGGGCGGTCGACAAAATGGAAGAGCGTTACAAACTCCTGGCCCAAGTTGGCGTGCGTCACATCACGAGCTTCAATCAGTTGGGTGAAGACGAAATCATGGATCGCCTCCAACCGGAGGATGAGGAAGCTCGGAAGAGTATCCCCACGCACCTACCGTTCATTGTCATCGTGGCCGACGAAATGGCCGACTTGATGATGACTTCCGGGAAAGAAGTCGAACAACACATCATTCGCTTGGCCCAAAAGAGCCGGGCCGTCGGTATCCACCTCATTTTGGCGACACAAAAACCAACGGTCGATGTCATTACCGGCTTGATCAAGTCGAACTTGCCCGCGCGGATCGCGTTCCAAGTGGCCAGCAAGGTGGATAGCCGGGTCGTTCTGGACGCGATGGGTGCCGACAAACTGCTGGGCAATGGCGACATGCTCTTCTTGTGGCCAGGTACCAGCAACTTGCTACGCGGTCAGGGAACTTACCTGAGCGATGAAGAAATTGAGCGCGTGACCGATGCGGTCAGCACGACCGAGCAGAATTTTGTGCATGAGTTGATGCATATCAAGGTCACCAAGGAAGGTGAAGAAGCGGGAACGACTCCAGGCAAGCTGCCCAACCGCGATGATCTATATGAAGACGCGATTGAGATTGTCATTCGCGAGGGGCGAGGCTCCGTTTCGCTGCTGCAACGGGCACTCAGAATCGGCTACGGACGTGCGGCGCGGCTAATTGACTTTATGGAAGAGGATGGAGTCGTCGGTGCCTATAACGGCTCCAACGCACGCGACGTCATCATGACCATGTCGCAATGGGAGGCCATGCGCAATGGCAACTCCGACACGCCGGAAGGGGAGCCGAAGAACGAGATCCAAACAACCTCAAGCACCCGACAAACAAAACTCGCGGCATCACAACTGAAGCAATCGCCTCTCCGGCCAGCTAAAAAGCCGAAACCACCGGTGACCAACATCGCCGAAGATGATGACGATGATGCCGAAGAAGAATTCGATGACGTCGAAGATGAGGACTCGAAACCCGACGATATCGAAATGGAATACGATGATGGCCTCGAATACGAGGACTATGAAGACGAATGATTGAGGTGGTTTGTCTGAAAGAACTTCAGCCAAATACTATTCCGTAAATCAACAAAAAAAAACCCGCAGTTGCCTGCGGGTTTTTTGTTTTGATCAATCCGATTGCTTACAGGTCGAATTCCAAGCTGTCGCCAACTTCGACGAGCACTGTATCGAGGTCTTTGACATCAAAGGAAATTGAAGCGAAAACATCATCGTCGTCGTTCAAGCTGATTGAGCCTGCCAACGAGTCGAGGTCTTGATTATCGGCTCGCATGAAACCGAGATTTTCCGGCGAGAATGACTGGAAGCCAGGACCATTGCTTGGCGGTGCCATCATGAATGAAGGAGGTTGTGGTGTACCTTCAATCAATGTTTCGATTTCTTCAAACCGAACTTCCTGCAGTCCGTTCGTGAAACTCCAGTATCCCTTACCGCGTGGGGCGTCCGTGATTCGCAAGAAATGCCCATCACCAATGGTGGTGTGCAAGAAAATCGTATCGCCGGAACCGACGATTGGACTCGGCAAATTGCCGTCTATGTAGAACCGGGTCAAAAAGCTGGGTCGCACGCTGAAATAATTCGCCGCAATCGTGCCGTCAAGCCGAGCGAATTCAACGGTACCGTCAAAGGTCACACCCGCGAAATTAGGTCGCGGATTATTATTCGGTCCAGCAATTGATCGAATTGCCGTCGGCGTAACGGTATAGTTGTAGGCCACATTGACGTTGAAGTCGTTGAGGTACAAACGGTCTTCGCCATCGATGTCCTGATCGTTACCTTGCACAGCGATTCGACCTCGCATCAAGCCAAGGTTACCGCTGTTTTCTTCGAGCGTAGAACCGATGTCAAATCGGTCATCTAACGGACCTCCGCGAATAATCGAGTTGGTTTCGACCGCAGTTCGGTAAACCGTAAAGCGATCCTGGCCATCATTTCCGTCCAGAGTCAATTGGGTCGAGCCCGTCGTTGAATTAACGACGACTCGGTCATTTCCTGTGCCGCCTTGAACTTGCGTAATCGGCGAAACCGATCCGAACACATTGATGGTATCGTCACCGCCAATGCCCTGAACGATCAATCGATTCGTCTTGTCGTCATAGAGTGTGCGTTGATCCACCATCGAGACCAGATTGGTACGAACCTCCATCGTTTCCGCAGTTGCCAAACCGACCACAAACAACACGTCGGATTCAGTTCCAACTGTTCCAGTATCACGTGCGTCAACCTCACGCATGCCTGAGCTTTGGAATTTGACGAAGGCTCGGTCAGCGCCAGCTTCGCCGTCAACTCGGACGTTTCCGGAGACGTTGGTGCCGACGTTCAAATTGTCATTACCTATACCACCGAGCAACCTGCTGTACGTTGCAATGGTTGTCACATTCAAGTTCACGGTATCGAGACCGGCTCCACCGAATACGTCCAAATTGGCAACACCCGTTGACCAGTCAACCGTGACCGAATCGTCTCCACCGCCAGCATCAATGGTGTATTTGTTTATCGCTGACAGCAAAGTTACCGATTCAGCTCCACGTGACAGTTTCGCAGCCGCCAGTGTGAGAATGTCGGCCACACCGGTGCCGTTGACCAACAATTCTCCAGTCGAATCATCACGAACATTGACCATGCGAACAGCGGCTGGAGTCAAGTTGCCGAGCAAGTCGATTTCAAACGAGTCGACAGCAGCACCACCATCAAATTCAACGTCACCGAGGGAATTGACCGTTCGTAGCAAGAACCGATCGTCACCGCCAACTCCGAGAATCTTCAGCGAGTCGTCAACATTCAGCGAGCTGACCGTGAACACATCGTTTCCGGTGTTCGCACCAGTAATAGTGATCCCACCAATTCCCGACAACAAGTCAAATGTTCCGCCCGTCGAGAAGAAGTTCAACACAGGCGACGCCAATACCGGCCCCAACAGTCCGACAATTTTATCTTTGGAAATGGTAATTGACTTACCCAATCCACTGAAGTTGGAGATCCGCAATTCATTACGTCCCGTGCCGCCTTCGACGGTAATTGGTTTAACAAACCCGCCGACTGTTCCGAGATTGATTGCCGCGTCCGAGGAAATGTTGATGATGTCGTTGCCGTCACCACCATTTGCCAGGAATTCAAAGTTGAAAGTCTGCAAATTGATGATGTCGTTACCGCCGCGAGTATCCACGCCGAACCATTCAATTCCGGAGAAGGCAACATTCAGGTCGGTAAACGTGGTTTGAATGATCGTAAACGTTTCGTTCAAGATCGTTCCAGCAAGTTGTACACGGTCACGTTCGGAGCCAACGCTGTCGATAATCGACAGGTTTCGCAAATCGATATCTTGAATCTTTTCAACGGTAAAGACATCATCGCCCAAACCGCCATGGAGATTGATCGTCGCCTTGCTTAAGTCCTGAATGGACATCGTGTCGTCACCGGCCAGCAAAAATAGATTCAAGGTGTTGGTGAAGAAGAACGAGTGCAAGTCAATATGATCGGAGAATTGCGAAGCCCAAACGTTGAGTGCAAAGGTACCACCCTCCGCGCTATAAGCGATTTCGCCCAATCCTGAAATTCGGTTATTCAAGATCAATGCGTCAACCGCAGCACCAGATTTGTTGCTGACGTTCATGGTGTTCGCACCGGTTCCACCTTGAGCGAACAAAAGGCCGTCTAAATCCGCTGTGTGGCCTTCATTGGTCGGAGCGTCTGACGAAAAGTCGTACAAATCGTCTCCGCCCAATCCGGCCAAGGCAAGCGGATCAACCGAGTTCCGGATCCCGACGAAATGGTCGTTGAACGAGGAAGTCGAAAGGGCGTTGATTTGGAAAAATCCAAGTCGTCCGCCGCCCGCTTCGTAGTAGGAGTTTTCATCGTCGACAAATACGTAAGCTTGCTCGTCAATGCCGCGAACGTCTTCAATCGAGAATTCGCCGCCCAACATGAAATTGATGTTACGGAAGTTGTCGCCGTCTTGTCGGGGATCGTCACCAATAGGTCCGTCAACCGCCGGATCATAAAGGGGATCGTCCGGAGCAAAGCCGTCATAGCCGCCGTTCGCCGAAATTCCGTAGAGTTGCAGAATGACAGGAGCATTTCGCTTCCCATCAAACTCCGCCTTAGGACCACCAGCCCAACGGTTCTCAAAGCTCAACGTGTTGGACCCATCGCCTCCGTCGATGCTATCGCCGATTTCGCCAAGCTCAGAGAACTTGAACGTGTCGTCGCCACCGTTGCCAATCATTGAACCGGCCAAGTAGCCATGCGAGATCTGAAAATAAGGGTCATCAGGTTGGTTCAGTTCCCATTTGTCAGAGACTTCCAAGATATCCGGACCTTCACCGCCTCTAACGTCCTCGATCCCTGTGAAACCGGTCAAGTCATTGTAGTAGCCGGATCCAGAATTCGCTGTCGAGCCAGGCGGATTCAAACCTTGTCCGTAAATATTGACGAAGCTACCGTCAATGAAGAAATGACTTCCATCTGGGTTGTTCGTTTCAATACGGTCTGCACCACGCATGCCGTTGAACTCGAATCCATTCTTTGGCACTGGATTGCCATTGGTGTAGTCCAGACTGAAAACGTCGTCGCCATCGAATCCATTGATGATCACGCGGCCAATTGGTTCGTACGGAAGAATGTCAGTGACCATTCCGTCAATTTCGATTTCCAGTAGCTCTGTTCTACCTGCCTTGCGCCGAAGAACAATCACGTTGTCGGTTTCGTCCGCTGTGATGATCGGTTCCATGTCGATCGGAATTAACTCGGTCGCTTGAGTGCTCCAGCGCGAAACGGTGTTGGCCCATTGGGTGCTGGACCAGAACCGGTTGTAGTTATTCGGGTCCCAGCCAGTTGAACCCCGATAGCTCCAACTTGAAACTGCCCCGGGGAAACTGCCATTGTTTTCGTAAACTTCTAATCCCGCTTGGATGTACTTCGCGGTTTCAAATTGGGTGTTGCGACTTTCCTTGCCTGGCTCAGCGTTGTTGTAGTAAATAGTATCGAAAATTGGATCATAAATCGCTTTGCCGTTCACTTGCTGAGCGATCGATGATACAGCAGATGGGAAAACATCGTATTCTTCGGTGGATGCAGTCGTATTGATTTGAAGTAATCCAAATTCGTTGATCGAAAACCCAGGATTGTACATATCCCATTCATCAGGTCGCGGAGCAGGCAGCCCTGCAGGAGTAAGCGTCGGAGGAGGGACAACGCCACCTTGGAGAATTTGACTTGTGGCCTTGTTGATTTCATACCAGAAAACGCCACGAGCAATTCCAGCCGGATATGCGATCAGCGCTTCCTGGACAAACCACAATCCGCCGTTGTAGTCGTAGGGGTTGCTCAAAACCGGAGCCAAGGTCACAGGCGGAGGATTCGGGGTGTAAACATTTGGCAACGTCATGTTTAGATAAGGGTCGATGAAAACATCTTCGTCACTTTCTTGTTCACCCAACGGCGGAAGCAGGTTTCGACCAAAATTTCTGTAATCGATGATCAAGGGACTTGCATTAAAGTCGATCCGAACCGGAGTCGTAATCGTCGCCCCAGCGGCATGAACGTTGAGAATATCCGTCTTCAATGTATTGTCCCCTCGGCTACCGATCACCGTTGCCTTACCGTCCGAAGCTTCCAGGCTGATTGAGGCTCGCAGGTAGTCTCCCATTAGAGAGGGGGCGCGATTTTCGAAACGACTCATGTTTGTCAGCGTTGGATTCGCGGCGTACAAATCCACTTTTGGAATCGTAAACACCGAAACACTTAATGTCGTGCCAACCTGAGTAGAGACGTTGCGACTGGTAATGATCATCGCATCGGCGTCGACCGCAATGTTTAATTCGCCGTTGTGGCGAATCCCTGTCGAGTCGCCTACGAATCGCAAGCTTTTCCAGCCCTGCATCGGATTCGAAGTGTCGGAGATCGCAAGGTACAAGTAATTGCCATTGCCGCTGCCTTCGCCCAACATGAGCCAACGGTTTTCCAACCGATCGTAAATCACCTGAACATTGGTGATGGTCGATGTTACGGCCCCACCGATATCCAAGAAAAATTGATTCGGTGTTTTAAACAACGTACGCGTTGCGGTCGTGCGATCAAAGAACGAGAGTTTGTCTTTGATACTTTCGATGTAGTGAGTCGGTCCGACGTCACCAACCATATTGGGGTCAATTACATCCGACTGTGCGTTCTTGGTGTGGCCGGTGATGTTGATTCCCAAATTGACAGCCAGCAAGTTACGAGCTTCAAGTTGGGTGTACTGAAATGCATTTTTCTTGTGAACGGATCGGGAAGATTTTCCGTTACGGCGAGATGACTTCTTACTCATGAGCTGCAATCCTGATTGGAAATGAGAGAATTAGGTCGATGAAAACGAGGATGCGGATAAATGCACCTGGGAAAAAACTTCCTTCAGGATATTCGCGATCACCAGTGCGGTCAACGAAATTTGCCAAAAAGAAACCGCAAAAATCGTGGCCATTTTTGAGCATACGGGGGTCAATCAGCGAGGATTTGCAGCCAGATTGCGTGCAAATATTCGGTTTCGAGGCAATTTGCGGCGACGGGATGGTCGGCCCCGGCCCCCGAACGGCCGAGAATTCTCAAGCGAACATCCTCTCGAAATGCGGCTTGGACCGGATCAGCCGCTGGGCCTTCCCCGCGCACGCCGCGCCCCGCTGCCAGCACTAATTCCTGAAAATCGGAGTTCCCCAGCAGTCCTGCGCACGTGCAGGTTAGGAGAATCCCCCCGGGCTTAACGAGCCGCATCGCCAAGCGGTTCATGTCGAAGTGCGCCCGCTTTCCCTCCTCGTATTCATTTCGCGAACGGATCAGTTTTGGAGGATCGAGGACCACCACATCGAATTGCCGTCCATTGCGCAACATGTCGCGCATAAAGGGAAAAATGTCGGCCGCCACAAACCGAATTTGGCACTGGTTCAAATTGGCATTTTGCCGGGCAATTTGCAGCGGGGCTTCATCGAGGTCGACACCAATTACCTCGCGTGCCATCCCCAATTTTTTGGCTTGAACAGCAAATCCACCGGTGTAACAGCATAAATCCAACACCGACTTATCGCGACAGTAACCGGCGAGTTGACGACGGTTTTCCCGTTGATCACAGAAAAAGCCGGTCTTGTGAACATCGTCGTCAAATGAAATTTTGAATTGTGTCCCGTATTCGTGAACGATTTTGTGACGGGGAAGGTTCTGCGAGCGAATCGTTTCGCCCTGAAATCCCTCTTGGGCCAACACATGAGGCGCCGGACGAATAATGAACTCTTTGGCGGGGCACAGAGCCAACAACTTGTCCACGATCGCTTCAGCCCGCTGGGCCATTGCCAAACCAAAAACTTCCGCACTTAAAACGTCGCCATACAAGTCCACCACCAATCCGGAAACACCGTCGCTCTCTGCGTGGATCAGTCGATAAACGTCGGTGAATTCATCCAGACGCAATACGTTTTTTCGCAAGTCGATGGCTTGAGTCAATAACTTGTCCCAATAACTTTCGTTAGGAATCTGGTCACCAAATCGCAACATTCGAACCGCAATCTCGGCTTTTTTGTTGAGCAAACCGTAGCCCAACAGTTCCGTTTTCTTGGATTCGTCTTCGTCGCGAAAGTCCGCGTAGACCGCCACCAAATCACCGTTTTTTGCCCACGCATCGATTTGCCTGATTCGCTTACGATAAACGAGAGGCTGGCGAACGGGGGAGGAAAGAAAAACGGCTGGTAGGGGTTGCGATTCGACGACTTTGAGGGATCGCGATGACGACGATTTCCGGCCGGTTTGGGGCAAGTCATATTGGCTGGAGCTTTGCTCGTGAGCCCGTTCAGACCCCGGTTTTTTTGGTTTTTTCATGGAGTCGATTTTAGAA
>JBEBGH010000376.1:0-4817 GCA_040081565.1 Pirellulaceae bacterium
AGCCTGCAAGCAGCCGGTTCTTCCCGATCCTAACAGACAGTCGCTCACCCTCCGCAATCAAAAAATCACGCCTCGGAGAGGCGTGCGACGGGAAATGGATTGCTTGGAGCGAGACCTAAGCAGCGGCGGAACGGTTTTCCATGTCGGCAGCGGCAAACGATACGATGGTGATGCCTAACTGATCTGCCAGGTCGATAACTTCTGTCTGTCGTAACATAATGGTCATGTTCGCCTCGATGGCCAACACTTTTGCCCCGGCTTCATGCATCATTCGGATGGTCCCGAGTCCCACGGTTGGCATATCAAACCGCAAATCCTGTTGCGGCTTCGCGACCTTCACCACCGTGAATCCGCCTGCTGAACACAGTTGTCCCGCGCGGCGAATGCATTCGTCAGTGCCTTCGATCGCTTCAACCGCGAGGACCGCCCGGCCTTTGACCGCCACACTCTGGCCGACATCCAATTGGCCCATCGCTTTTGCCAATTCCCATCCGTACTGAATGTCCTTTTGCTGGGCGGTCGTTAACGCCCGTTTCGTCAACAATCCTTTTTTCACAAGTAACTCCGGAACAAAATTGGTCGCCGGCACAAATTCAATTCCTTGATCCTGGTAGAGTCGTGTTACGGCCAAAAGCATGGCGTCGTCATTTCGATTTTCTACTTTGGCAATATACTGTCGATAAAAGTATTTGATGAACAACCAGTCGGGAAAATGGCGAACGAACCAAAATTTTTCCATTAGCCGGGTCTTAAAAACTTTTCCCGCCATCGTCGCTTGACGAACACCATGCCGCCGAAGAAAACGGGTTTGCGATCCCATTCGTCCCAAGCCAAAGACGCGATAGACGTCACATAACTCACGCAATCGTTCGTCCGCGTGCCCCGCTAACGCCACACAACAAACACGTTTGTTCAAGGCCTTGAGCCGGCGCGCCACTTCAACGGGATACTCGCCCCAACCGGCAACAAGCCCCACGATTGGATCGTCAACAGTTTGTGTCGTTTGCGGCTGATTCATCAGGCAGCGTCGCGATGAGCGGAATCGTCAGTGGAAGTTTCGTCGGTCGCCGAGGTCTGACCGGCCATTTTTTCGATTTGCTGCGTTAGTTTTGCCAATTGTCGACGCATCTCCGGCAGTTTACGCGATAATGCGATAGTCAACATCTGTTCACGATGCGAAATCGCCGGTGTGCCCCAGTACTGTTGTTTTGTTTCAAGCGAATGCATGACCCCGCACTGGGCACCGAGGATGATTTCGTCAGCGATGTCGACATGATCGGCGATTCCGACTTGGCCACCCATGATCACGTACTCGCCCGTTGTTGAACTTCCAGCGATCCCAACTTGCGAACACAGCAGATTGTGTTTGCCCACTCGACAGTTGTGACCGATCATGACTTGGTTGTCTATTTTGGTGCCTTCGCCGATCTTGGTTGCATCAAACGTTCCTCGATCGATGGTTGCGTTCGCGCCGATTTCGACGTCGGGGCCGATTTCCACAAAACCCAGTTGTGCCGTAAGCTGATGCCGACCATTTTGCATTCGATAGCCGAACCCAAAGGCACCTAAAACTGCACCGGCGTGAATGATCGAGCGATCACCCACAATCGTGTTCTCGTAAATTACGGCATTCGGGAAGATGGTTACGTCGGAACCGATTCGACTGTTTTCCAAAATCGAAACGTTTGGCATAACCCGCGTCCGATCCCCAATGACCACGTTTTCGCCGATAAAGACTCCGGGATAAATCGAGACGTCTGTGCCAATGGTTGCTAACGGGCTGACAAAGGCCTGCGGACTGATGCCGACGTTGTTTCGCTTCAATTCAGGACGAAACATTTTCGTCACTTCGGCAAACGCCGTTTCCGCATTGGCGACAACGATCGAGGGAAAAGTATCATCGGGCTCGATGCCTGAAATAACAACAGCAGCTGGTTGGCTCAACAAACACTTCTTCCAGTTCCGCTCGTTCGTCACAAATGTGATTTCGCCGGGGCGAACATTGCCGATCGTCGCGGCATTGGAAATAACGAGATCGCCGTTTCCCCGAAGCTGGCCACCAATTCGCTCCGCGATCATTGCAAGAGTAAAGGGCATTCAGGATTCCTTTCCTGACAAAGCGGTCGGCAAAAGTGTCGAATTAACCAAGTCGATCGACGGCACGGCACCGGCATGACTCAAGATCAAGAATCTACCCGACCTATGCGTCCGGACCAAGGGCAAAAAAAGAGACACTCATCTGAACCACACCCCATGCGTGCGACCAGCCATTGCCTCGGACATCGAAGGCCACGAGGTCGTGGTTCAACCCACTCCAAGCCACAACCAATTGTGATCTTGCCACCCCGAGGAAGGTAACTTTGTCGGAACTCAGGTTTCGCAAACAACGCTAGCTGTTATGCTGGGTGACAATTGGCAAAAGTCTTTTCCCCAGGGCCTAAACGCATGAATCAATTTTTCGCGAGCAAATCGACGATCGACCATTTTCGGAATGCAGTTCGCGAATGCCTGGATGAACTTCGTCAGCATCTCGATCAGCCAAATCTGCTCCTGATTTTTTTTGCGGGACATGATGACGATGGTGCTCTGGCGGAGGGACTGACGGAAGCTGTATTGGCATATCCAGACGCACAAATTGCGGGCTGCCATGCGGTGGCGACGATTTGCAACACTGAAGAATTGGAGGGCACCCAATCCGTCGTGATTTGGGCGGCGCGGTTTGAAAATTGCCAACCGGAGGTTGTGCATTTGCAATACCAACGGACCAGAGAAGGGGCGGCCTTTGCGGGTTTCCCCAATCAACTTGATCGGACCAGCACGAGCGAGACGGGGCCGCAACGAACACTGATTGCCTTCGCAGACCCGTTCACGTTTCCGATGGATCTGTTTCTTGACCGCATCAACGAAGAACACGCGGGAATGCAAGTGGTTGGCGGCATGGCCAGCGCCGCCAGTTCTCCCGGCGATTCGCGACTGATTGTCAACCGCCAAATCGTCAATCACGGAGCTTCGTTCGTGATTCTGGCCACTCGCAGCCCCGTCGCAACGGTCGTTTCACAAGGCTGCCGTCCCATCGGTGAGCCCATGGTGGTCACAAAAGCCGAGAGAAATCAGATTTTTGAATTCGGTGGTCGTCCAGCCGTTGATCGTTTTTTGGAAATCTATCGTCAATTACCCACTAGTGAGCAACGTGTCCTGCAGTCTGGACTGCATTTGGGAATAGCGATCAGCGAGTACCGCGAGAAATTTGGCTATGGCGACTTTCTGATTCGAAATGTCCTGCAAATTGATCAGAACGACGGCTCGGTTACGGTGGCCGACTTCGTCAAAATTGGTCAAACCGTGCAGTTTCATTTACGTGATCAGGCCTCGGCGGACTTGGATTTGAGAACCTTACTAAAGACCAGTCAATCCGAATGGGCTCCGCAATCTGCCGCAGGCGGCCTGATCTTTTCTTGCAATGGACGGGGATTAAACATGTTTGAAGCTCCCCATCACGACGCCGCGGCCATCCAAAAATTTCTAGGGCAAATTCCGGTCGCTGGATTTTTTGCTGCTGGCGAAATCGGCGCGGTGGGCCAAAAGAACTTCATCCATGGATTCACTGCCAGCATCGTTTGGTTTGGTGAATAGGAAAAAAGTTTCCACTGGACCAGAGTTTAAGAATTGGCTACCGTCCCGCCACAAGCGGAAAATTTCTTGAGCTAATTCCAGAATTTTTCCCGCGTTGATAGCACTATTGGAGTCCCGGAAGGGCGGTTGATGGATCGACCACAAAAAAACCTCGCGATTAGATTCGCTTTGCCAGCGACGATTTTGCTGTCAATGCTGGTCATCTACTTTCCTTTACCAACTTGGTTGATGGACTTTTTGTTGGTCGCGAACCTGGCAGTTTCCGTGTTGATGCTTTTGGCAGCAGTTTTCGTCCGGACCCCTTTGGAATTGAAAGTTTTTCCTTCGCTGTTGCTCGTTACTACGTTGTCTCGGCTTTCGCTCAACGTGGCGACAACTCGCTTGATTCTTGGAAATGGTGCGACGGATCGGGAGTTGGCGGCCGGGGAAATCGTTAACGGTTTCTCACAGTTCGTGGCAGGTGACAGCATAGTTGTTGGTTCGATCATCTTTCTGATTCTCTTTCTGGTTCAATTCCTGGTGATCACCAAAGGTGCAACCAGAATCGGGGAAGTCGCCGCACGGTTTGCTTTGGATTCAATGCCCGGTCGGCAGATGGCGATCGACGCCGATTTGCAAAACGGGGCAATTAACTTTGAGGAAGCCCAGCGGCGACGTCGCGAACTCGTCCAATACGCCGATTTTCAAGGTTCAATGGACGGAGCCAGTAAATACGTCCGAGGTGATGCGATCGCTGGATTGGCGATCACAGGGATCAACATCGTTGGCGGCATGGTCCAGGGCCTTGCTGCTGGAATGTCGATTCAGGAAGCGGCCAATGTTTTTACGCGGTTGACGATTGGAGACGGTCTCGTCAGCCAACTTCCGGCTTTGCTAATCAGTTTGGCCGCAGGTTTGTTGATCACTCGTGGGACTGAGGATTCGGACTTGCCCTCCGATTCGATTACCCAACTGATTTCGTCTCCAGTTGCGATGTTTTGTTCGGCGGCTTTCCTGATGTTGCTACCGATGGCGAATTTGCCTGCAATCCCTTTATGGACGATTGGGGGCGGGCTGATCGTGGGGGGAATGTTGGTCTCGAAGTCGAATCGCGAACAAGCCAAAACGCTCTCTCGCGAAATCAAGTCGGCAGCCCGTGAGCCAAAAATCGAACGTCTTTTGGAAACCGATCAAATTGAATTGCA
>JBEBGH010000377.1:0-4814 GCA_040081565.1 Pirellulaceae bacterium
TTCCGCCCGTGCCGAACGATGAATTGCCGGAATTGCTAAAGTTCTCCGCTAAAAATGAATTCGCCAATGTGAACGAAAGTTGGCAGTTTGATTTTGTGCCCTTCGATAGTAATGAAACCGTCAGCCGCAATGTCTTGGCGACGGCCTTGCGACCTCAGACTAGCGAAGAACTAAAAAAACTGGCTGAGCAACTGGCTTTGAAGAATCGCCGAATTTTGTTGCGGCCGTTTTGCCAGGTGGCAGCGATTGTTCGTCAGCTGTCCGATCCGGCACCATCGTTGATTGCCCAATTGACCGGCAACACACTTGATCTGTTGTTGGTCAAAGACAATCTGTTGCGATTGAATCGCAGTGTTTTGCTGGGCGGTCATACAGAGGCCGAACTCGAAGACGAGATCCATGGTGAGATTCAGCGAACGACCATGATGTCGTCCAAATCCTTGGGCGGCCGACCGGTGGCACGCATTTTGTTGTTTGGCAATTGGCCGCAACTCAGCGCGCTGCAGGCAAAGCTAAATTCTACGGTTCCCACCACAACCATTCCGCTTTCGGGATCGCACCCCGGCACAGTGGAGATAGCGGCGAGACCCTCAGAACCAATTGAATCCTATGCGGCATTGATCGGCGCGGCCGCCACGACCATTGACATGCTCGTTCCCGGAGTTGATTTTCTTAACCCGCGAAAACGAGTGGTTCGCAAATGGGACCGCAGTCGTGTTGCCCTTTGGTCAGCCGTGTCCGCGGCCAGTGCGCTCATCATCGGATTCCTGGCCTGGTACATGATTGCATCCGTGAAAGCAGACATTACGAGCCTGGGAAACGAATTGGCGTCATTAAAAAAGATTACCGAACCAGCCAATAATCAGCCCAGTGCGATTCAGCGAATCTCCGAAGTTCGCTTGGTGGACGAATGGAATGCCGAGCGCGTGAATTGGCTCGACGAATTCCAGGAAATCAGTACCCGATTCAAAACAGGTGATGATGTCGTTCTTTCATCCATTAGCGGACGGCTGGCTAAAGAAGCCGTCCCGGGCCCAGTGCCAGTTCGGAAAAACGTTGCGTCGTTTTCGATTACGGGCAACGCTCGGTCGAGCACCGTGAAGGCTGAGTTGGAAGCGAACCTTTCCAAGCGACCGTACGAAGTGGAGCCGTTCAAGTTAACGATCGATAATTCGAATGCGGAATATTCGAATCGAATTGAAGGCCAGTTCCTGGCCCTGATTGATTTCACCGCAAAAACCAGAGAAGCGCAAACCGCTGCCGAAGAGCATCGCCGCCGAATGCTTGAAGCCCAATCGTCTAAAACTCCCGTAAACCCACCTAGCGAATAGAACCGACCGAATGTTTGAAAACTTATCAAAACGCGAAAAAAGGCTGGCGCTAATGGTGGGGGCTCTGATCCCGATCTTTTTGTTGTTTTGGGGTGTCACCAAATTCAGCAGTTCGTACTTTGCCCTACGCGCGGCGAAACAGAGTTTGATGACCCAAGTTCAAGACGAGCAGGACAAGATTGACAACTTGGAGCTGGCTCAGAAGCGTCGGTTCTACTACGCGAACATTAGTGCTCCAGCCAATGCTTCTCAAGCGAATATTGACTACCAAAACTGGCTGATCAAGTTGGTTGAAGGTTCCAAATTGAAATACAACAACGTTTCGCCGAACAAAACAACAAATACCTTGTCAGCCGGAACGGCTGGGACCGTGATTCCTGTCGCGGAGGAATTTACCTATCGAATCAACGCCAGCGGAACTCTGGATCAAATCGTTGACTTCATGGACAAATTCAACCGAATGAATGTCCTACACCGCATCAAGTCATTGGATCTGAAGAAAATTGTCGACAAGACCGAGAAAGACGGGGAAAAAGGCATCCGCTTGGATCTTGAGGTGCAATTATTGCGACTCATTGACGCCCCGATGAACCGCGATTTTCTGACCGCGGCGAATGAATTGAAGATCGACAACAGTGCAAAAACGAGAGCGATTCTTTCCCGCAATTTCTTTGGCCCCGCAAATAATTCGCCGGTAGTCAAAACCAGTTCCGAAGATTTCGAGGTCGCTCTCGACGAAGAGACAATCGATGTTGAGTTCGACATTTCCGCAGATGACGAAGACGACGGCGACCTGTTGAGTTTTGAGTTGTTAAGTTCGGACATCGAAGGGGCTCAGCTTCTACAGAAGAGTCCAAGCGATCGCCGCGCGAAGTTGACCGCTCCTAAAGTCAACGTCGGAGAGTATTCGGTGCGTGTCAAAGTGAGCGATTCAGGTATTCCGCAGAAAACGATTGAAAAAACCATCGAAGTAGTCGTTGAAAAAGAAAAGGCAAAACCGGAACAAGAAAAGCCCAAGCCCTTTCTATTCGCTGCGACGACCTACATCACAGGCAGAAAAGGTGAAAGCTTGTTGATCAATAACAAAACCAAAAAAGACGGGTTTATGGTCGTGAAGATCGGCGAGACCTTTCAACTGGATGGTGAAACCTGGAAAGTCATTTCCATTGACGGTCGGATCGTTGTTATCCAGCGCGGTACCGAAATCCAGACATTTCGCATTGGTAGTACGCTGGACAGCCCGATCGAAAAGGGCGCGGCGAAACCGACGACGGATAATACCGTAACTGAAAGCAAGAGCGAATAGCCAAGAATTCGATCAATTAACTTCGTGTCGCAACGGTTGTTTTTCCCTCAAGCGTTTGAGATCTTTTTCGAATGCGGCCTTGTAGTCGTCCGTCGCCTTCGCAACGGCTTGTTCACCAGCTTTCACGGCTTCCTCAAAATTTCCTGTTTCGGCATGTGCGGCCGCGAGGGTGTGCAGATGATTTGCATCAGCAAGTTTGAGGTCTTCGCATAGCTTGGTCGCCAGCTCGACAGCTTTTTTGCCATCGCGAAACTTCTCATCCGGACACGCTGCCAGAAACCAAGCCAGCGCCGCCTGAGATTCTGGGATTTTTGGGGCTAGTTCCAGGGCTTTGGCGTAATCCTCGTTCGCTTTTGCGAAGTCTCCTGAGTTCATCCAGACATTGCCGCGATTGATGAACACGATGGCGATGGCCGGTTGTAATGCCAACGAGCGGTTGAAGTCTTTGATTGCGTTCTCGTACTGCTTCAGTTCCGTGTAAACAACGCCACGATTCGTATACGGCAGCGCCAGTTTGGGCGCGAGCTGGATGGCTTTGTCCAAGTCATCGGTTGCTTTTTGTAGGTCCTTCATTTTGTAGTGGATCCAGCCCCTAGTGTTGAGTGCTGACGCATCTTTGGGGTCTAGCTCGACCGCTCGATTGGCCATCGCCATCGCATCTTGCAATTTGTCTTGACCGAGATAAACGTTGCTTCGGCCAACGAAGATTTCGGGGATTTTTCCGTTCAAATTTTCCGCGGCCGCGTAGCTGTCGAGAGCGGCGGCAATTTCTCCCTGTGCATGTTGTGCGTTCCCGCGATTAATGAAGAACCAGGGATCCGTTTTATCGAGTTGAATGGCCATGTCGTAATCTTTGATGGCCTTGGGGAAATCGCTGATGGAGTAATAAACCAGTCCGCGATTGAAGTAGGCATGAGTAAATTTCGGATTGAGTCGAATCGCCTCGGTGAAAGCTGCCAGAGCCTGGTTGTACTGGTTTTGGGAATTGAATACTCTTCCCATATTATTCAAGATGATCGGTGAATTCGGATTCAATCGTCGAGCGCGATCGAAGTCGATGAGGGCTTGATCCGCTTGATTCATCTCGAAGCGAACCAATCCGCGGGTCGCCAACGAGTCCGCATCGTTAGGATTTCGCTTGAGGGACTCAGAAAGCTCCTTGTCGGCCGCCTCAAGTTTTTTCACGATTCTCAACGGCACCCAGCCGCTGATATTGTCCAGGTGGCACCAGGCGGTCTTCGTCGATTTGTCCACAGCCACGACGCGATGAACGCCACCCGCGTAAACTTTGCCGACTACTTTGTCGCGAATTTTGGTGTCGTAATTCGCCATCACAACCACTTTGTCTCCGACTTCCTGAGCGGTGCCAATGCTCCCAAGAGTGAGGATTGAAGAGATTGTGAACAACAAGAGAGCACGAATGGCCATGGATTGATCCCGGTTGATTAAAAGGTAAGCAGTTACTTGCCGATACAAAAGCGACTGAAGAGTCGGTCGAGAATTTCTTCGTTGTGAACGGTTCCGACAATTTGTCCAATGGCGTCCAGAGCCACTCTCAAGTCAGTCGCCACAATTTCATCCCCCGCGATAGTCGATGCCGATTTGTAAGCAGAAAGTAACGCCTCTTCAGCTGCGTTCGCCGATTCGAAACACCGCAAATTGGTGGATTGTAAGACGCTACTATTGTGATTTGCTCGGTCCAGAAATTCAATGACTTTTCCGAGCAGCAATTCTACTCCCGATCCGTTTGTAGCACTGACTGGCGTCCAAGGAGGCGGCATGTCGCGGGACGCCGATAAATCGGACTTGGTGGCAACGAAGATTGCGTGGGTGGGTAAAGATAAGTAAGTCTGGCCTGTGACGAATTCTCCCTTTCCGGTTGAGGAGTCCAGACACACAATTACCAGGTCCGCTTGATCCTGCTGTTGTCTCGCTAACCGATCCATGTCGGTATCGATGGAATGATCCGTGGCATTATGAACTTCGTTTGGATTCCGACCTGCGGTGTCAATTAATTCAAAGGACTTGCCTGCATGCGAAATGACGGCAGAGAGATAATCGCGAGTCGTGCCGGCGATGGGCGAAACAATCGCCAATTGCCTTTGTGCTAGTAAATTAAAGAGGCTGCTTTTGCCGGCATTAGGCGCGCCCACGAGAACCACCCGCGGATAAATACG
>JBEBGH010000378.1:0-4775 GCA_040081565.1 Pirellulaceae bacterium
GTTCAAAACGATCATTTGTTCACGAATCAAATTGGATTGAAGGCAATTCAACGAACGATGAACAGGAGGTAACTGAGACAACAGAGAACTCTCCGTTTCCTCGGTTTCCTTCTGTTCAAAACGATCATTTGTTCACGAATCAAATTGGATTGAAGGCAATTCAACGAACGATGGAACAGGAGGTAACTGAGACAACAGAGAACTCTCCGTTTCCTCGGTTTCCTTATGTTCAAAACGATTCGCCGTCTCGTTTGACCCGGATTACTGCGAATGCCCAAAATTGAATTCAACGAACGATGGAACAGGAGGTAACTGAGAAAACAGAGAACTCTCCGTTTCCTCGGTTTCCTTCTGTTCAAAACGATTCGCCGTCTCGTTTGACCCGGATTACTGCGAATGCCAAAATTGAATTCAACGAACGATGGAACAGGAGGTAACTGAGAAAACAGAGAACTCTCCGTTTCCTCGGTTTCCTTCTGTTCAAATCGATCATTTGTTCACGAATGAACCGCCGATTGTGCGCGATCCAAGCCAACCCAATTGGTCAATCGCTGAGTCCCATGGTAACTAACCGGCGAGCGAATCGTTGAGAATTTCTTCGTTGATGAAGATTGGCAATTGAGGATCACAGGTTACGGCAATTGCGATCGCATCCGAGGGGCGCGAATCGATTTCAATCAATTCGCCGTCTCGTTTGACCCGGATCACCGCGAAATAGGTGTGATCCTTGAGATCGCTGATGATCACACTGTCGAGCGTACCGCCCATTGCCTGGATCGTGTTCACGACCAAGTCGTGTGTCATCGGGCGTGGGCGTTTAATGTTTTTCACGCGGCGATCGATGCTCTGGGCCTCGAAGATCCCAATCAAAATCGGAAACTGACGTTCGCCGTTCACTTCCTTGAGAAACACGACTTGGTTTTCGTTGATCTCGCTAATTATGATTCGAGATAGTCGCATTTCGATTGGCATACTTGGCTCACTGTTTAAGTCGGGCTTACCACCCCAAGTATACATTGCTGCTTGTCGCGCGGCCAACGACCGCGGCAATGCTTCAAAATGTCTGCTGGCCGCGATATCATGAGGTTGCGTCCGGTTGGGCCGCAGTCCGATGATGGAAATTTTTCAGGAACAAGTAATGGCAGATAACGATGGAACCATTCGCGTGGGAATTGCTGGAATCGGCTTTATGGGCTGGATTCATTGGCTGGCCTACCAGCGGGTGGCGGGGATCGAAGTGGTTGCTGTTGCGGAAAAGGACGCGAAACGATTAAGCGGCGACTGGACATCGATCAAAGGAAATTTCGGGCCGCCCGGCGAGCACGTCGACTTACGCGGAATCGCCAAATACAGTGACTACACGGAAATGCTCAACGACCCTAACGTCGATGTGGTTGACATTTGCATGCCACCGGCTGATCACATGGCGGCAGCGGTCGCGGCGGCCGAGCATGGCAAGCATGTCTTTTGCGAAAAGCCGTTGGCGCTCCGCGTTCCCGACGCCGACGCGATCGTTGCGGCGTGTCAGAAGAATGGACGCGTCCTTTCGGTCGGGCATGTGTTGCCGTTTTTTCCGGAGTATCGCTGGGCACTGGAACAGATTTGGTCGGGGCGGTACGGGCGATTGCTCGGAGGCTACTTTAAACGGGTCATTTCCAATCCCACTTGGTTGCCTCATTTTTTCAATTTGGATCGCGTCGGCGGACCGCTACTCGATTTGCACGTCCACGACGCGCATTTCATTCGCCTGCTGTTTGGGATGCCTCAATCGGTGAGCAGCCGAGGCCGGTTGAATGGCGGCACGGTGGAGTACGCCCACACCCAATTTGACTTTGGTAACGACCTCGTGGTTTCCAGCGTCATGGGAGTCGTCCATCAACAAGGGCGGCCCTTTACGCATGGCTTCGAAATCCATTTGGAGTCGGCAACCCTGCACTTCGAGTCGGCTGCATTTGCGGACAGCTCGGAATCGATGCCGATCAAGTTGATTGATCGGGAGGGAAATGTCTTGCGTCCCGGGAATGATTCTGGAGATGCAATCGCCGGGTTTGTCGCCGAAATCGAAGAGGTCCGCAACTCGATTTCATCCGGGAAAGCCTCGCGAATCCTGGCTGGCGATCTGGCACGCGACGCAATCAAGATTTGTGCGGCAGAGGCTCTTTCGGTGATCAATCGCCGTTCGGAACCGGTAAAATAGTCTCGGTTTCGAAATCATGGAGCAAAACAATGAACCGGATCAATGTTCTTTTCCTGGCCGTTATCGGGCTCGTCGTTGCGTTGCTGCTGGTTCAGTATCTAGCCAAAGCTCGCGAAGATAGCCGATCCGTTTTGTGCCAGGAACGATTGCGTAAGTTGGGCGAAGCGACCAAAGAATACCAGACCAACGTAGGTCATTTGCCGCCGGGGACCTTGGGGCAACCGGACGGAGTGGCGGCCGAAAAATGGTACGAGCAGAATTCGCCAGAAAGTTGGCGGCGAGTGCCAAACACTTCGGCTTTTGGATTCGTCCTGCCTTATCTGGAAGGCACCGTCAATGGACTGCCAGCAAGCTCATTGGAGTTCGGTGCTATTGAACTCGATTGGACGAGTTATTCGCAGAATTTGGTTGACGGGGGTGCCGCTACCAAGTCTGAACCGCAACTGCTTTGTCCCGCTGATGTGGACGTGGTTCAAAACCCCGCGCGACAATTGGTTTGCGCAACTCAACCGGTGACTCCTCCGGCCACTCCAACCGAGCAAGTGGCGAATGACGATTTTGGAATACAGCTTTGGAACGGGGCCAAGCCCCTAGCGGCATCTAATTTCTTGGCGAACGGTGGAGTGACTGGCGGACTTTGTAATGTGCCTGATTCCAAAGCGGCTCCGTTGATGGGTCCGATGCGTTCGCGTTCTAAAACGACGTCAGCAGCGATCAAGGATGGAGAGTCTCGCACGTTGCTGTACGGCGAAACAATTGGCCGTGTTTTCGAGGGAAACCGCTCCCAAATGGTTGCCTGGTCGTTGGGTGGGATCGGTGTAATCCGCGGAGATTTCCCCGCAGAAAACGTTTTGGTCTTGGAGAAATTCAAGTCGGCGACTTTTCTTGGGAATGCAACGAATTCTTCAGTCCGAGGTTTTGGTTCGTATCATCGGAACGGCGTGAATTTTGTGATGGTCGGCGGGGAATTCGGCGTTCAATCGCGGAACATCGATCCGATAGTTCTTTTTGCCTTGTCGGGAATTTCGGATGGAGAAGTGCAACCTGCCGCCAAGGAATAGTGGTCGCGAACACTACAAAATACGAGCGTGTCCGGGTTTTGATAGCAAATCACTGGAAAAATTTTGGCACGCGGGCTAAAGCCATAAGGTGAGCTTATCGCAATTCGCAGTCTCTTCTAATTTTTTAGGCATTCCAGTGCCGCCAGTTTCCCGAGAATAGCATTTTCAGAAAAGGCCTAACGTGGTTTCAAACCACCTTAAAAAAAATCAAACAACCCAAAACACCCAAAACCGCTGGCTTTACTGCTATTGGCACGCTTGATGCTGTGAAAGCCATTCTCTCCAATTTAACACAATTGATAATTTGGCCACTTGAGCGAGTGGATCGAAAGGTTACATTCGTGACCTTACGGGCAGCACTTGTCCTTTCGATTTTCACTGACTTGTTTGAAAAGGCCTAGAATGGATCGAAGACACTTTTCTTTTTTTCTGGCGATCGCAGCTTTGATCGCTCAAATCTCATCGTTGGGAACTTTAGCAGCGATTGCGACCCAAGTTCCAGTTCAATCCGCTCAATCCAGCGAATTCAACGAACTCCTGAAAAACATTCAATCAGAGTTTGCCCAAAGCGGTGATCGGGAGGAATTCGTCGGAAAACTCCAAGGGCTTTCTCTGAAATTCGCAACTAGCCCACAGTCCCAGATTCGCATTCTGGACGTTGTTGCAGAGCTAAATAAGAATCCAAAAAACGTTGGTGTTTTCCCAGGAACAAGTGATCTGGGTAAACTGGCGATAGTGAGCTCAAGCCGATTGCTTTTGATCGCGGATGCTAACGGACAAGGCAACCCAGAGTTAAGTTGCCAAGCCGCCAACTTGATTGATGTTTTAGGCAATCAATTTCGCACCAGTGAACAACCTGTGGCTTCGGATTTATTCCTGAAAGTCGGGTCGATTGGCCGTAAATTGGCGCAAAACCCTGCTTTTCCTGCAGCTGCCCGTGCGGGCCTGGCCGCTTACTTGATTAGCGAAGCTCGCGGCGAGATTATGCGTTGCGAAGAAGTCCGAGCCTTGGCCGCCGTCAATGAGGCGTTGACTTGGGGCCTCGTAGAGTTCGATAAGGTTCTGCTTGACGAGACCATCAAGGACTCGCCGAATTTCGACCAAATCAAAACGGCGGTGGAATCCCGTCGCACCCAATATCGACAGTCGATTCAACCGACGATTTCGAGCGCCGTCAATAACTTTCAGTCGTTCCCGTTTAACTTCTCGTTGTTGAACGTCGAGCAAGCCCGAATTGCGAAGTCGCACTATGATGATTCTGAAATCATGGTGGTGGATATTTGGGGAACTTGGTGTGCACCCTGTCGAGCCTCGATTCCGCACTTAAACAACTTGCAGGAATCGTATCGCGACAAGGGTCTGAAAGTCGTCGGAATCGCCATGGAACAGGCGGAAACTTTGGAACAACGCCGGGAGTCGTTGCGGTCGTTTTTGGAAGCCAACGAAGTCAACTACGATTGTTTGCTGGGCGAGCCATCGGTAACCCAACAAATCCCGAATTTCAAATCGTATCCGAC
>JBEBGH010000379.1:0-4750 GCA_040081565.1 Pirellulaceae bacterium
GCGTCATTAACAGAATGTTCTAGACTCAAGATCAACCGTAAACGCCGCAAACGAAAAGGCGACGCGTATCGGAACTCTAGTTCATCCGTTTGTTCGCAAGGAAAAATACTGGGAAATTCCCACGTAAAATGCGAACATCATGAATGGCGGTGGGCCCGCGGTTGGCGGCAACGCTCGATTTCAAGGCTCGCTTCGGAATCGAATGCGCAGGGTCTGCGGACCGCAACGATTATTTCGTCGATGACGAGCAGCCGCAAAGCTCTTAAAAGAATTAGCGAATGGCGGAACCAGCTTTGTCGCTGACTCGATGGCTGTCAGATTTGTAAACAAGTGTGCTGTCCTCGGCGGTCAAGCTGATTCGCGAGGTGCCTGTCGACAACTTCGCTCGTACCACGTATTCACCTGGCGTGTTGCTGCCCGCCTTGAAACGCAACTCTCGTTTCTCCTTGGCAGGCAGGTTATCGATGACGAAATCCAGAGTTCGTTGAGCCTGAGTCAATTCCGTTTCCTCTTTGGAAATTGCAACCCAAGTACTTGGCAACTCGATTTGCACCGTCACATTCTTTGCTGGACTGGTCCCGTTGTTTTCAACCAGGACGACGTACTCGGTCGCTTCGCCCGCAGGGATCGGGTCATTGGTGTTGCGCAAAGACATCGATAAGTCGGCGCGAGAATCGATCACGGTGGGCAAGCTGATGGTTTTGGCTTTTGTTTCCTTGCTGGTCAACGTCACGTCAAAATTGCAGTTGCCCGTTTTTTCACAACTGGCGATCCATTGGATCTCAGCTTCTTCACCAGCGCGAAGAGAATCGAGGATCCAATTCAGTTGGTTGGGCTGCGTCTCTCCTGTACATTGACGGCTGACGGTATGAACTACAGCGCCTGTGGGAACTCCGAGTTGCAGTTGAACATTCGAGAGGTCGGCTTGGCCGCTGTTGCGGACTTTCAAACCATAGACGTTGCGGTGATTGACGAACGCGCTTTTAGGGCCGAACGCGTGGACTTCTAATTCCGGTTTTACGGCAGTGATGGAGGTCGATGCAGTTTTGGTCGCCGCGGCTCTCGCAGTGGCGACAAACTCGATCTGGGCAGATCCCTCGCCGGCGAAGGACGCACGAATCTTGAATACATGTTGCTCGCCTGGATTCAACGCTTCGACGGACAAATCACTTTCGTTGTTTTCAACCAACTGCCAGCCGCTGGTGATCGCGGGTTTGAGTTGCAAGGTTCGAGCTGGGCCGTCGCCATGGTTGGCAACCGTCACCAAAAACTCGGCGACGTCGCCGGCAATCAGGCGCTCTGGTCCCGTTACCGAAATATCCAGCACGGGTTCCTGAACGGCGATCTCGACGCGCTCACGATTAACGATCATTAGTTGCGTTTCGAACGAAATCGCTTGTTTGTCCGTCGGCACGACGTTGACGACCACTTTCGAGGTGTTACCGGCTGGCAAGTCCACGAGGGAAAACTCGATTTGCTTGTCGCTTACGTTTACCGGCTCCGGCGTCGCGCTGTTGAATTGTAGATGAGCTGGCAGAGACAACACCAACCGGGCTTCCTTCACGTCAACGCTGTTGGGGTTGGTGACCTCAATCTGAACCTCCAGCGGTTCTTGCAAAACTATCGCGCTCGGATAGTTGACGCGGAAGGTGAGGGGGGTCAGCTCGTTTGCCTTGCTGGACTTCTGTTCGATTTTCTTACTGGCGGCCACGGGTTGGGCAATGATCGAATGCTGGCGCGCAGTCGGGGCCATCGGTTGCAATTCAGTCCCGCTCGACAACGAGGTCTTTTTGGACGACGACGGAAGTTGAGATGGAACCGGAGTCAAATTCGGCGTGTGCACTGGCGTTGGGAGTTTCGCTGCCGGAGCTGCTTGTTCATCGATCGCGTCGAATTTGATGGTGGTGGGATCGAGCCCCTTGTCGGCAACCGTTGGTTCCTGAGCAACCAAGCTTGAACCGACACCCAGAATGAAGGCGCCAACGGCGAAGCGAACGAAAGTTGGAGTGCGCATGACAGGCTCCGTGGAAAATTTGTGTGATGCCCTCATCATCGTCCGACAAAGTCTGCATCATCAGCAAAGACGCCTGCAAAAAGCAAACTCAACGCCTCTTCGCCAAATTTCAGTTTCGCTAGCAAGCAGACGGAACGAGCAGGCACCGACTTAGATTGGTGCTGCCCAATGCAAGATTGAGAGGACTCTTAAGATCCAAGTCCCACGAGTTCGGGCCCGACATGCTGTGTGATTGGTGTTCCGATCAGCGTGAAGGTGCTCACTTCGAAGATTCCAACCGGAATGATATGGCCAATCAGCCGGGGGTTCCCGTCGAACACCACAATGCGATCGTCGGTGGTGCGACCGGTGAGTTGCAGCGGCGCGCCGTCGGCAACTTCTGTCTCGGCCTTTTTGCTCGGGCCTTCCACCAGCACTTGGACGGTTTGGCCCAGGAAACGCTGGTTGTCTTCTTCGCTGATTGCATTTTGCACCGCCAGCAATTCGTTGTTGCGGCGTTTTTTGACTTCTTCTGGCACGTCGTCCGGCATGTGCTCCGCGGCCTTTGTGCCTGGCCGTTCGCTGTACTTGAAGATGAAACTGTTTTTGAAGCGGCAGCGTTTGACCAAGTCCACGGTTTGCTGAAACTCGGCGTCGGTCTCGCCACAAAAGCCCACGATGAAGTCGCTGGAAACGGCGGCGCGCGATCCAAGCGTCGCTTCGATTCGGTCCATCATCGCCATGTAATCTTCGACGGTGTAACCACGTTTCATCCGCTTCAACACTTCGTTCGACCCGCTTTGCGCCGGCACATGCAAATAAGTCGAGACCTTGGGCAAATCGCGAATCGTTTCCAGAAGTTTGAAAGTCATGTCTTTCGGGTAGTTGGTCACGAACTTGATGCGTTCGATTCCCTCCACCTCTTGGAGTAAGCACAACAGGTCGGCCATATCGGTCGTGACACCATTGACATCCGTGAACTTGTAACTGTTAACCGTTTGGCCCAGCAGTGTGATTTCCTTGGTACCTTGGGCGGCCAGCACACGGGCCTCATCGACAATGACCTGCGGCGAGCGGCCTTGTTCCGGACCGCGCGTCATGGGCACGATGCAGTAGGTACAAAACTTGTCGCAACCGATTTGAATTCGCAAGTAGGCCTGGAATGGTGTCGGCCGCATCGTGGGATCACGGAGGGGATCGACGTATTCGTGAGAGCGGCGAATGTCGGCGGTGGGTCCGTCCTTGCGACCAAGGCTGAGGGCCGATTGCTGTTTGGCACCCGCGCGAGCCTTCTCAATCAAGTCCGGAACTTGCTGCAATTGGCCGGGCCCAACAATCAGGTCGACGTAGGGAGCCCGCTGAAAAATCAGCCCCTGGTCCTTCTGGGCCATGCAACCGATCACGCCGATGATCTTTTCAGGATTCTTTTGTTTGGCCAGCCGCAAACGGCCGAGTGCCGAATAGACCTTGTCCTCCGCATGTTGCCGAACGCTGCAGGTATTGAAGAGGATCGTATCGGCGTCCCCGGTGTTGTCCGTCAATTCGTAACCCCGCCGCCGCAAATCGGCAACCACCATTTCGCTGTCCAAGACATTCATCTGGCAGCCCACGGTTTCAATGTACAGCTTGTGATTGGGTTGATCGGTCACGGGTATCTTCAGGATTAAAGCCAAAAAAACTTGCGAAATCAAGTGCTCCAGTTTAGCCCATTTGCCGTTTTGCTTCCACCGCGAATTTACCGCAGCAACAACACCGCTGTCCCAATTTTGGAACCACATCGAGAAAGAAGGTTCATTCAAAAAAATTCCTGTTCTCGAAAAAAACTCTTGACAGCCGCCGCCATCCCGCTTACTGTTATATCGTGCTAGTACAGTAGCCAAGGGGAAAACGTACGATGTTCTTCGAAATCAATGTCAGCAACGGCGTCCCGGTTTACGAGCAAGTCGCCCGGCAAATCAAATTTGCCATCGCCGAGGGGGCGTTTGAGCCGGGGCAGCTGATCCCTTCCGTCCGGGAAATGGCTCGCGAGTTGGCCATCAACCCGAACACGGTCGCCCGCGCCTACCGCGACCTGCAGTCCGAACAAATCATCGAGGCCGTCCGCGGTTCCGGGCTCGCCGTCGCCCGTGGCGCTCGGGCAGCCTGCCGCGACAGCCGCCAACGCCTGATCCGCGAACGCATTTCGCTGGTATTGGAAGAAGCCCTCCGCAGTCAACTAGCGCCGGAAGAAATTTCCAAAATCGTCGACGTCGAGTTGCGCAGGCTGCCGTCCAAAATCAATTCCAAAAATTAGGGCCCAGTGATGGCCCAGTGATCGTTTCACCCCAATCTTTTCCACAAGGAAATGTTCATGACCACGATCGTCAATATCCAAAATCTTACGAAGCGGTACGGGAGAAAGCTGGCTCTGGACAACGTCAGTTTTTCAATTCCTTCCGGTTGTGTCTTCGCGCTGCTGGGCGAAAACGGAGCCGGAAAATCGACAACGATTAAAACGTTGATGGGCTTGGTTCGGCCCGATTCCGGAACCGCCGAGGTCTTTGGTAAAAATTGCACGCGGGATTTCGAAAGTCTTCGTCCGCGAATTGGCTACATTCCGGAATTTCCGACGCTGTACGATTGGATGACGATTGACGAAATCGGTTGGTTCACGGCGGGTTTCTATCGTCCCGGTTTTGCCGAACATTTTGGCACTAAGATCAGGGAGTTCGAACTTGATCCGAAACAAAAAATCCGCAACTTGTCCAAGGGGGGACG
>JBEBGH010000380.1:0-4748 GCA_040081565.1 Pirellulaceae bacterium
CCGTTCGAGTTGCGAAAACAGCAAACGCCAAACACCAAAAAACCATTCGATTCGTCTTCATATCACTCCACTTTCACCAGTGAGTCCGCTGGCGAGTCTTGAATTTCAGACCGCAACTACTTCGTTCGTCTTTGTCGGCATTCGCAAGGGTCGATGGCCGCTTTATTCCAAGTATAGTTACAACGCGAAAAAACCGTCAACTTTTGGTGACGCCCGAGCCCTTTTTATTGCCGAAAAAGGCACTCCAGCCGTTTTTCGGGTCGCCTTGTCCTGCCGTTGACGCGTCTGAATTCAAGTCCTACCGATCGTGCCGACTGTGCGAATTGACTGGTTCCCGCCGATTGAAAAGCCGTCGCGTACCGTCTGGCAACAATAGACCCTGGAGTTTGGCTGCCGACTGCCGATCATTTGGACCGCGGTTTGAGCCATTTCCAGGTTGGCAAAAATTCCAATAAAACAGGATCCTGAACCCGTCATTTGAGCGGCCACCGCGCCGGCCTCGCGAAACAATTGACGAGTAGGACGGAACCAATTGCTGTGTTCCATCGCTGACTCCTCCAGACGATTGAATAGACAATTCGATAGTCCGAATGGGCTGCCGACCTTCAACTCCTCAACCAATGCCGCCGAAGTTCGCGGTTGAGTCGGAATTTTCACTGTGCGAAAAACTTCGGCCGTGCTCAACCCAAACGGCGGTTGCACCAAAACAATTGGCCAACCGTAAGTCGACTTTAGCGGTTGGACTTGCTCTCCCCGACCGCGACACAAGGCCGTGCCCTCGTACAAAAAGTAAGTTATGTCACTCCCCAACTCGTTGGCTACCCGTGCGAGCTGTTCGGTCGATAGCCCCAGCCCCCACAAGTGATTGGCGGCCATCAGCGCAGTCGCAGCGTTACTGGACGCACCGCCCAGCCCAGCCTTGATCGGAATGCGTTTCACCAACTCGACTTGCATCCCCAATCGGCAGCCGCTGTGATCCTGCAAACGTCGCAAAGTTCTGACAATCAGGTTTTCGGACGACGGGGGCAACTCGGACAAATCTGCAGCGTCGTGAGCCGAAACGTCCAGTTTGATTTCGGAATCAAGAACCGAAAAACTCAGGTGGTCCGACAAGGAAACCCGCGTCATGACCGTTTCCAGTTCGTGATAACCATCTGGCCGCTTGCCGAGCACCTCCAGGAAAAGATTGATTTTTGCTGGCGACTCAACGCTCAAGGTCTGGGTCAAACTTCAAACTCCTGCTCTCAAGAACTCGATTTTGCTGCTAAGGTTTTTTGGCTCGACAATCGCGGAATTGGGTTTTTTTGGCGCAGCCAGAAAGAACTAACTTCAATTACAATCGCTAAAATTCAGTACAAACGAATCCATTTGAATCATCGTATGACCATCGAAGAGCAACAGACTCGCCAGCCCATCCTAACTTGGTTAAAGGGATTTGGCATGGGCGCGGCAGACGTCGTTCCTGGATTTTCGGGCGGCACTGTGGCCTTGTTGACCGGAATCTACGAAGAACTGGTCACGGCGATCAGCCATTTCGACAAGACACTGGTCGGACACTTGGCGAAATTTGATTTGCGCGCGGCAGCACGACACATCAATTTTCCGTTCTTGGCCATGTTGATCTTAGGAATCGGTTGCGGCTTCATCACTTCCATGTTGACGATTCACAAATTGCTGAAATCGCCAGAAACAAGCCCGTATGTATTTGCGGTTTTTGCAGGATTGATTCTGGGCTCTAGTCGATTTCTCTGGCGCGCGATTCAAAAGATTCGGGCGATCGGTCCAGGCGAGATTGTCTTGATGTTGATCGGAGTGGGCGTCGCTGCCGGAATTTCGTCGCTAACTGAAACACTTGTCGTCAATCCGCCGCTGTGGTTCATTTTCATGTGCGCGGTGATTGCCATTTGCGCGATGATTTTGCCAGGTATCAGCGGAGCCATGATGCTAATGATTTTTGGCGTCTATCATTACCTACTGGGAATTGGAGACAATGTGATCCATGCCCGAGAATTGCCTAGAAGCCTGACGATTTGCGTGACCTTCGGACTGGGTTGCGCGGTGGGTTTGATTGGGTTTTCGCGATTCCTAAAATGGCTGTTCGCCACCCGCCCGGCAGGAACCATGTGCGTGCTGTTTGGGCTGATGCTCGGTTCGGTCGTGCGACTCTGGCCGTATCAGCCGATCAAAGAAGTCACCCCTACGACGCCTGCGGTGTGGGTTGTTTTGACCGTCATTATTTCCGCGGTCATCATCATCGCGGCAACTGAGTATGCCGACCGAAAGTCCTCGACGAAAAAATAGCTTCGGCTCGACGTTGTCGAGTTCGGACCATACGTGATCTATAAATTGCCGCGGCGTTCTTGTTCAATTTCCAACGATTCGAACAGCGCTTTGAAATTGCCTTTGCCAAAGCTTTCGCTACCTCGGCGGCAGATGATTTCAAAGAACAAGGTCGGGCGATCTTGCAACGGCTTGGTGAAAATCTGCAACAAGTATCCTTTGTCGTCCCGGTCAACCAGAATCCTCAGGTCTTTGATAATCTCGTTGTTTTCCTTTACATCTCCTACTCGGTTCCAAACCGTCTCGTAATACGTTTCGGGGATTTTCAGAAAGTCGACACCTCGTTGCCGCAACCGCCCGACCGTGTGCAATTCGTCTTTTGTCAACAACGCCAGATGTTGAATGCCGGGGGTATTGTTGTGCCAGTCGAGATATTCCTGGATCTGGCTCTTGCGTTTGCCGTCGGCTGGTTCATTGATCGGGATTTTGATTAGTTCGCGACCGGAATCCATGACCTTCGACATCAGCGAGGAATACTCGGTGGAAATATCTTTGTCGTCGAAATGTTTGAACAAATTGAAGTCCAGAATTTCTGCGTACCAATCCACCCAATAATTCATCTTGCCCTTCTCTACGTTGGCCACGCAATGGTCGACGTAGAAGAGCCCGACGGGGTTTTGGCGATTGTATTCGTTAATCGCCAAGTCCGAGACCTTTTGAAAGCGGGGCATGTAGTTCCCCCCGCGTTTGACTTTGTCGAGGGCGTAGTTGCCCGTACGGGAAACGAAGGAATGGATGACGCGGCCCATGGACTTAATGCCTGCCATTACCACCGTGCCCTCACCGTCCTTCAGTTCGATCGGCTCGTAGGCAGATTCGGCCCCGCGTTTCAGAGTTTCTTCATAGGCTTGAACGGCATCGTCGACGGTGAACGCGATGTCCTTGATGCCGTCGCCATACAACGCTACTTCGGCACTCGCCGGGTGATCGGAAGTGAGCGCGCTGGTGAGCAAGAAACGGATGTTGCCTTGGGTGAGCAGGTAGGTCGCCGATTCCCGCGAGCCGGTGGTTAAGTCCGAGATTTGTTCGATCTCGAAACCAAAGCTCTGGGCGTAAAAATACGCGGCCTGCTTGGCGTTGCCAACGTAGAAGCGGACAAAGTCAACGTCGATCAATCGCAAAGGGTCTTTGCCAGGTTTGCTGGCGGGCGATGGTGCCGGTGCGCTGGTGCTCATGGGTTGCCTGCTTTTTTTCTAATTGAATCCCGCATTAAATTTTTGCCGAGACCAAAAAATCGGTGCTTAGTTTCTCGAGGTCTCAGAAGCAGGCACCAAACGTACGATCATCTCGCTTCGATGCCCGATTATTCACCTACTCTATCTTAAGTCTATTCCCGATGTTGGAAAAGGTCCGCATAACGGCCTGTTCGCTGAACTAGAGTACCGATTTTGGCCACTCGTCAGTATGCGGTCAGCGAAGATCGTTTTTGAAACCACCGAGATGTTTCATCGACGGAGCATTTTGTCGCGAATTTTTTCGGCTTCGGCTTTGGGGATGGCGACGTCGAAGTAGCCGATCATCATTTCTTCCCAAGTTTGATCGCCCCAGCGGACTGTTTGGGATGGATCGGGGTTGTTCAAGTTGGCCGAAGAGTTGTCGAAGGCCGCCACACACTCGATTCGAGTCTTCGCAGGCAGGTTAAGCGGCTCGGCAAATTGATAGGATGTCTGCCAGTTAAAATCAAACCGAGGCACGTCCAACAAAACTTCGTGCTTGCCATCGGGCAGGATCGCTTCGTAACGAAATGACTTGCCTCGCAAATGCATGTGGGGCATCATCCCGAGAATGGGCCATTCGCCCAAGGGAAATCGATTCCTCGCTTTGATGGTGTAGTTTGGATCGTTGGCCGGAATCGTAATCTTCGGATTCACCGCGCATGTCGTCAGGACCTCGTGGGTAACACTCGCATCGTCGGCGAAGACCAACCCCAATCGGCTTTGCTCCAGTTGTTCACGGCCATTCGGCGTAAAGTGAACTTGAAAAACCAGTTTCGAGCCCGCTTTGATTTTCTTCGCGTACCCATCCGGCAACGCTGGCGGCAACATTCCGGGAACGTAGCCCACGAGAAAACCATCGATCTCCTGTTCGAGGCTTTTCGCGTCAGCCGGAACAACGAAACACAAAATGTGATGCACGACTCCCAAGCAACTGGGACGCATTTCGGCGGCCCGAACCCATTTGTCCTCGGTGAATTTTGGGTCCACGACAAAATGCTTGTAAGGAATGTCGCCCGTTGCCTTGACCTTGTACGGCTTCGGCATGATGTCGCAAACATAGTCCGGTTCTTTGGGCAATTGCCAACCAGAGATGAACTGTGGAGGTGCTGGCGTTTGGGTCGGGTCGCCTTCGGCAGCTCCGCTAGCCACCCAAGCCAACATGGTCTTTTCGTCTTCGGCGGATAACGAGCA
>JBEBGH010000091.1:0-17039 GCA_040081565.1 Pirellulaceae bacterium
CAATCTTCTCGAGCGAATCTGGTTTATTTCCAAGTTGAACGATGTTTGCCAGGAGTTCCGGGTCAGCGTCGCGTCCCAATGCCTTTTCGAGCAATTCTCCGGCCAAGCTTTGCATGGCTACGCGATCAATCAAGCCGAATTGCAAAGCCTCTTGTTTGGCCGCAAACTCATCATGACGTCCGAGCACTCGTTCCTGCAGAATTTTGGTAATCAGCCCGTTGAGCTGGCATTGTCCGCCACGATTGATAAACACTGTATCTTTGTTGATTGAGCCGTGCAAAATTTTCCTTTCGTGCAGGAACCGCACGACCGAGGCCAATTCTTTAATGAGTCGAATCACATCCGCCGGTGCCATGGCGGCGAAATCAAAAGCCGAGAGAGGTTCGCCATTGACGAACTCTTGAACAACGTAGTATCGACTTCCCTCTTCTCCGACATCGTACACATGGGCCAGATTGGGATGATCAATCTCGGTCATCATCCGCGCGGATTTAATGAACGGCTCGAATTGAGGCGACTGACGGTTAAATTCCTTAGGCAGAAACTGCAGTTCTACCAAGCGGTCCAAGGATTGGTGTTTCGCCTGATACCGGTCACCAAGTTCGTTACGTTCCACGCGATCGAGGAGCAGGTAGCCCCCAACCTTCATCTGATTTCTTCCGGACAAGACGAGTTTCGCTTGCCATTCAGTCAACACTTGTTGGTCAACCAGACGTTTCGCAAGGTACCTCGGATCAGAAAACTCCGTGAAGTCAATTTTTGACAGTTGGTTGTCAGAGACAGCTCCGCTCATCCGCAAATTCTTCTCGAATTCAGCAACTGAAGATTCTGGCATGTCAAACCATCGTACGGATTACGTCTCGGAGCGCAGCAGGGAAGAGTAAACACCTTCAATCATTGTAGCGGAGGTTTCGTCCTTAAGCCAGAAACGACATTGATGGGCGATCATCAGGCGGCAACGGCATTAACCGTTTCGGGCCGCGAAATCCTGCATCAATTGCGCCAAGGCTTCACAGCCTGCGGCTGGGAACGCGTTGTAGATTGACGCTCGGATACCGCCAGTGCTGCGGTGACCCTTCAGGCCATCCATACGATTCTTCGCGGTTTCCTTCAAGAACAGAGCGTCAAGCTCGGGAGTTCGTGTGCGAAACGTGACGTTCATGTGCGAGCGACATTCGGGGTGGCTGTGACCGATGTAGAATCCGCCGCTTTCATCAATTGCGTCGTAAATGAACTTGGCTTTCGCCGCATTTCGTTTTTCGATCACACTCAAGCCGCCTTGCTCGAGAATCCATTTGAAGACCAAACCCATGAAGTAAATCCCAAAGGTCGGTGGCGTGTTAAGGCGTGAACCGTTTTCGATGTGATTGGTGTAGCTCATCATCGCCATCAAATTCTTGTTGGCAGTCGCCGCGAAGTCCTTGCGAATGATCACCAGCGTCACACCAGAAGGTCCAAGGTTCTTTTGGGCTCCCGCATAAATCAAAGCATGTTTGTTGATATCAATCGGTCGACTGAACATCTCGCTGCTGGCATCGCAAATCAACGGAGCCTTTGTTTTGGGTGGCGTCAGGTATCGTGTACCGAAGATCGTATTGTTGCTGCAATAGTGCATGTAGGCAGCGTTTGGCGAGAGTTTGCCGGCCATGTCAGCATCCGTCGGGACGCGGACAAAATTTTCGGCCGCTCCATCGAAGGGAACGTTGACTTTGCCGAACAACTTCGCGTCCTTAATGGCCTTGGTGGTCCATTCACCGGTGTTGGGATAATCGGCGATCTTGTCGGGGCCCAGAAAGTTCATCGGGATCTGCCCGAACTGGGTGGTCGCGCCCCCTTGGAGGAAAAGAACTGCGTAGTCGTCCGAGATATTCGCGATCTTGCGACAATCGGCTTCGGCTTCTTCGATGACGCGATCGAACACCTTTCCGCGGTGGCTGTGCTCCATAATTCCGATTCCGGAATCGAAGATATTCCACAAGTCTTTTTGAGCTTGTTCAATTACAGATTCGGGCAAGACTGCTGGGCCGGCCGAAAAATTAAAAATGCGTTCGATGACTACTGCCGCTGATGTGGCTGCCATGGGTTACAACTCCGCGCCTGAAATCTTGTGGGAAGAATAGCAATGTTTCTATGCGGTTATTCTGCATGTTGTTGCGTAAATTACAAGAACATGCCACTTCACCGCAGCAAACCGGCCACCGAACGGTCTTGGGTGGCGATCAATCCGGCAGCAAATCTAGATTCGAGTCAGTTCGACCGCCAAGACATTGGCATTCGCTTGGATCTTCGCAATGTGGTCGGCCGAAAGTGCCTTATCGAGTTGAATGCGTGCACAGGCCGCCTCGGCACCCTCGTAAATGATGTTTTCCATTTCTTCGACGTTGATTTGCGAATCGCCGATCACGTCGAAGATGTGGGCCAGCACTCCCGGCTGGTTCTTGTGGCGAACCGTCAACAGAGAGGTTGCCGGAGTCTTTTCGGCAACGTTTACACAATTGCAGACCTCACCCGTTTTCAGGAAGTGACTAACAATCCGGATGGCTTCATCGGCAATTGCGTCTTGTGCTTGGTCGGTGGAAGCACCGACATGGTGGGTTCCAAAAACCCCAGGTAGTTGCACGATGGGATTGGTGAAGTTCCCGTTGCTGCCTGCCGGTTCGTTGGCAAAGACATCGAGTCCCGCGCGAATCCCTTTTTCCTTGATCGCCGCTATAAGGGGAGCCTCTTCCACAACCGAGCCGCGACTGGTGTTGATGAAAATGGTGCCCGGCCGCATTGCCGCGATGACTTCGGCGTCAATGAGCCCTTCCGTTTCGCTATTGGCCGCGACACTCACACTTACCACGTCGCTCCGCCGTACGAGATCAACCAGCGAAGGACAAAAACCGATTTCCAATTGATCGGCTTTGTCGGGATTCAAGCTACGGCTCCAGCCGAGGACCTTCATGCCAAAGGCCTTACCGCGTTCGGCAATCTCGACGCCGATTTGTCCCGTGCCGACGATTCCCAACGTGCGGCCTTTCAAGCCGCGAGCTTTGGAGTAATCGCCCTTGTTCCATTTCCCCGCGCGAAGATCTGCAGTTTGGTCGGGAATGCGACGGTCACAAGCGAGAATCAATCCCCAAGCAACCTCAGCAACCGCGACCGAGTTCTTGCCTGGACAATTGGTCACGAAAATTCCATGTCGACTTGCTTCAGCGACGTCGATGGTGTCGTAACCGGCACCAGCGCGAATGATCAAGCCCAACCGTTTCGCCGAGCGAATGGCGGCCGCATTGACCTTGGTGCTGCGAACGATCAAGACATCGGGATTCACTTCGGCCAGGACTGCGGGGAGGTTTTCCGCGCCGCAATCCGGTTTGGAGATCACCTCACATCCCATCTCGCGCAATACAGTGATACCACTCGCCTGGAACTTGTCCGCTATCAGGATTTTCATAAGCACTTTGTAATTTAGAAATTTTCAAAACGATGCACAAACAGGCCGCTGCGCAATTTCGGTTCAAACCAAGTCGATTTGGGGGGCATGATTTTGCCAGCGTCGCTGACGTTCAGCAATTGTTCGATGCTCGTAGGGAACATTGAGAAAGCCACGCCCATTTGCCCTGAATCAACCAGTCTTTGAAGTTCCGCCGTCCCCCGAATTCCGCCGACAAAGCCGATGCGTTTGTCAGTCCGCGGATCGCCCACACCCAAGATCGGCTCAAGGATTCTCGACTGCAGTAATGATACGTCGAGAGAATTGATTGGATCGGAAGTATCGATTGAACTCGACGGGAAGGAAAAAGCAAACCACTTGCCGGCGAAATATATACAAACCGTGCCTGGCCGGTTGGGAACTGGGTTCTTGGTTTCTCCAATTTGTCCGACCTGCGAGAGTTTACTGATCAATGCCTCGCCGTTGAGTCCATTGAGGTCTTTCACAACCCGATTGTAGGCGAGGATTTTCAATTGGCTGGCGGGGAAGACTACCGAGAGAATGCGATTGTATTCTTCGTTGCCGGTGTGCTGGGGATTTTTCGCTTGACGCTTAGCCGCAGCGCGCTCGCCACCCGCAGTCCGATGATGGCCATCCGCAATATAAAGTGCAGGGACTTTGCCAAACGCCTGCGTGTACTTCGCTGGATCGGCGACAGGCCAGATGGAATGCCGAACTTTGTCGGCAGCCACAAAATCGATCTGCGGAACCCCTTTGGAATCCGACTGGATTAGCAAATTTACTTCGTCAGTATCCCGAAAGGTCAAAAACACAGGCTCGGCGTGTGCGCTGCTGACCGTCATGTGGCGTGTGCGATCGTCTTCTTTATCGGGTCGGGTCTTCTCGTGTTTCTTGATCAAGTCTTGGCGATACTGTTCGGCATCGCAAGTGCAAACGATTCCGTATTGTTCCCGGCCTTCAAACGTCTGCCGATAGATAAACATTCCGGGCCGCGGTTGCTCGATCAAATGTCCGTCACCGATCATTCGCTCCAGGTTTGAAGCGGCTGTGTCATAGACCGATTGAGCATAGGGGTCCGTCGCTGCCGGCAAATCAATTTCTGAGCGCACGACGTGCAGGAAGCTCAATGGATTCCCTGCGGAACGTTCGCGTGCCTCTTCGGTGCTGATGACGTCGTACGGCTCACAAGCAATTTGGCTGGCAACTGCTGGAGGCGGCATGATGGCCCGAAACGGAAAAATCTTGATCATCGATCGTGCAACCCTCGCCCTGACGCCCGAATTGAAGAGTCGTTATCGTCGTCGAAATAGCGTGGAAATGTCAACTGGTAAGCCGCAAATGCGACAATTTGAAGTCTGTTTGTTCAACTCAACGGCGGATGAATCCTGTTTTGAAAAAATTGCTGAGCTCGGTCACAACAAGGGTTCGCTGCGAGCACGGACCCAAGCAATCTTGCGATCCAATTCATCTCCCCCAGGGAAGCGCTTTACGTGCCACTCGAGTCGATTGGTTCATTGGTGGGGAAAGACGTCGACCTGAAAATCCATTTGCCTTGAATTATTGCGATCCCCCAAAAGGGTCGGCGCGGAAACAACCAGCGAGCTTCACGCCCCGGTTGAGATAGGCTTTAAATCCAACAGCTCGCTGCAATCAACTCACCGTCCAGGTTTCGCCGGAGGAGAATAGCTTTTGCAGATCGCCGGGGCCACGTTGCGTCTTGGCCTGTTCGATCTGGTTGTTCACTTGGAAATCGTAAGTCGGTCGATCTACGCAACGGAAGACGCCGATCGGCTCGGGGAACTGCGGGTAACGCATGCGGCTGAGGGCGTAGGCCAAGGTAGGCGTTTCTTGTTTCTCATCGTGGAACAACAAATCGTCAGTCGGAATCGAGCCGTCGAGTTCAACAACCTCCGGTTGAAACCCATTCAAGCGAATGCCTTTTTTGCCGCTGTCAAAAACCATTGGCTTGCCATGTTCCAACTCCACGGTGTGCTGTTCGCGAACTCCCTTTTCCTTCGCGTAGTCCCACGCACCATCATTGAAGACATTGCAATTCTGGTAGACCTCGACAAACGACGTCCCGCGGTGGTGGGCTGCTCGCGTCAACACTTCGCCGAGATGTTTGATATTGGTATCGACGGAACGGGCCACAAAAGTTGCCTCGGCTGCCAATGCCACTGAAATCGGGTTCAAAGGAAAATCAAGCGAACCCATCGGAGTGCTCTTCGTGACCTTGCCCATCGGAGAGGTCGGCGAGTACTGGCCCTTCGTGAGGCCGTAGATGCTGTTGTTGAACAACACAAAATTCAAATCTACATTGCGGCGCATGACATGCAAAAAATGATTGCCGCCAATGCTGAGGGCGTCGCCATCGCCGGTAATCACCCACACGCTGAGGTCTGGTCGCGAGGTCTTCAATCCGGTCGCAAAGGCCGGCGCTCGCCCGTGAATGCTGTGAATTCCATAAGTGTTGACATAATAGGGAAACCGGCTGGAGCAGCCGATGCCGGAAATGAAGACGGTCTTTTCACGCGGCACACCCAGTGTCGGTAAAACCTTCTTCATCTGCGCCAGAATCGAATAGTCCCCGCAGCCTGGACACCAGCGAATATCCTGATCGGAGGTGAAGTCCGCAGCGGTTAGTACTGGAAGGTCAGTTGCCATTTCATTTCGCCTTATTCAAAACTGAAGCTCGATTTTTTATCTTCGAGGCTTCGAGAAATTTTCTTAATTCGCTGCCAAAAAACTTTTTTATCCTCAATCACTAGCACAACCGATTAATCTCATCCGTAATCTCGCTCACGGCGAACGGCTTTCCTTGAACTTTGTTCAGCCCCAAAGCACCGACTTGATACTTCGCATTGATCAGCAATTTCAGTTGCCCCGTGTTCCACTCTGGGATCAGGACTTTGTCATAGCGACGCAATACTTCTTCCAAGTTGGAGGGGAATGGATTTAGCCAACGGAGGTGCAGATGGCCAACGCGTTTGCCTTGGTTTCGAGCCCGCATGGTTGCCGTGTAAGCCGCCCCGTAGGTGCCGCCCCAGCTCAAAACAAGCAGGCCGCTTTCGTCGCCCGCTACCTTGGCTGGCTCGATAAATCGCGCAACGTTTTCGACTTTTTGAGCTCGCGTGTTCACCATGTGCTGGTGGTTCTTCGGGTCATAGCTGATGTTGCCGGTGACGTCTTCCTTCTCCAAGCCGCCAATTCGATGCGTCAGGCCTGGCGTACCTGGCAACGCCCATGGTCGCGACAGATTCTCATCGCGCAAGTAAGGCTTGAAGACTTCGTCGTCCGTCATTGGCCCAGGGTGATTCACCACAATTTTCGGCAGTGAATTGAAATCAGGAATTTTCCATGGTTCGGCTCCGTTGGCGATGTAACCATCCGACAACAGGAACACGGGCGTCATGAATTTCGTGGCGATCGTCCACGCCTCAATCGCCGCATAGAAGCAATCGCCAGGGCTGCGGGCAGCGATGATTGGAATCGGCGACTCCCCGTTGCGGCCGAACATAACCATCAACAGGTCTGACTGTTCGGTCTTCGTCGGCAAACCTGTGCTTGGGCCGCCGCGTTGAACGTCGATGATGAGGATCGGCAGCTCCAACATGATGCCAAGGCCAATGCCTTCGCTCTTCAGGGCAATTCCCGGTCCGCTGCTGGTGGTGACTCCCATCCCGCCACCAAACGCCGCACCGATAATCGAGCAGACTGCGGCGATTTCGTCTTCCGCTTGGAAGGTCCGGACACCGTAATTCTTGTACTTGCTCAATTCATGCAAAATGTCGCTGGCCGGTGTGATTGGATAGGAGCCCAAGAACAGCTCTTTCCCACTCAATTGTGCTGCCGCCATCAGGCCCCAAGCCAACGCCTGGTTCCCGATGATGTTTTTGTACGTCCCCACTTCGAGACGCGCCGGAGCGACTTGGAAAGTCGACGCAAAATGTTCGGTCGTCTCGCCATAATTCCAGCCAGCCATCAAGGCCAACCGGTTCGCTTGGGCCACGTTGGGCAGATGTTTGAATTTCGCTTCAATGAATCTCAACGTCGGTTCGTAGTCGCGACCGTACAGCCAGAATACCAGCCCCATGGCGAAAAAGTTTTTGCATTGGTCGGCTTCTTTCACCGACAGGCCGGTCCCTTCGACGGCTCCGCGAGTCAACGTCGACATCGCCACTTCGATGACCCGGAATCCCTTGATCAAGTCCGTTTGCCGCGGGTCCTTGTCAAGCTTTGCCAACTTCAAGTCTTTGGCCTCGAAGCTATCGGAGTTGAGAATCAAGATCCCCGACTTCTTCAAATCGGCAATGTTGGTGACCAGCGCGGCAGGGTTCATTGCGACGAGTGCGTCAACACCGTCACCCGGCGTAAAAATTTCTTCGGATGCAAAATGGACTTGGTAGCCGCTGACGCCCGCACGAGTCCCGCGTGGAGCCCGAATTTCGGCCGGGAAATCGGGAAAGGTCGCGACGTCATTCCCCGCCAACGCGGAGACGTTTGTGAGCTGCGTTCCGAGTAGTTGCATCCCGTCACCCGAGTCTCCCACAAGTCGAACGGTTACGCCCGCGACCGATTCACGCGGCTTGCCCGAGGGAAGAAAGTCCACAGTCGAAGTGGTCATAGTTGCTCCGTGGTCATAGTTGCTTCACCGCGTCATTTGTAAATGATCGCTTTCACGGCGCAGACGAAAAATCTGGCCATGGTGGATCGCAGGAGAAACGAGAGGCGACGCAGAATTGTTCGTGAAGTCGCTGAATAACTCAATCGAAGGTAAAGCAGCAATCCCTTGTTCGTTCCCAAGCATTCGTTAGTTTGCCATACCTGCCGCCTTTTCGAAAGGGGGAAAAGTTTGCTAAAATCCGGCAGCTTTCGCCAGTTTTCAAGGCCACACGCCCAAAACAGCGGGCGACAGATCCCCGTTAAAAACCCAGTAAACGGTGACCCGGCAATCGCAATTTCGTTCGGTAGCCATTCCGTTCAATTCAACTTTACAAGGTAATTTTCGCTAATGGAACGCACTCTCATTTTGCTCAAGCCCGATTGTGTCGAGCGCCGCTTGATCGGCCGCATCATTTCTCGCTTCGAGGACAAGGCTCTCAATATCGTCGCCATGAAGATGATGCAAGTCACTCCGGCTTTGTCGAAGCAACATTATGCCGAACACGTTTCGAAGCCGTTCTATCCCGCGCTCGAGTCGTTTATTACTGCCGCTCCGATCGTGGCGATGGTGCTGGAGGGGCTGGATGCCATCCGCGTTATCCGCGAAATGCTGGGCAAGACCAATGGCTTGCAAGCTGCCCCCGGAACGATCCGCGGCGATTACAGCAGCAGCCGTCAGATGAACCTCGTCCACGCCTCGGACGGACCTGATGCCGCCAAACGGGAAATCGAGTTGTACTTCAAGAAAGACGAACTCGTCTCGTACACAGCCTGCCTGACCCCTTGGTTCCGCGCGAGCGACGAAGCCTAAGGCTTTTCTTGCTGAATTATTGCTGCCATTCAACTTTGCTGTTCGGAAAGGTGAAGTTCGCGACAGCGCGCGTAAAGGTTTAACTGCCGCGAGGGCGTCTAAAATGTCTGGGTTATTTAGGACTCTCAGTGCCGGAATTTTCAGCGTTGCGCGCGTTTTCCTGCAGCATTTCAATCTTTTTCCGGTACTTTTCGCGCAGGTTGGCAAATACTCGTTGTTGGTGGTCGCGGAAGTGCTGTGGAATCCAAGCGTCGTCATTCGCCTTCAGCACGGTGATCTTAACCTTGGGAACAAGTTCTTGGATTTTGTCCAAGCCATATGAATCTACGGCTTCTTTCGAAACAACCAGTTCCTCTAAAGTTGTGATTTGGCCGAGGGCTTCCAGCAAAGTGGCGTTAAGACTGCTTTTAACAATGATCTTCTTTAGCTTCGTTTGGTTTTTGAATTGTAGCTGCAACTCCACCAGACTCTTCATACGCCAAGGCGCCATTGGACTCTCGGCGATTTGCAATATTTCCAGATTTGGAAACATCTCCAACACATTAATTTTTTGCGAACCATCCAAATACAGTTCCTTGGCGGCGAAGACCAGCCCCTTGAGTTGCTCATCTAAATCAACATCAATTACGCCTGTGAAATACCCCAGCCGCCACGATTTTTCAAAACTAATCGATTCAAGAGTCGAAGCAAGTACTTGGTCGAAAACGAATTTGCCGGCGGCAGGTAGATACAGCGCATTTGGTTGGACAGAATCTGATTTGGAATACAGCAAGTGATACTCGCTCAATACTTCCGGATTGAGATCGTGAATAGCATCGTAGAGTTTGTCTAGCTCAAGTGCTGTTGATCTATTTGTCAAAAACAAAGCATCAAACATCATTGCAATTTCAGACTTATCGATTGAATCTGGTTCCTCATCTGTGGACCATCTCAGATTTAGGTGAGTTCCGACCAAATCAAGAATCAATTCAAGAAACTGAACATCGTTTGCATTTGACGAGCTGCGATGAAGGTCTAACCAGACTGGGTTCTCTTTTGGAAGTCGTTGGAGAATTTGTGTGAAATCATCGCTGGCATCGGCTACTTTTTGGTTACTTCGCAAACTAAGATAAATCTGAGCTTTGGGATCCAATTTTGCGAGTGATTCCCAATCTCCACGACTCAAGTTCTGTCCCATTACATTAATTAGTAAAATACCCTTCGGATCCGCGTGATTTTCGATAATCCGACTCAATGTTCCAGGCGTTACGCCTTGCAAATAGAACCTTTTGATTCCAATCAATGAACCAATAAAGGGAGAATGGACGACTGTCGCGTTTTCCAATAGCAGAGAGGCTGCTGTCAGACTTGCCAACTGTTCTACAGAAACTTGCGACCTTCGGAAGGCTACTTGCGCCGCGGTATTTGGCAGCGCATTCAAGTTCAACTTCTCATTGATTCCTGAGAAGGAAACCATTGGATAACCCAAACTCGTATCAGCGTTTCCCGACACTAATTCTTGATTTTCATTTTTAGTGAAATCAAGATCAAGATGACCCCAGCGATAGTTTACCGTCGCGAATTGGTTGAGCCGACCCAATTCTCGGGCCATGTCCCATTGAAAGCCATTCTTTTGATAAATCGCTGGCACATAAAATTGGTTGTTGATGTAGAGCAATACAACGATCACGGCGATGACTGGCGTGTTCCAGACCACCGCCCACGGCCAAGACCATGCTTTGCGTCTGACTGCCTGATGCCGATTGCGATAGGTTCCAAAACTTGCAACCAATATTCCGCAGCCGTAAGTGAAAGCCATACCCATCATCATTCCGCCGTCCACGGAGAAGTAATCAAAAAGCAACGACAAGACAGCCAGCCCCCACCCCGCACAGACCGGCATCCAGACCGACATCCAAAACAGGTTCGCCGAGTAGTTGAGCACCAGCACCGGAACGACCACTCCCAACAACGCAAACAACACTCCCAAACCCAGCCAGTTCAACTGCCTGAAAACATCGATTAGTGCGAAATCCTGTCCCGACGTGAGGCTGACGATTCCAAAGATGCTCGCTAGTGCAATGGCCACGGCAATCAAGTTCATACGCACATCGCCGCCCCACCGCAACAATTGCGTTTCCCTGTTCTTCAACAGTCGCTGCAGACCAGCAGAAGCAATCAACGTGGTGCCACACAGCAATATCGCGCCCATGGCCTTTTGAGTTTGAAATTGTTCAATTCCATAACCGATGTCGAAGATCTTGACGCCTGTCGTCACATACAACCAATGCAACGACGTGGCCACCGCCGCTGTCGCCAGGACAACGATCCGTTCCCATTTCGACAAGCTGCCCATCGCCACGGCACCGAGCGTAAATGCCATGAGACCAATCAAGAAGGCCCAAGCACCGGCGACCAAGTAAACGGTGTAACGATCGCCGTTTTGGACGACGAATTGATTTCCAATGTCGAAGGCGATTGGCAGCGCGAGCATTATCGTCAGCAAGAACACCAAACGAGTGCGGGACGATGGCCAAAACGGGCGAACGATCCAGCCAAAAAATCGGCGAATTTTCCCTTGGGTTTCTTTCGGCTCTTGCCCACGTCTCGGCAGCTCCGCGCTTGGCGGCAGCCGCGGCTGCTGGTCTTTGTCATCTCCGCCGCCGAACCAATCGTCAGGCACTTCCTCACGTTGACCAAACTTCCGTATCCCGCTTGTCATGTTCGACTGCTCCGTGAACGCTTGCTAATTTCTAGCGACCTGACTCAAGCCCGAAATACTTTTCCCTCAGCTTTTTCCGTACGACGTTTAGGTGCTCCAGGAAATCTTGGGGAGGTCCCAAACGAGCGCCGTTGCCATAAGGGATCCGCGTAACGTTGACCATTGTCCCATCCGGCTTCTGCAACTGTAAGACTATGTTGCTCGAGTCAGGTTTTAATCCAAAATCGTAGATCGTAACCGTTTTCAGTGCGGGCAGGGCTACTAATCCTTCAGGACCTAAGTCTCCCATGGATATGATAGTGTGTAGATTTGGGAGCTTGGCCAACTCGACCACAACACTTGGGTCTTGAAACGCTTGAGGGGACAATTCAACCTGTTCCAGCATCGGCAATTGCTTAAGGATAAGGACGCAATCAGAAAGCCCAGTCAACCTTGCAAATTTTATGCTGGAAAGCATCTTCGTCGGCAAAATACCCGGCGACGCTTGCCACGCCCACCCGCCAATAATTTTTCGATCCATAATATGGACACCAACCCATCCAGGTGCATAATCGAGACACTCCAATTGGTCGATCACTTGGTCGTCAATTTGAGTTAAGAAATCAATGTCCGGCAAAAAAAGAGACTTTGTCTCGTTGCTCCGTTGGTAAAGCAAAAATCGATCTTCGAGTTCTTTTTCTTTCCAACTTCTGGATGTCGATTGAAACCCCACAGCAATTGGCCAAATTCTTCTTCCGATTTGTTTCGACCCTTCCCCGATCCAAATGGAATCGTAGATGAAACGCAAATCGGTCGGGAGCAACCCTGGGTTTTCCGGATCGGAAAATTCATTGATTATGAACGAAGCTTGAGTTTCGCTAATCAATTTCGGAAGTGAACTTACCGTTTTGGTATCGTAGCCGACCAGCAACGTACCTAAAAAATCCTTCGGAAGTCGTGGCGGCAGTTGCTTCTTCGAGTCAACTTGCAACAAAACGATCTCTTTGTCATGGCGAAGTTCCCATAGGGTTTCCCATTCAGCAGAAGAAAATTGAGCGGTATCGACTAGAAGACTATACGTTCGGCCATTTCCAAAAAACTTGCGCCAAATAGCAAGCTCACCAGAACCAATACTTCTGATTGCCACCTGGCATCTGAAATTTCCATTCGGCGCTGGCGTCAAGATTACGCCAACTGTGTCGTTTCCGCCGAGTTCATTAATTTTGACATTATCGAAAACAAGTCGATTAAATTCTGCAAGCAACAATTTCACCTGGGCCGTTGACAATTCGGAATCACGTATCGTTAATCCGGCGTTCCGCGACAGCGGCGATAGATTGGTGTCCGGAGTGACGTTAACCAATTCGACTTCCCGGAGATGTCTAAGCCCTTTCAGAAAACTGGCGGAAGCGTTCTTTGGAACCACTAACCGAAGTGACCACGCGTCGAGGTCCCGTTGGCGGACAATAAATGAATTTGCAACTGATTCTCTCAGATTGTCAAACCACGGAGTTGGTCGGAAAAGAGTTGGAATATGAACGAAGTTGGTTAAAAGGAGGAGAGTAAGTGAAATTGGCAATATTGGCTTCCAAACCAATCGCGAAAGCCCGCGAGTGAGCCTCGATTCCGTGACGACGGCCCGTTCTTGAGCAGCCAATAGCAGAAGCAAGATTAAACCAGCGATGAGGTAGACGTAAACAATGTGTCGTGGCAAAAACAACTGATATTCGTTTAAGTCCAAAAGGTAACTCGTCGCCAATCTTCCAACCCAGGCAGTCGCAAAAATGGTTAGCCGACAAATTTGGTTTCGCACCGCAAAAATCGCCAGCAATGGAATAATTGCAAAACAAACCAACTCGCTCACGAAAATGATCAGCGCCCAAACTGGTGTGTAAAACTCCCACTCATAGATTGCTCCCGCGCGAATCGCGGTGGATCCCACGGCAGCTGGAACGAGAACAGCCAAAAATGCTCCGTACGTCCACTTCTCAACGTTCGCCCCGCGTTCGACGGCACCTTCAAGTCGTCTTTTTATTGGAAGCAATCCCACACTTGCAATGGTCGCAATCCCGGTAATCAAGAACACGAATTGGAATCGTGAGATTTCAAAAAACTTCTGCCGCGGAGGAAGTGCGGTTTCGGCATAGGCCATTGTCGCAATGCAAATAACTGCAACACCGATCAACACGAATCGATCGCGCCCGGGCAGTCGGACAAAAATCAACATCGAACAAAACGTGGCAACGACGAACAAGCAGCATAGTTCTATGGACTCCCGACTTGTTTCGACATAATGCGCCGGAATGAAGGAAAGGGTCGTATAAACAAAAGTCAAAATGACGACGACCAGACTTACGAAAGCCAAACATGCTGATTTGGAGGGATCGAATAACCGGCCAAGAAACGAAGGCTTCTTTTTTCGGACTACCGCCGTTGCATCAACAGCCGTTGACTCAAACCAATCGTCTGGAAGCTCACGTGTTGAAGGTTTTTTGCTTAGGTTTTCGGTTTGCATCAATGGACATCCGAACCTTGTAGTCGTGAGGCTGATCAACGCATTCAGAAATTCTAGCAATGCAAATGCGAATTGCGACCAGTAAAATCGTCCAAGCGCTGGTTATTCAATTCGCCTTCTCAGAATTCTGCTTTGGGTTCTCCAGATGAACGATGACCAAGGTGATGTCCGCAGGGGTAATGCCGCTGATGCGTTGGGCTTGATCGATGGTGGCGGGTCGAACGCGGTTGAGTTTTTCCCTCGCTTCCGATCGCAGATGCTGAATCACACTGTAATCAAACCACGTGGGAATTTTTTTCGCTGCCAAACGTTTGTGACGATCCACCGTTGTTTGCTGCCGCTGCACATAACCGGAATACTTCACGTCAAAGGTGACTTGCTCGACAACACCGGGTGGCATCGCGGCCAGCTCCGGGGCATGTTCGCAAACTTGGGGCCACTCGACATCGGGCCGCCGCAAATACTTCTCCAAAGTCGCCGAATCGCGCCACGTTTCGCGCAAAACGTTAAGCGATTGTTCGATCAGGTTTTCTTTCTCTTCCAATTTTTGTAGACGCGTCAGATCGACCATCCCCAGTTCGTAGCCCAACCGGGTGAGCCGGCGGTCGGCATTGTCCTGTCGCAATAACAAACGATACTCGGCGCGGCTGGTGAACATGCGGTACGGTTCGTCGACACCGCGAGTGACCAGATCGTCGATCAATACGCCGATATACCCGGCGTCGCGATCGACAACGAGTTCCCTTCCGCCATTCAATTTCAAGGCGGCATTCGCACCCGCGATCAGCCCTTGGGCCGCGGCCTCTTCGTAACCCGTCGTGCCGTTGATTTGCCCGGCAAAGTACAACCCGGCAACACGCTTCGTCTCAAGCGTCCGCTGCAATTGATCGGGGGGACAAAAGTCATATTCCACCGCATAGCCATAACGCATGATCTGAGCCCGCTCCAGGCCGGGAATCATCTTGAACAGTCGGTCTTGAACGTCACGTGGCAGACTCGTTGAAATTCCGTTGACATAAATTTCCTGAGTCGCGCGGCCTTCGGGCTCCAGAAACAACTGGTGACGATCTTTGTCGGCAAACCGAACGACTTTGTCTTCAATCGACGGACAGTAGCGAGGCCCACGCGTCTGAATCTGTCCGCTGTACATCGGTGCCCGATGGAGATTTTCCCGAATCAGCTCGTGGACTTTGTCGTTCGTAAAAGTAATCCAGCAAGGAATCTGCTCGATGTCGAGGCGATCGTGCAAGAACGAAAAGGGTTGCGGTCGTTCGTCGCCGGGCTGAAGTTCGGTTTGGCTGAAGTCGATCGTGCGAGCATTGAGACGCGGCGGCGTTCCGGTCTTGAAGCGATCGACCTCGAAGCCCAATCGCGTGAGGGCCCCGCTGATGCCGGCCGTTGTACCTTCGCCCGCTCGACCGCCAGCCGTCTTCGCCTCGCCCGTGTGCATGATGGCTTGCAGAAACGTCCCGGTCGTCAGGATCACCGCGCGAGCTCGGTAAATGGCACCCCCTTTGACTGCGACGCCGACAATCCGCTGAACGCCGTGGTGCGATTCGGTCACGAGGTCTTCGACGATCTCTTGTCGCAAGGCCAGATTGGGTTGCAACTCAACGGCCTGCTTCACCCAGTTCTGATAAGCCTTCTTGTCGGCTTGGGCCCGCGGGCTGTGCATCGCCGGGCCTTTCTTCAGATTGAGCATGCGGAATTGAATTCCGGTGGCGTCGATCGCGCGACCCATGATTCCGCCAAGCGCGTCGATTTCGCGAACCAAGTGCCCCTTGGCAACGCCCCCGATCGCCGGGTTGCAACTCATCTGCCCTACGGTGTCGAGGTTGGTGGTCAACAAAGCTGTCTGCGCGCCGATCCGCGCCGCGGCCATCGCCGCTTCAGTCCCAGCGTGTCCCGCGCCTACCACGATGACGTCGAATTCATATTCCACAAAAGTTCCTTGGTCGAAAGCAAAGCAAATGGTCGGCGAGCTAAAAGAGTCGCCATTTTCGTCTAGATATCTAACACGCCTGTACTGTCGGAGAAACTTTTCTCTTCGATACCGATTTGGTTGAGCATTTTTAAGTACAAGTTCATCAACGGAGTTTCGCGGGAAAACTTCAGGTGCCGTCCGGTTTGAATGGCCCCGCCGCCACGACCGGCCAAGACGATCGGCAAGTCATGATGATTGTGGCTGTTGCCGTCGCTGATACCGCTTCCGTAAACGATCAAGGAATTATCCAAGAGTGTTCCGTTGCGATCTTGAGTCGTCGACATCCGCTCGAGCAAGTGCGCGAACAGTTGCGACTGGTATTGGTTGATTTGCGAGATCTTGGCCTGTTTCGCTTCGCTGTGTCCATGGTGCGACAGATCATGATGCCCTTCGGCGACTCCGATTTCGCGATAGCTCCGGTTGTTTCCGGCGTTACCAAACATGAACGTCACGATCCGCGTCGTATCCGTTTGAAACGCCAACACGATCATGTCCATCAACAACTTGACGTGCTCGCCATAATCTCGCGGCACGCCACCGGGGCGGGTCAGATCAACGGGCGTCGAGCCGTGACTCTGGTTCTTCTCAATCTGGCTGAGGCGTTTTTCGATTTCACGCACGCCAAACAGATACTCATCCAGTTTCCGTTTGTCGTTCGCCCCCAGTTTCTGATGCAAGGACTTCGCGTCCTCGGCCACAAAGTCCAAGACACTTCGACGCCGACGGTCGCGTTGGGCTCGCTCCTCAGGCGACAACGCCAAATCTGATCCGCGAAACAGCCGATCGAAAACGAGTGCCGGATCAATTTCCTTGGCAACTGGACTCGTCGATGTTCGCCAAGACATGTTTGAGGCATAGGCACAGCTATAACCCGAGTCGCAGTGGCCTGAAGGGGAACTTGATTCCGTTCCTAATTCCAGCGAAGGCAATCGTGTGAGGTGTCCGATC
>JBEBGH010000381.1:0-4732 GCA_040081565.1 Pirellulaceae bacterium
CCGTCTGCGCAAATAACAGGCGCTCCGTACGGGCGCGGCGACCTAGCGGGTTCGTTGGTCATTCAATGGACCACATCGGACGATTTACTCGCCGACAAACCAATTAATCTGGCGTACAGCGTCGAGCCCAACGGCCCCTGGACGAACATCGCAACAGGCTTGGAAAATTCAGGCACCTATGCTTGGAAAGTGGGAGGCGAAGTCCCTCCGAGAGTGTTCTTGCGACTTCAGGCGACAGATGCTGCAGGCAACTTCACTTTTAACCAAACGAACCAACCGCTCGACCTCTCGGGTTTGGTTCCCAAGGCACGAATTCTCGGCGTCGAAAAATAAATTTTTCGCTCGAAGACGCCGCATCAATCAAGCCGATCGAAAGACGGCTTTAGTCTGGTGCATGCATCAACGCCAGAGAAACCATTTTTTTGCTAGACTCTGGTGGCCGGTACCGCTTAGGCGAACCCTTTTCCTTCCAGATTCGGGGCGCCATTCGGAACTTGATGCCAAAATTCTTCGCCTTGATTTGACGATACATCCAACATGCCGCTTGTCTCTATCAACGAATTAACGGTTCGCTTCCGCGGACCCGCTTTGTTCGAAAACATCTCCAACAATATTGAACACGGTGAACGTATCGGCCTATTGGGCCGCAACGGGACGGGTAAAACGACACTCATGAAAGTCCTGGCTGGCCAAATCGTGCCGGACCACGGAACGGTAACCTACAGTTCGGGAGCAAAAGTTGCCTTACTGCCCCAAGGCGTTCCCCAAGACATCCTCGGTACTGTGGAAGAAGTCGTGCGCGAAGGCCTAACGCATCACGATATCGAACACGAATGGCAGAACGATGTGCAGGTCAAGCAGATTCTGTCACGGATGAATTTGCAACCCGATGCCATTGTTTCCACCATGTCCTCGGGAATGAAACGGCGCGTGCTGCTCGCCCGCAGTCTGGTCAATCAACCCGATTTGCTGTTGCTCGACGAGCCAACAAACCATTTAGACATCGACGCGATTATCTGGCTGGAGGAATTCCTCCTGCGCTGGCCGACGACGTTAATGTTTGTCACGCACGACCGACAGTTTTTGAAACGACTAGCCAATCGAATCTGGGAAATTGACTCTGGGCAATTGTTCGACTGGACTTGTGACTACAGCACGTTTTTGGAACGGAAACAAGCGGCGCTCGAAGCGCAAGAAAAACAGGCTGCTTTGTTTCAAAAACGCTTGGCAGAAGAAGAGGTCTGGATTCGGCAGGGCATCAAAGCCCGGCGAACGCGAAACGAAGGACGCGTGCGACGCCTGGAAGAAATGCGTCGGGTCCATCGTGAACGCCGTTCAAAAGTCGGCGTCGCCAATCTGCGGATCCAAGAGGCGGCACGGAGTGGAGCCCTCGTTTCCGAAGTCAAGAACGTAACTTTCGCTCATAGCACCGATCCAATCGCGCCTAAGATTCTGGACGATTTCTCAACTACGATCATGCGTGGCGACAAGATCGGGGTCATCGGGCAAAACGGCTCGGGCAAGACGACGTTACTCAAGGTTCTCTTGGGTGAGAAGGAACCCCAATCGGGCACCGTCCGTTTGGGCACAAACCTTCAGGTCATTTACTTCGATCAATTGCGCGAACAACTCAACGAAGAGCAAACGATCGAACAATGCGTTTCCGATGGCTACGAAATGATTAACCTCGATGGTCGGCCACGCCACGTGCTAGGCTACCTTCAGGATTTTCTCTTCACGCCAGACAGGGCCCGCACACAAATTAAATTTTTAAGCGGCGGAGAGCGGAGTCGCGTGTTGCTGGCAAAACTATTTGCCAAACCCGCCAATATCATCGTGCTCGACGAACCAACAAACGATTTGGACGCAGAAACGCTCGACATGCTGGAGGAGCGGCTGGTCGATTTTTCCGGCACATTGATGGTTGTGAGCCATGACCGCGAGTTCCTTAACAATGTCGTGACGAGCACGATTGTGATCGAGGTGACCGAAAACGGCAAACGATCGACTCAGGAGTACTCAGGGGGATACGACGATTGGCTACGCCAACGAGAAACCAGTCTACGAAAGTCCGAGGCAGCCAGCGGCAGCGCGCCGTCAAAAACGTCGGCTTCGAATTCACGAAATGGAAATATGCCGACTGCCGGCCCCAGTACGACAACCGCGGCAACTGCGGTAAAGAAAAAGATTTCGTATAAAGAACAGCGCGAATTGGATGGACTTCCCGCGAAGATCGAAAGCCTCGAGGCCACGATCGCCGCATTGCATGTGGAAACAGCCGATCCAGCCTTTTACAAACAATCGGGCGAGAAGATCGCCGAGTTCCAAACAAAACTGCAGCGACTGGAACAGGATTTACGCAACGCCTACGCACGTTGGGAAGACCTGGATTCGCGAAGCGAAAAGCCAGCGTAGACTACGCGCCAAACTTCGCCAATCGGTTGGCATTCGCCAATGCCAACGTCATCAAGTATTTCGCGGGGAAGATCCCCAGCCCGCCGCGAATCGATGAGCTTTCGCCAAAACTCTCCAGGCCGTCCGGTCGGCAACAGTCGGACACGAGCAAAGTCGGAACCGGATGCCAACTGTGCGATTTTAGAAACGCTGGCGTGCTGTGGTCGCCGGTGACAATGAGTACGGTCGGCGAAAGTTCGGCGATGCGAGCAACTGCCGCGTCGAGCTTCTCAATCTCAGCGACTTTGGCGGCGAAGTTTCCGTCCTCTCCAGTGCTATCGGTGTACTTGTAATGCAGGAAGAAGAAATCAAAGTCCTGCCAGTTCTGTCGCAACACGTCGACTTGTTCGCCAATCGTCGTGGCTTTGCCGACAATTTTCATGCCGACCAAGCGCGCGAGGCCCTTGTACATCGGATACACGGCAATGGCGGCAGCTCGCAGCCCGTACACATCGTCGTAGGAGGGCAGGGCGGGCTTTGCGGCAAACCCCCGCATCGTCAAACCGTTCGCTTTCTTTTCACCCTTTAATAACTGCGTGGCTTGACGAATAAACTCTGCGGCGACTTCGGCAGTTTTCTTGCTCGCGGCATCACGAGACTGAGGGGCAAGCGGCGGCACGCCCGTCGCCTGCGGGTCTGTATCATCAACTTGGCCACCTAGTCCCGCACCGCGAAAGACAACGACGAACCGATGTTCCTTCACGGGTTGAACGAAAACTTCAACACCGGGGATGGAGACTCGATTGAGTCCGGTTGCCAGCGGGGCACTTTCTTCCGATGAAATTCGCCCCGCTCTCCGATCGGAAATTTTTCCATTTGCCTCCAAAGTACAAAAGTTGCATCGGGCGGCCACGTCGCCATCGCGCAATTCCAACTCGATCCCGGTCGCTTCCAAAGCCCCGCGACCAATTTGGTATTTCAGCGGGTCGTATCCGAAAAGCGCCAAATGCCCGGGACCACTGCCGGGACTGATTCCTGGTACGACCGGAATCGTTCCGCCTTGGACGCCGCGCCGAGCCAACGCATCGAGATTGGGAGTCCGCGCGGTTTCCAGTTCCGTTTTTCCGCCCGGTGACTGCGGTAATCCCCCAAGTCCATCGGCAACAAGCATAACAATTTTCGAATCGTTGGATTGCTTTAGGTCGCGTGTAAGCACATGAACGTCGGTCGAGTCAAAATCCATCTGGCACCTGATCAATTAGGTTTCTTTTTCGAGCTGATTGTCGCCGCTAACAGGACAAACACAAAAATCTTTGGGCGAGGCACTCTTTTTTCACCGACAGTTGCTATCCCTGCAAGGTGGGGAGACCCAGTTTTGCAATTTGCCTTCCGAATTTGTTCCGTCGGTCTAGTCGTCGGAGGGTCGCAGCTTCAAGTAGAATTAAGGCTCCAATTTGGAGCTACACTATTTTACGCGCAGGAGCGAACCAGTGACCTTATCCGTAACTCGACGCAACTTTCTGGCCACCTCAACTCGTGTTTCCGGTGCCTTGGCCGCCGTCCTCTATGCAGGGAACGGTTACGCGCGGCCATCCAATTCTCCGAACGAGAAGTTGAATCTCGCTGCGATCGGAGTCGCGAATAAAGGCAAACACAATATCGACATGATGAAGGATCAGAATTGGGTCGCGTTCTGTGATGTCGACGAAAGTTTTTTGAACAAGTCCGGCGAAGAATTCCCAAGTGCCGTCAAGTTTCGGGATTATCGCAAAATGTTCGATAAGTTGGCCGGGCGATTCGACGGTGTTGTAATTTCAACCGCCGACCACACGCATGCTCCGGCGACTTCGATTGCTTTGGATTTAGGCAAACACGTTTATTGCGAAAAGCCGCTAACCCATACAGTCGCGGAGGCTCGAACCGTCGCCCGTTTGGCTGCGGAGAAGAAAGTTGCCACGCAGATGGGGATTCAGATCCACGCGGAGGACAACTATCGACGCGTTGTGGAATTGGTGCGCGGCGGGGCAGTTGGCACCGTGAGCAAAGTTTACACTTGGTGCAACAAAGGATGGTCGAATGGTCGTTTTGCGGGCGGTGTGCACGTGCAACCGTCTCAACTGGATTGGGATTTGTGGTTGGGCCCAGCGGCGAATCGCCCTTACTATCCCAGCGTTCATCCAGGGGATTGGCGGCGCTTCTGGGAATTCGGCTCGGGGACTTTTGGCGACATGGCTTGCCACGTGATGGATCTTCCGTTTTGGGCTCTTGAATTGCGGTCGCCCACTCGCGTTCGTTGCGAAGGCCCGGATCGACATCCTGACGGCGCGCCATCGTGGTG
>JBEBGH010000092.1:0-17025 GCA_040081565.1 Pirellulaceae bacterium
GGGCATGGATAGCAACTCCGCTTCGGAATAGCCCAAGACTTTGGTGAAGTTGTCGTTGATCCGGCGGAAAAACCCATCCATGCCCGCGAAGCAAAATAAATCGTGTGAGAGTTCAAAAAAACGAGACATGTCGCTCTCAAATCGGCGGAGTGCCGCATGCTCGTAGGCGGCCAATTCTCGAGCAACCTCTCCGGCGTCGCGAGGTCGGTTGGCCGGATCTGCCTGCAAGCAGCGGATGGCCAACCGCACCAATACGGGATCAGCTCCGCATCGGGAAAGGCGATCATACGTCGGCCCCAATTCACCCTGGCTCGACATCCGCATCGCATCCCGGCGCTTTTCGCAAACGAACGTCGGCGCACCGGTCAAAATATGGCAAAGGGTTCCACCTAGCCCGAACACGTCCGCGCGGCGATCCAAAACTTCTCCGCTAACTTGTTCGGGGCACATGTACTGCAACGTGCCGCCGATCATGCGATTGCTTTCTTCCAGACTTTTGGGAATCGTTTTCGAACGGTAGATGCCGTCATTATCGAGCACTCGTGCCGTGCCCCAATCCATGACATGCACCTCACCAAAACATCCAATCATGTAGTTGAGGGGCTTTAAATCCAGATGAACGATGCCTTTCGAATGGGTGTAAGCCATCGTATCGCAAACTTTTGCAAAAGCCCGCAAGGCTTCTGTTCGTTGTGCAGGTTCGTTGGGCAGGCGATCAAGCATGTTGAACATGTCTTCGCCTTTCACCAGTTTCATCGCATGATAAGGACGACCATCCAAACCGGTTCCCACATCATAGACTTGCGGAATCCCTGGGTGCTGCAAACGACACATCACCAAGGCTTCCTGCTGAAATCTTTTGATTGCAGATGACCGATCACTTAAATCAGGGCGCAGAATTTTGACGGCCACGTGCCGCCGTAATTCGGAATCGCGAGCCAAATAAATAATGCCCTCGCCGCCGCGTGCCAATTCTTTGAGGATTTCGTATCGCGAGCTGGCGCGCAAGATCGTTGGCGGCGAATCGCTCAACAATTCGAAATACGAAGAGTCATCACCTGTCTCTTCAGTCGCGCGACGAGTTCGAATGTCTTTGCGATCAAATGTCATGGGACGGCCAATCAGCTCTTCGCAGGAAGTTCGATTTGTTCCAGGCCAGCGGTTCGCGAAACCAAAAGTAACACAACTCCGTTTGCAATGATCCGACACCGCTTGCCAACTTATTTTACCGGACTGGGTCAAGGCTGGTTTGGGAAAAAGTAAACTTTTCTAAAAATGCGATTTAAAGATGAGGTCGCAAATTTGCCCATGATTCCTGGGTTTTTTCTGACGAGTCCTCGAACATTTGACGAAAACAATTGTGAAAGAGGGAACTTGCGACGTATTTTGAGAAAAACGTCTTCGGTCTTTCGACCGCAGCACAAGAACATTTATTGGCATGTGACAGCCTTCCTTACCGTATTACCTACATTCGTACCGCAGGATGGTCAAACACGTTCGCGGTAAAACGAAGAAGGCGACTTGTTGCAAGCGGAGCGAGCCCCAAAATGATGAATTAGAATCATGCGCAAAGAAGCAGGCCGTTGCCCGAAGACGACGGCCTGCCAATTAAGGTGGGTACAGACAAGGTGGGACGGGAGCTAAAACGATCGTGAATTCGCCTTGAGCAAATTACTCGTCATCATGATCTTAGTCATCGGCTCCAAAATGGCTTTCGAGGAATAACAGTTGACCGCCTTCAGCCAGGTTGGCGTTGCGGCCACCAGGCAATGGACCAACGATCAAGCCGCCCGCGCGGATGCTGTGAGCTTGAACGTTGAATAGCAGCAGCGTTTGACCTTCTTCGACGTAAAACAAATCGGTCACGTCGATCACACCAGAGGTCTCCCAGTTACCGACATCCATCGGCGACAGGTCGGTCTGATTCGCCGGCACCGCGGCACGATCCATGATCGCGATTCGAGCTTTCTCGTAGGTCAAGGGATTGACCTCCCACATCGATGCTTCGACACCCGAAAGCAAACCAAACCCTGTGACAGCGCGGTCTTCCTGAATATAGATCATTCCGTCTTCACCCCAAGCCAGGTTATCTGGGCTGCGGACCGAAAAATCAGGTGCTTCGTTGCCATCACAAATGATTGTGAAGTCGGCTCGCAGATTACGCCCCGCAAATTTGGTGTCGATGCAGTACGTCATCCCCCACAAATCTCCAGCGACGTCGCCCGAGCCAGTAGAAGCAAATACCACTTGGCGGAAATTGTTCGGATTCGTGTCAACATCCTCAGGCCACGAAAAGCGAAATGCACCAAGCGCAAGGGCTTCGTTTCGCAAGGTCACGTCGTTCTTGTATCCCAAGACATCGTGGCCTGGCTGACCAGCTTTGGTAATGTCGCGTGCATTCAGCGGCACGAAACGACCACTCTTGGTTGTGCCAGTGCCGCTAAAGTCAATCGGTTCAACGCTACCGTCGTCCGCGACCCAAACATAAAGTTGGCCGCCAGAGAGGCCGTTTCGCTGCAAGAAATTGCCGTTCTTGTTTTTCGTACCGACGTACAAATACATCGGAGATGGGCCGTAGTCATCGGCCAACAAACAGGCGACTTGGTTTCCTCGAGGAGCTTTGACAAAGGTCGCCGACTCCCAAGTAGCACGGCCGAGATCTGGACAAGCCCACAATGCTCCAGTCGCAACGTCCAACGCCCAGTACGAGCCACCTTGAGGGTGACCGAACGCAGCGCTCGTTTCTTCGTTGGTCATGAAGATTGTATCTGCCAGGCCGTATTCGCCGGCCAGAAACAAGTTGGCCGAGCAAAAGCGGTCAAAACCTTTCGTCGTGCTGGTAGATTCGTTGATTTGTTGAGCTGATGTGACTAACGCGCCAGCTCGGTCGTAGACAGATTCCACCGCCAAGCCACTGCCGACGACTTGCCGTGTAACACGGTCAATGTCGAAATAGCTAATTCGAGCACCTGTGACGATCGGACCGCTTGCTCCAATCGGATAAGCATAGCCGTTGCTCGCACTGGTTTCGTGATTCGCCAGAACACGCACGGTGTCCTCGTCTTTCAAGTAGGCGCCCATCCCGTCGAGCAGCCCAATCGGCTCGTAACCGTAGTTCGCGAGGTTAAAGCTGCTGCCAAGATTTCCTTCGCCGATCGTCAGTAACGGCGTAGAGCTGAACTGCCCGGTTGTTCCCGGCAAATCGCCACGCATCTGGGCTGGCTCCAGAGTCTGCCAAGCCATGCTCAGGGAAGAGTTCAACCCAGCAATGATTCCAAACAGAACCATCACGCTCGCTTGTCGCGCCAATCGGCAGACCAAGCCCTTCATTTCATAACGCATCATCCAAACTCCTCAAAAAGTGAGAAAAAAGTGGTGAGGCTGTACGACTCAAGTTTGCTAGAAACATGAATCGAGAGCCCCAGTTTCCGATCGAGTGTCATTGAATCGATCGATTGTGAAGACTGCGCAAGGAATCAAAGAGTATTTGGTCAACTTTAGGTTAAAAAATCGCGTAGAGCGAACGTCCGCGAATGATGGATCGAAACAGAATGGAAGCGGCCGGCAGCGATTAATTTGCGGCTGACGTACAATTTCAAAACCTGTTCTGCTTATTGTTTTCCGGAGTTGATCAAACTAGGAATTTCGAAGCAAATCAGCCAAAGCCGGTAGGCCAACTGTGGCGCCACACTGAAAATGTTTGTCCACGCGGGAACGAATGCGACCTGTCAGGTCCGCCGGGTCGACAAAAAAGATTCGGCAATTGGGCGGAGCAAAATCGATCAACCCGGCGGCTGGGTAAACCGTCATGGAGGTGCCGACGACAGCCACAATTTCGGCACTCGCCGCAATTTCGATGGCCTCATCCATCGCCGGCACCGCTTCGCCGAACCAAACGATGTGGGGCCGCAACTGTGAGCCTTTCTCACAGACATCTCCAATTTTTATTTCCCAATGCTCAAGCGGGTAAACAAGTGACTGGTCACAGCTGCTGCGAGCCTTGAGAATTTCGCCATGCAAGTGCAATACTTTTTTGGCACCAGCACGCTCATGGAGATCATCGATATTTTGTGTCACGACGTGGACATCGAAGTCCGATTCCAAGTCGACAATCGTTTGATGCGCCAAATTCGGCTGCGCGGCCATCACATTTTTTCGTCGTTCGTTGTAGAAACGGAGCACCAAATTCGGATCGCGCCGCCAGGCACCGGGCGTCGCGACATCTTCAATCCGGTGATTCTCCCACAATCCATCAGCGCCGCGAAACGTCTGGATTCCGCTTTCGGCACTGATTCCTGCACCGGTCAAGAAAACAAGTTTTGGTTTGGGCGACACCGTTGATTTACTCCCAGCTGCGGAATGTTCAACGCTATAATACACGCTTCAGAAAAAAGGTTGAGTCACCAGTGGCGGAAGTCTGCCGAGCCCTTTGGAATTTGACATGCCCAATCCAGTTCATGGTCAGTCGCCATCCGATGCCAGTGAACGCGAATTGCTCGACAACGTTCGCCCTGAACGTTGGGACAACCCGACACCACGGCAACGTTACCACTTGGTCGTCATTGGTGCAGGAACGGCCGGATTGGTCGCCGCCGCGGGAGCGGCAGGATTAGGGGCCAAAGTGGCGCTGGTCGAGCGAAATCGGATGGGCGGCGACTGTTTGAATTTCGGGTGTGTTCCGTCGAAAGCCCTACTCAGCTCCGCGCACGACATCCATCGGGCACGTCAGATTTCCGCGTGGACAACTGAGACCGGTGTCGGCGAAGTCGATTTTCCCAAAATAATGGCCGCGATGCGCAAAAAGCGAGCGGAGATCAGTCCGCACGATTCCGCACGAAGATTTACCGGTTTGGGAGTCGACGTTTACTTCGGTGCCGCGAGATTTATCAACGAGCAGCAGGTGGAGGTCGATGGCAAAACGCTTTCCTTTCGCCGCGCCGTAATCGCCACCGGTGGTCGCGCGATGATTCCGCCGATTCCCGGTTTGGCGGAAGCTCAACCGCTTACGAACGAAACTGTTTTTGATTTGCAGCAATTGCCCGGGCGACTCACCGTAATAGGCGGTGGACCAATCGGTTGCGAAATCGCCCAAGCGCTGGCTCGCTTTGGCTCCAAGGTCACGATGATTGAAATGGCCAAGCAGGTCCTGCCGCGAGAGGAACCAGACGCCGCTGCATTGGTCGCCAATTCTTTGCGGAATGACGGAATCGAATTGCTATTGGGAGCCAAAGTGTCTCGGGTCGACCGACAGGGATCAGAGCGCGTCGTAACCGTTCAATTGGCGGACAATGCCCAGCACGAAATTCGCAGTGATGAAATCTTTGTTGCCGCAGGTCGCCGACCTAACGTCGACGCGATGGGACTGGAGGCAGCCAAAGTTAAATACGACGAAGCCCAAGGCGTAGCGGTCAACGACCGATTGCAGACCACAAATCGTCGCATCTTCGCCGCTGGTGATGTTTGCTCGGCATTCAAATTCACTCACGCGGCGGATTTTCAAGCGAGAATTGTGGTTCAAAACGCGTTGTTCTTTGGACGAAAGAAAGTCAGCCAGCTCTTGATACCTTGGTGCACCTACACTTCACCAGAGGTCGCTCATGTCGGCATCGCCCCCGACGAAGCAGTTAAGCAAGGAATCGAACTAACTACATTCACACAAGAATTTTCCAGCGTGGATCGCGCGCTGCTCGAGGGCCGCAGTGAAGGCTACGCCCGAGTCTATTGCCGTCGCGGCAGTGATCGCATTTTAGGAGCGACTGTCGTTGGCGAGTCTGCCGGCGACTTGATCTGTGAGGTTGTTCTGGCGATGCAGCATCGAATTGGGTTGGGCAAACTTGCGGCGACGATTCATCCGTACCCAACCCGCGCGGATGCGCTCCGCAAACTCGGCGATCAGTACAGTCGTTCAAGGCTGACGCCGACAGTCGCTTCAATATTTAAACGCTGGTTTGCGTGGACTCGTTAAGGGAATGGTTCGGATGAGTACACCAGAGCAGATTCAAGAAAGCTGGCTGGCAACAGCGACTCGACCCAGTGTTGTTTGGCGGTCTGTACGATTGGCAGTCGTCGTGGGAACGATTTTGACCTGCATTAACCAGGGCGACGTCATTCTGTCTGGAAACGTAAAAATGATTCACCTTTTCAAAATCGTGTTGACCTATTGTGTTCCCTACGTCGTTTCGACGTTGGCAAGCGTCCGAGCCTTGCGTTCCCGCTAAGGAATTGTCCTGCACGATTCCGACAAATCGGTTAAAATGACGGGGCAATATTCGCTGCTTCAATCGAGAATGACTCATGCTGCTGGGATTAATCGGACGTGCACTTCGCGAGACGGACAAGCGTCTGTTGTGGAAATTGTGCTGGAACATGGGTTGGAAAGGCTTTCGCTCCATCCAAAAGCACAAACGTCGATTGCGGCAAGGCAAATTTTTTCCGCCTTATCTCTACATTTCCATCCTCAACAGTTGCAACTTGCGATGCCAAGGTTGCTGGGTGGACGTGGCCCACAAACAACAGACCATCGACGTCCCGGCACTTAATCGCATGATCACGACGGCCAAGGGCCAGGGCAATGCCTTCTTCGGCTTGCTCGGTGGTGAGCCGTTTATGCACAAGGGTTTGTTCGAAGTGCTCGAAGCCCATCCTGACGTTTACTTTCAGGTCTTTACCAACGGCCATTTCATTACGGATGAAGTCGCCCAACGACTGCGGCGTTGCGGCAACGTGACACCGTTGATCAGCATTGAAGGCTCGGAAATCATCAGCGACGAACGCCGCGGCAAAGGCAATGTCTTCAGTGCCTCGATGCAAGGCATTCAGAACTGCGTCAAGCACAAGGTAATGACCGGCGTTTGCACGAGCCTTTGTCAAACAAACTTCGATGATCTGCTGACCGAAAAATGGATTGATCGGTTGATCGAGATGGGTGTGTTGTACACCTGGTTTCACATCTTTCGTCCGGTGGGTCCCAAGCCCTCAGTCGAATTGGCGCTGACACCAGTGCAACAACGGAAGGCGCGACAATTCGTCGTCGACATGCGCTGCAAGAAATCAATCATCATTATCGATGCCTATTATGATGCCGATGGCCAAGCCCTTTGTCCGGCAGCAACTGGGTTCACGCACCACATTAATCCTTGGGGAGGCATTGAGCCCTGTCCGATTATTCAATTTGCAAAAGAGTCGATTCACGATCAACGGCCATTGGATCAGGTCTTCAACGAATCGGAGTTCCTTCGCGACTTCCGCAAAACAGCTGCATCGAGCACGCGAGGTTGTATTGCTTTGGAGCGTCCCGATCTGATTGAAGCTCTGGTCGCACGCCATGGAGCCAAAGACGGCACGGCACGGCAGACGGCATTGCAGGAATTGCAGGCGACGCCGGTTTACCCTTCGCAGTACATGCCCGATCAAGCACCCATTCCGGAAAAGAGCTGGTTGTATCGGATTGCGAAACGAATTGCGTTTCACGAGTACGGGGTGTACACGAAGAACTTCAAACCCGAGAATTGGCGCGATCCGCAAAAGCAAGCGAAGTATTCGCCGGCCTTGATTCAGCTCGGAAACGTGGCAGCGACCCCAGTCGAGACGACATCGCAAACTTGAATCGTTGACGGATATTGAAATTCTTTGGAGTAGACCTGCGATGGGCGCGAACCTTCCCTTTCTGATATTCGGCATCTTCGTTCTCGTGGCAATCCTGGCCTTCGTTTACAGCCAATATTTGGAAAAGAAGCGAACCGACAGCTTGAGCAAGCTCGCCGAGGAAATGGGGCTAAGTTATTTTCCACTGGACACTGGCGATTTGCAGAGTCGCATGAGCCTGTTTGAATTGTTCAATCAAGGCCGCAGTCGGCAAATTAAAAATTTGATTACTGGAGAAACGGACGAGGTACGAATCTCGATTTTTGATTATCGCTTTACAACGGGCTCGGGAAAAAACCAGAGCACTCAAAAGCACACCGTTGCGGCGTTGGAGTCGAACAAACTAAATGTCCCTCAATTTTCGTTGCGGCCGGAAAATTTCTTTGACAAGGTCGGGAGTCTCTTGGGCTTCAAAGACATCAACTTCGACGACCATCCGGTTTTTTCCGGAATGTTTGTACTTAAGGGACCGAATCAAGAGGCGATCAAATCTTTCTTCGACCACAGCTTGCTCAATTTCTTTACACAACGTCCAACTATTTTGGTCGAAGGTAATTCTCGTCGCCTCATCTATTACCGTCCGGGGATTCGGAAACCGGAAGAAATTCAGAATTTGTTGAGCGAGGCCTATCAAGTCTTTGGGGCGATCGTCGATCGGAATCCAACCAAGTGATCCGGTAGACTGTGTCGGTTTGGGAATACTGTATCGTCCAGGGAATATGGAACAAACTTTTCATTGGGATCGCTCGTAGGTCTCGGAAGGTCGTTGATCGCCAAATCCGACCTCTTTTCTGCCCTAAAGAGTTCAAATTGGTGGGAAAGGTGCTAGGTTTTGAGCCTACGCCAGCACCCACGACTCAATTTTGCAGGTTTTCGCCTGCCATTGATCGGGTTATACTGGAGGGTGGAATCAGAGCAGTAGGGAATTTCGGTGTTTGGCAAGGTTGTCAAACGGATGTTCGTTTTCTGGAGAGACTTCTATGAACTGTACTGATCATGTACTGAGTCGACGTAATCTGTTGACCGTTGGGGCAGTCGGTGGACTTACCCTGTGCAACTTCTTCCGTCTACAAAGTGCTCGCGGCGATCAAAAAAACTACGAGTCAAAAGAAGGACCGGCCAAGAGCGTCATTTACATTTATTTGCCTGGTGGAATGGCCCATCAGGAGTCATTTGATCCGAAGCCATATGCTCCGCTCGAATATCGCGGGGCCTCCGGCAGCATTGACACCAAAATTCCTGGTGTCCGCTTCAATGAAATGCTGAAAAACACTGCTCAAGTCGCCGACAAAATGGTGATTTGCCGTTCGATGACTCACGGCGAAGCCGCTCATGAACGCGGCACGCATAACATGTTTACCGGTTATCGACCGAGCCCCGCACTGCAATACCCTTCGATGGGCAGCGTCGTCTCGCATGAGTTTGGACCGCGGAACAACTTGCCGCCCTACGTGATGGTGCCAAGTTTGCCCAACCCCTACGCGGGCACGGGCTATCTGTCGAGTTCTTACGCCGGTTTCAGTTTGGGTGCGGATCCTGCCAGCGGTGACTTCCGCGTTCAGGACTTGAGCATTCCTAACGGCGTCGACACCAACCGTTTCACACGCCGTCAACGCTTGCTCGAGGTCGTCAACGATCATTTCCGCCAAAAGGAAAAATCGGATGCGATGAATGCCGTCGATACGTTCTACGAGCGGGCTTACAACTTGATCAGCTCAGAAAAAGCACGCGAGGCTTTTGATATTTCAAAAGAACCCGACGCGCTCCGCGACGCCTACGGCAGAAACACCGCCGGTGCTCGTATGTTGCTGGCGCGACGTCTGGTTGAAGCTGGTGTACGGTTTGTGACCTTGACCTATGGTGGCTGGGATTTCCATGACAACATCCAGGGCAACACGAACAGTCAAATGCCGGCGCTCGATCAAGGGCTCGCAACATTGATCAACGATCTCGACTCACGTGGGCTTCTCGACTCGACGCTCGTCTGCGTCGGGACAGAGTTTGGCCGCACACCAAAGATCAACGGCACTGCCGGTCGCGATCACTGGCCGAAGGTCTTCAGCATTGCGATGGCTGGCGGTGGTTTGAAGCGCGGTCTCGCGTATGGAACTTCCGATGCCACAGCGTCTGAACCAGACGAGAATCCGTTGACGGTTGAAAACTGGGCAACCACGATTTACCACCAGTTGGGAATTGTCGCGGACAAGGAGTTGATGGCTCCTGGCAATCGCCCGATTGAAATCGTTGACGGCGGCAAGGTTTTGAAAGACCTGATCGCTTGATTCCCAAACACCGCGAGATAACTGGCAACGCCACGGCTTTGCCCGAGTTCGCGGTGGAATTCCGGCCCACTCGCAAGTCGAAAACAATTTCTCCCCGTCCAATTTGCCTTGTGAGTCGGCTTCGCTGTCTCCTGTACACCGCAATTAATGGGTTAGAAATGAAACGAGTTCAACTAAGTTTGATGCCTTGGTCACTTCGTCTCGCCGGCTTGGTCTTTTGCGTTTGGTTCGCCGCGGGCACTGAGTCATTCGTGTTGGCGAACACGCCTCGGCTCAATCTCATCATGCCGCGCGGAATGCAGCGTGGCACGCAGCAGACGTTGCGCTTTATGGGCGAACGGATTGGTGACACGCAGCAAGTTTTCTTTTACGACGCGGGCATTACCGTGGCGGAGATTAAGCCGGTCGACGGCAACCAAATCGATGTTATCGTGAACGTTGCCGCCGACTGTCGGGTGGGTGAACATGTGGCCCAAGTCCGCACGCCTCGGGGCATCTCGGATTATCGCTCGGTTTTCGTCGGTTATCTTTCCAGTATGGATGAGGTCGAACCCAACACGTCCTTTGATACTCGACAAAAAATTGAGATCAACAAAACATTGGTCGGAACGGTAACCAACGAGGACGTCGATTACTTTGTGGTCACAGCCAAAAAAGGTGAACGGATCTCAGCGGAAGTCGAAGCAATCCGTTTGGGTTCCTACCAGGTCGGAACGTACTTCGATCCGTTTGTCGCAATCCTCGATGACAAACGTTTTGAACTGGCGGTCAATGACGATACGTCTTTGTTCAATCAAGATCCTTTTGTTTCCGTGATTGCTCCAGAAGATGGCAATTACACGGTGATGATTCGCGAGGCTTCTTACGGCGGCAATGATCAGTGTCGTTATCGGTTGCACATCGGCAACTTCCCGCGCCCCACGGCGGTTTATCCCGCTGGTGGAAATTTCGGGGCAGCGATGGAGTTGAATTTTTTGGGCGACCCATCGGGTGAATTCAAACGCAATCTCACGTTGCCCGCAGCAGCCGGATTTCGTACGGGCCTCGCTTTGGAAACCGAAAACGGCTCGACGCCTTCGCCGATGCCATTCCGATTCAACGATCTGCCCAACCATTTGGAGATCGAGCCCAACGACACTTGGGTCACCGAGCCGGTCTTGCAGTTGCCCCAGGCATTCAATGGGATCATTAACAAGCCCGGCGATATGGACTACTTTTTGTTCGAAGCCAAAAAGGGTCAAGTTTGGGAGTTCGAATGCTACGCGAAACGGATTGGTTCGCGCTTGGACCCCGTCATGCATATTTTCAAGGCGACTGACAAGAGCGTGATTGCCGGCAACGATGATTCGCGAGGCCCCGACAGCTACCTGCGGTTTCAGGCACCTGACGACGGTCAATACTACGTCCGAATTTACGACCACTTACAGCGCGGCCAATCCGATTTTGTGTATCGGCTCGAGGCATCGCCAGTCAAACCTGCGTTATCGATCTCCATCCCTCGCGTCGACCGTTACAGTCAATTGCGACAAACGATTTCGGTCCCGCAGGGCAACCGCTTTGGGACTTTAATCTTGGGCACCCGCGAAAACTTGGGTGGCGAGTTGAAGTTGTTGGAGGCGAGCTTACCGCCAGGCATCAAGATGACAGCTCCCCCGATGTCCGCTGGTCTAAACCTGATGCCAGTGGTATTCGAAGCTGACCCGGCGGCCGAACTTGCTGGCCATCTCGTTGATTTTCAGGCTCAACTTAACGATCCGAACAACCCGCTCGTGGGCGGCTTTACGAACTTGGCAGACTTCGCCAACGGCGAACCGAACGCTGCGTTGTATTACGGCTGCACGGTTAATCGACTGGCAATGGCGGTTACCAAACCTGCTCCTTTCAAGATCGAAATTGTTCAACCTCAGGCGCCTCTCGTTCGCGATGGCTCCTACAATTTGCGAGTCGTTGTCAAAAGAGATGAGGCCTTCAAGGGTCCAGTGAACCTGCAGTTCCCGTTTGTTCCTCCCGGCGTCGGCACCACGAATCAAGTGACCATACCACCAGAGCAAAGTGAAATCGTTTATCCCTTGAATGCCAATGGAAATGCACAACTAGGGATATGGCCGATCTTTGTTTTAGGTTATGCCGATGTCGATGGCGGCCCCTTGGTGACCTCGACCCAAATGGCCGAGTTAACAATCGCCGAACCGTATGTGCGAGTGGAAATTCCTCGTGCGGGATGTGACCAAGGCCAAACGGCACAACTGGTTGCCAAGTTCGAACAGGTCGCTCCGTTCGAAGGTGAAGCGACGCTGACCGTGGTCGGATTGCCGCCGAATATCGTTGCGCAGCCGGTGAAGTTCACGAAAGACACGACCGAACTCGTGATTCCCTTGCCAACAACGGAGGCCAGCCCAATCGGCCAACACAAATCACTGTTCTGCCAACTCGAGATTTTGGTGGCCGGTGAGAAGATTGTTGCCGCTACGGGCCGTACCGAACTGCAAGTTAACAAGCCGGCTCCTGCTCCGGTCGCTGCGGCACCTGCGCCTGCCGCGCCGATGCCTGCGGCTGCTGCGCCAGCCACACCGCCTCCTCCGCCCCCGCCACTGTCCCGATTGGAACAGCTTCGATTGAAGGCCAAAGGAACCGGTGGCTCACCGCCGAACAACAATTAAGACCAAGAAATTACTCAAATGAGAATATTGAATATGAATAACTTGAACCCTGACTTTTGCATCGCGTTGCGGCGATTCCAATCGTTTGCAGTTTGCTGCATGCTGCTTGGTTGTACAGCGTTGATCGCTGACGAAACAAACCCGCCGGCTGCTGGCTCCGCTGCCCCTGCTGTTGCCGACGCACCGACGCCGTCTGCTTTGACCGTTTTGCCCGCGCAAATCGCACTGACCAACCTGCGAGATCGACAGTCGATTGTGGCGCAGTTGGTTTGGTCGCATGGAATCACCAGCGATGTTTCGCATGAAGCCAAAATTGAAGTTGTTGACCCAAAGATTGCCCGCTGCGATGGCTTCACCCTTTTCCCGCTCGCAGACGGTCAAACTGCGGTGCGAGTCACACATGGAACTTTCGTTGTCGAAATTCCAATCACGGTGCAAAACGCTCAAACGGATTTGCCAATCAGCTTCAAGAACGATGTCATGCCAGTGTTTTCCAAGAGCGGATGCAACACCGGCAGTTGTCATGGAGCGGCACGCGGAAAAGATGGTTTTCGGTTGTCGTTATACGGTTTTGACGTGGAGGGCGATTACTTCCGCCTGACCCGCGAAATGCTGGGCCGTCGTGTCAATCTGGCAATTCCCGAAGAATGCTTGTTGATCAACAAGTCAACGGGCGAAGTTTCGCATACCGGTGGCACTTTGATGACACGCGATAGTGAACGGTACCAAACCCTGATGCGCTGGCTGCAAGCTGGTGCGCCGAACGACTCCGGCCCGGTTCCCGAAGTCACGGCCGTGGAAATCTTTCCGAAGAACGGCGTACTTGACGGCGAAGGTGCCACACAACAAATCAGTGTGCGGGCGAAATATGCCGATGGAACCGATCGCGATGTGACGTCGCTGTCTTACTTTATGTCCAGCAATGACAACTCGGCGGTGATCGACCAATTGGGGAAAATTTCGGCCAAGAACCGCGGCGAAGCCTTCATCATGGCACGCTTTGGCACTTTCACCGAAGGCGTCCCCTTTATCGTGCTGCCTAAAGGCTTGGAGTTCACCTGGGCCAACGCTCCGGAAAACAATTACGTCGATACGTTGGTGAACACCAAGCTCAAGAATCTTCGAATCAACCCGTCGGAAACTTGTACGGATGAGGTGTTTCTCCGGCGCGTCTTTCTGGATATCTGTGGGCTAACGCCGTCGACGGATGAAGTCAACGCTTTCATGGCCGATACCGCTGCCGACAAACGGGCAAAAGTCATCGACCAGTTGCTCGAACGAAAAGAATTCGTCGAGATGTGGGTAATGAAATGGTCGGAACTCCTGCAGATTCGTTCGTCCAATCAAGTCAGCTACAAGGCAACCTTGCTCTATTACAACTGGTTGCAACAACAGATTTCGGAAAACGTACCGGTCGACGAAATGATTCGTAAGTTGTTGGGCTCACAAGGCGGCACTTTCTCGAATGCCGCAACGAACTACTACCAGAATGAACAGGACACGCTCAAGGTCGCTGAGAACGTTGCCCAGGTATTCTTGGGCACGCGGATTCAATGTGCTCAATGCCACAACCATCCTTTCGACCGTTGGACGATGAGTGATTACTACCAGTTCGCGGCGTTCTTCTCGCAAATTGGTCGCAAAGCAAGCACAGACCCGCGGGAACAAATCGTCTTCAACAGCGGCGGCGGCGAAGTTGCTCATCCAGTTACGAAACAAGCAATGCCGCCAAAATTTCTCGGTGGGGCGCAACCAGACGTTGCGGGCAAGGATCGTCGCGTTCTTCTGGCCGAATGGCTGACTGCCAAAGACAACAAGATGTTTGGCGAAAACCTTGCCAACATCGTTTGGTCGCACTTCTTCGGTCGCGGAATCGTCCATGAGGTCGACGACGTGCGTGTTAGCAACCCGCCCTCAAATCCAGAACTCTTGGCGGAACTCGGCAAGAAATTCGGCGAATACGGCTTCGACTTTAAGCGATTGGTTCGCGATATTTGCAATTCGCGGACTTACCAGCTCAAGACGCAGACGAACCCTTCAAATGAATCCGACACCACCAATTTTTCGCATTCCACACTGCGACGAATTCGTGCCGAAGTGATGCTGGACGTGATCAGCAAAATTACCGAAACAGAAAATAAATTTCGCGGTCTACCCGTCGGTGCTCGAGCGGTTCAGATTGCGGACGGCAATACGTCAAATTATTTCTTGACGACTTTCGGACGCGCCCAACGGGAAACCGTTTGTTCCTGTGAAGTTAAGATGGAGCCCAATCTCTCACAGGCACTGCACCTAATCAACGGCGACACGGTGAACGCGAAGATTCAACAGGGCAACCTGGTTGGCAAGATGCTGGCGGCAGGCAAGACGCCGGACGAGGTGCTGAACGAAATCTATTTGCGGTGTTTGGCTCGCCAACCGAACGAACAGGAACGGCAGTTGCTGGCACAGGAGCTGGCGACTGCGGGGGAACCCAAGGCAGCGTTGGAAGATGTCTTTTGGGCCGTGCTGAATAGTCGAGAATTTGTTTTCAACCATTAATTGGCCGCGAGGAATTCGGGGCTTGGTCCCTGACTTTCTTGACGGTCTGACCTGTACCATAAATTTTAAATTGTTAACTGAAGTCTAATGAAAAAGTCCACTCGATCCAAAATTCAATTCATGGCTGGAGCTGTCGTGGGTCTGTTGGTTTGGCTTGTGCTGTGCAGTTTTGTGCCGGCACAAGAACCGGCCGCTGCGGATAAGGTGACCTTTGACGACCACGTCAAATCGATTTTTCGCCAACGTTGCGCGGCGTGTCATAGCCCTGACAAAAAGAGCGGCGGCCTTGACCTCACCAACTTCACGGCCTTGATGCAAGGCGGCAGCTCTGGCGCGTCGATTGAGCCCGGCGACTCGGACGGCAGTTATTTGTTCATGCTGGTCACGCATGAAGAAGAACCAAAGATGCCGCCCGATGGAACCAAGATCCCTGAAGAAGAACTCAACGTTTTGAAAAAATGGATCGACGCCGGTGCCTTGGAAAATATGGCCAGTAAGGCCAAGATCAAAAAGAAAAAATTCGACATGGCGATTGCCGGAAACGCCGCCGAACGACCCGCTCAAGTCGCTCTGCCGCCGCATTTGCCATTGGAGCCAATTGTCCACACGCCGAAAACATCTTGCTCGACAGCCGTGGCCGTTAGCCCTTGGGCTCCCGTCGCTGCGGTCGCATCACCAAAACAAATTTTGCTTTACCATACTCAATCACTTGAGTTGATTGGCGTTTTGGCTTTTCCAGAAGGCATCGCCAACGTTCTGAAATTTTCCAGCGATGGGCGGTTGTTGCTGGCCGGCGGCGGACGCGACGCGGTAAGCGGAAAGGTCGTCGTGTGGGACGTCGCCTCTGGAAAACGGCAATTGGAAGTTGGCGACGAACTGGATACGGTGCTGGGAGCCGATATCAGCAGCGACTTCAAATGGATTGCACTCGGCGGACCGTCCAAGGTGGTGCGGGTTTTCTCGACACGCGATGGCAGTTTGGCTTACGAATGCAAAAAACATACGGACTGGATTACCTCGCTCGCGTTTAGCCCCGACGGCGTTCTATTGGCTTCGGGGGATCGCGGCGGCAACGCGTTTGTGTGGGAGGCTCCCACCGGCAATGAATACCTTGCGCTCCGTGGACACACCGATCGCATCAACAGCATTTCATGGCGGATCGACAGCAACATCGTCGCCACGGCCAGCCAGGACACAACCGTTCGCTTGTGGGAAATGAATAACGGCAGCCAAGTAAAATCTTGGGGGGCCCATGGCGGTGGAGTGACCGCTGTCTCTTTCACGCGCGAGGGAAATTTGGTCACGAATGGGCGTGATCGCGTGGCAAAAATTTGGAACCAGAACGGCGAGGCACAAAAGCAATTCCCCGCGCTCCCCGATATCGGCACGACGGTGGCTTATTGTCACGAAACACAACGTGTGATCGCCGGAGATTGGACCGGAAAGGTCATGATCGCGAACGTCGCCGACGGTGCCGCAGTGGGCGAGTTGGCGATGAATCCGCTCCCTTTGGCAAATCGACTCGCCTCCGCGCAAACAACACTGCAAGCCGCGGCCGCAGAGCACCAACCGGTTGCTGCGGAGCTTGTTGCCGTAACGCAACAGATGACCGCCTTGCAGACTCAACTTAATGAAGCCAATACCGCCAAACAAAACCTGGCGACTGAAATGACGACTACCGAAAAAGTCGTGGTCGACACTAAAACAGTGCTAGACACAAAGCTGGCACAAAAGGCCCAAATGCAGGTTGAAATGGATGAAAAAGCAAAACTGTTGCCCAGCCTGACCGAACTCGCGGAAAAGGCTGTGGCCGTTGCCGCAATCTCGCCTCAAGACCCAGAACTGCAAGCCTCTGCCGCGGGCCTAACTCAGAAACAGGCGGGCACCAAGGCCCGAGT
>JBEBGH010000382.1:0-4724 GCA_040081565.1 Pirellulaceae bacterium
GTTGTGGAAGTGGTTGATGCGATCTCCTCCCGATTTGCGGAGGGTGATTTTGTGATGGTCGCGCATCCAGACTTTGGAACCCGCACAGACGGCGGCTACTCGCAATTTGTCGACGTTCCAGAATCGTGGCTCATGAAGTTGCCGGAGGGGCTCACTCCGCTGGAATGTATCACGCTGGGAACTGCGGGTTTCACGGCAGCTCAGTGTGTCAAAGCGCTGGTCGATTCGGGGCTGCAACCTGACGACGGCGAGGTCATCGTCACGGGTTCGACCGGGGGCGTGGGGATCTTCGCCGTGATGCTGCTCAAACTCTTGGGGTATCAAGTCGTTGCCGCGACCGGCAAGCCTGAGCGACATGACGATCTGAAACGATTAGGTGCCAGTCGATTCGTTTCCCGCGAAGAGTTGGTCGATGACAGCCCACGACCGTTGCTTTCCGCAAAATGGGCCGGCGCAGTGGACACCGTTGGTGGCTCGACACTCGCCACGATCATTCGCAGTACGAAACCGCATCGCATCGTTACGGCCTGCGGCCTCGTCGGCGGCCATGAACTGAAGCTGACGGTTTACCCATTCATCTTGCGAGGCGTTTCGCTGGTTGGAATTGACTCAGCGTTGGTCTCTTCGTCGGATCGGATTGAAATCTGGCGTCGGTTGGCCAATGAATGGAGGCTGCACAACCTGACTGAGTTGGCAACCATTGTTCCGCTGGAGGGACTGGAGCAATCGATTACCGAAATCTTACAAGGCAAGATCTTCGGTCGAGTCATTGTGCGACTGGATTAGTTGTCTTGTGAGTTGGAATTAAATTTCTTCCGCAGCCAATCGCCCAAGCGGGGAAAAATTGCGGCGATCTTGAAGAGCACGCTGGCCTTCCACGGCACGATCAGTTCGCGTTTTCCTTGCGCGGCTGCGTTGATAATCATTTTGGCGAGCAATTGTGGATCGAGTCCTTTTAACTTCGCGCCGGCTCCCGGCTGATCCGCCGCGGAATTCAATCCTGTCGTTTGTGTTTTGTATCGAGTTCCTGCATCGTTGCGCAAGATCGGACCGGGGCAAACCAGTAGGACCGTGGAGAGTCCTTTGATCTCCAACCGTAATTGATCGGTGTAGGCTGCCAACGCGGCCTTGCTGGTGACGTAGGGACCGACGAGTGGCCAAGGAGTTTTTGCGGCGAGACTCGCGATGTTCACGATGCGGCCCTGACTCTGCCGCAGGGAATTCAATGCCGCTTGCGTGCAGTTCACCGCACTGAAGAAATTGATATCCATTTGCTGACGGAAGATTTCTGGAGTCGCTTCCGACAATCGACAACGAATGGATGCGCCCACGACATTGAACAAAACATCAATTTGCTGAGCCTCTCGAACGATCGACTGGACAGCTGCGGAGGCTTGTTCGCTATTCACCAAGTCGGCGACGACCACCTGTGGACGAATAGCGGCACCGTCTGACAATTCGTTCGCAACTTCGTTCAACAACTCAGCGTCGCGGGCAATCAGGAAAACGCGGGACTCGGCGGCAACCAATTGTCTGGCGATTTCCAGACCCAATCCCTTCGACCCGCCGGTCACAACCACGACTTTATTTTTCCAAAAAGACATTTGCCAGTGCGGTTGAGCGCGACCCCGTTGGTGATTCGAAGCTGATCTTCTAATGCGCCTTTCAGTTTACACGACGAAGCATCGATTTCAGAAGGTGTATCGGGCCGAGTTGCTTGTGTGGAAACTTGCAAACAACTACGATTGACGCGAACGTGGTCGGTTTAGCGAGGACTGGATGAGCAAATCAAAACTGATTCCAAGCAATTGGGAATTGCCTCAGGAGTTTATTGACCGATTGGGCGACCGCGCGGGGCGACAAAGGGTCATGTTCGCCAACGGCCATTTACTGTTTGTGCTTCATGCGCCGCCGAAACCCGATCAGATGACCCGTGCGGCGAGACTATTTTGGCGAAAGCCAGATGGCGATTGGCAGTCGACAGAACAGGGCAATGGTTTGGTGGCGTTTCGGAGTCACCTGGATCAGCTGATGAACGTCATCGATGAATGCGATCAACGGGAGGATGCGGCTCAAACTGCGGCCGAATATTTTTCGATCCTGGATGCAGTAAGTCCACTCAAGCGTTCGGCGGAAAATTTATTACACACGCTGGAAGAAGCCCGCAAGTTGCTGCCGGCTGACCGCGACATTATCAACTTTCGAGACCAGGCTTACGATCTTGCGCGAACCGCGGAGTTGTTGTACTCGGCTGCCAAGAACGGGATGGAAATGGCACAAACGCGGCGCGCCGAGGAACAGGCCGCATCCAGCATGGCCATGGCCAAGGCGGCTCACCGACTCAACCAGTTCGTGGCCTTCTTTTTTCCGTTGGCGACTTTGACGTCGGTGTTCGGGATGCAACTTTCATCAGGACTTGATTTCCTGCCTCATCCTTTGCCGTTCGCTATTATCTGCGGCGTCGGCATTTTGTCGGGCTTCATTATGTTGGCAATCGTGGGACGAAGACGTTGATTTGTGGGCCGATAACTAATCAGCTTCGTCGTGTTCTTGCGGCTGCACGAACAAGGCCCGTTTCTGGTAGGGCAGCGAATAATCGAAACCGCAACTGCGAAAGAGATTTTCGGAAGCCGAAATCGCCATAACCTCCAGGATGCCCCGATCTTTTGCCCGCCCGACACAGAGTCTTACCAACCGACGGCCAATACCGATGTCTTGAAAATCAGGATGAACCGCGAGGCACTGAATTTCCGCCAGCTTTCGCGAGTAGATTTCAACTGCGGCAAAGCCCACGATTTTTCGTTTCGAGCGCGCGATGAAGGCATGTTTCATCAAATGCTCCATCTCTTCCCTGGTTCTCGGCAAAAGTTGTTTCGCCTTGACGTACGGCCGCAGAAAGCGGGTGACGGCGCCAGCATCCTTGACTTCCGCTTCCTCGATGACAATCTTCCGGGCAACCAGAGGGTCTTCACTCATTCACAACACCAGAGTTGAATCATCTTTGCGTACGTTTCGGCACCACGATTCAGTTGATCCAGGGAAATCCACTCGTCGGAAGTGTGTGCTTGGGCGATGTTTCCGGGGCCCAAAATGATTTTATTCGTCAGTCCAACGAAGACCCCCGCATCGGTTGCATAACTAACCGTTTTCGACTGCGATCGGTGTAAAAGTTTTAGCGTTTGTTGGACAAATTCGGAACTGGGGTTTTTCCAAAACGGCTCGCACGCTCGACGGATAGTGAGCTCAAGACTCTGGTGTTCGGCAATTTGTTGTACGCGCTTCAAAATTGGTTCGACATCGATATTCGGCATCGGCCGCAAATAAATGGTTGCGGTGCTGCGGCCCACTTTTACGTTGAGTGCCGTCGCATTGTCGCGGATGCCAATATTCATCGACAGCGTGGGAGGGTCAAAATTCGTGTCATGCCATTTGGCATCACGTTCAGTGAGGTCGTAAAGGGCCAGCATCTGATTCAAGAACGGGATCATTGCCAAGTTGGCATTCTTTCCTTCGCGGCTGCTGGAATGAGCTTCCTTCCCGATACTCACGGCGGTGATGACGTAAGAACCCTTGTGTCCATGCACCACTTCCAGGCCAGTTGGTTCGCCAATGATGCACTTCGTCTGATGCTCGACCATTTCTTTGTAAAATTCGCTTTCGGCGACAACGGCCCGTGCACCATGAAATCCGACCTCTTCGTCCGCGGTACAGATGAAGTAAAGGGGGCGTTTTAGTTGTTCCCAGTCAAAGACTTGAGCCGCGCTCAGCATGCATGCGATCGATCCCTTCATGTCGCAGGAACCGCGGCCATACAGACGATCGTTGTGAACCATTGGGGCGAAAGGACCGGATTTCGGGAAGTTCCAATTGTCGGCTGGTACCGTATCGACATGGCATGCATAGGCCAAGCCACCCTGCCCTGTGCCCTTTTTGGCGACCAAGCAGACTTTTTTCACATTCCGGGCATCGGTGTAATTGACCTTCTCGACCACGAAACCATGTTTCGCGAGTTTCATCTCGAGGTAGCGGCTAATGAGCCCATTTGATTTATGGCTGACCGTATCGAATTCGATCAAGCGGCTCGCATAACGCAACGTTTTTTTCATACCGACCCGAGTCTAGAGGAGAAAAAGGAAAACGACACTTCAATAAATGAATTGTCTTTCTGTCGAACGGCTCAAGATTCGCCTATCATTGTAATCACAACCGTTCGAAATTCTCCCGAAGCCAAATAAAATGGCTTTCGTAAAAAACATGAAGCTGGCCGACCAAAGAATTCATTTCATCACAGGCCGTTTGGCCGAAGGGGCTTTGCGGGCCGAAGTCAGCCGTTTGGCAGCTCAATTCGGTTTTCAGTTTACCGTTCAAGTATTGCCGATTTCCGTCGCTGCACTGCTGACACCGGAGTGGATTGCCGCAAGAATTGAGGTTCCCCCCGGAACTAACCAAGTGCTCATCCCCGGTTACGTTCGCGGTGACTTGGACACGCTGCAGGCCGCCTCATTTGCTCCAATTCGGCCGGGCCCCAAGGACCTCCGCGATCTCGAAGAATTTCTGGGTGGCCAAACTCAACCTCCCAACCTCGATCAATACGACATTGAAATCATCGCGGAGATCAATCACGCGCCAAATCAATCGTTCGAGGCAATTCTGGCAGAAGCCAAACAATTGAGAGACGACGGTGCGGACCTGATCGACGTGGGCTGTCTCCCTGGACATACTTG
>JBEBGH010000383.1:0-4698 GCA_040081565.1 Pirellulaceae bacterium
CTATCGCACGGATTCCTATAAGAAAGGTGCAGAGTCGGAGGCCAAATCCAAGGACTCGACGGCTCCACCTGAATCAAAATCCGCTCCTGATGCGAAGTCGGCAACACCCGCACCGACAACGGAAAAGCCCTCAAAAAAGAAGCCGCCAGCAAAGGACTAAAGGCTGCCGCCGACAGCAAAATGGATGACTGGCCGACGGCAATCCACCTTTAATCTGCGTCGTTTACTTGTTTGTTCATCACTTGGTAAAAGCTGGACCGTTCAGCCGCGATTCTACCAAAGGCCAATTGAAATTCTGGAGGTCCAATTCTTGGAGATCTGGTTTGAAGTAGTCCATGTACTTCTGGCCCGCTGCCGTATTAAAGATTACGACTTTTTCCTGCCTTGAGATTTCGCCTTGGCTCACTAAATCAGTCAGGGCCCCAATACAGGTGCTCGTTTCCGGACAGACCATCAGGCCCTCGTACGACGCTAACAGTTTTTGCCAGGCGAAAAGTTGCGATTCATCTGCCGCGACGACCTTGCCTCCACTGGCTCGGACCGCGTCCAGGACCATGAAATCGCCGATCCCTTGTGGTACACGCAAGCCTGAGGCGATCGTATTGGTATTCTCATAACGAGTGCCAAATCTATCGCCCTTTTCAAAGGCCAGCACCAACGGCGGGCAACCAGTTGATTGAACGGAAATCATGCGCGGCATACGCGACGACTTCAGCCATCCCAATTCCCGCAGTTCCTGAAAGGCCTTCCACATGGCGATCAACGCTGTTCCTCCACCCGTCGGGTAGAGAATCACGTCAGGCAATTCCCAACCGCCCTGCTCGGCAAGTTCCAATCCCATCGTTTTTTTGCCTTCCAGCCGATAGGGTTCTTTCATGGTGGAAATATCAAACCAGAGCTTGCGGTTATGCCCCTCACGAATTAACTTTCCGCATTGATCGATTAACCCGTTTCCATAAAAGAGATGTGCCCCGGATTGATAACATTCGGCAATGTTCGCCAGCGGAGTGTTGCGAGGCACGATCACAAACGCCTCCAAACCGCCGCGCGCCGCATAAATCGACATCGCGCCACCAGCGTTTCCATTGGAAGCCATCGCAATTCGGCGCACGCCAAAATGTTTCGCCATCGTAATCGCCAAGGACAGACCACGAGCTTTGAAACTGCAACTGGCCAATCGTGATTCATCTTTCACGGCCACATGTTGTAGATTTAGCGATTGAGCGAAACGCGGGCAATTCACCAGAGGCGTCATCTGCTCGTCCAAGCTGATCGGTTTTATTTCGTCACCGACCGGTAAGAGTTCACGATAACGCCACATGTTTTCCGGACGCGTCGCAATCGTGGCGGGGCTCACGGTTGCTCGTATTTTGTCGAGGTCATATCGCGACCACAGCGGACGGTTCTCGTGCCACGTCTGCAAGGTATCGGCCGATAGAATCGTGCCATCGATCGCACTTTCGAAGTGGGTGATAAACCGAGCCATTTATCGTGAACTGCTTTCCAGCTGAAGAAATTCGTGTATCGCAGGCCTAACCCGCAAGTCAAAAATTGTACGAACTTAAATCCGTAAGCAGTACCCCTGATTTGTCTTTCGAACCAGAAAACTCAAGCTTGGACGTCGCGCCTACAACCAATTGCGTCAAATCGTTACAATTGGCACGCAACCACAACAATGGAAACGCCGCGATGACACTGCCAAATAAACCCGAGGACGCGAAGGAAGAGTTCGTCAATGCTGAGCTGATGACGGCTCCGTCGACGGCTGAGCCAGTTGCTTTTTCACCGCCTGGCTTGAACTCGTTCAACGAACCGGAGATCATTTCCGCTGCCAGAGTTGAGCTTGTTTCGCGAGGCCTCCGTTCATTGCCCTATCGCTCCAACTTCGCAGCCGTCGGAGGCGCTGTCGGCAGTTGTGTTTTGGGAGTCTGGTCAATTCTGGGTTCGCTCTTCACGCCTTTCAGTGCGATCAACGGATTAATCGGAATTCTGTTGGGTTTGTGGGGGCTTCGTTCGCCTCGGTATCAACTATCACTTTTGGGAATTATTCTGGCAGTCATCGGGTTCTTCATGAGTATTTTGCGGATTCCGGTGGCCGCCGCAATCGAAGAATTGATGAACGAAGAGGCTGTTTTGTTTCTGCAATCGACTTTGTTGAATCTACATGGCTAAGCTCTATTTTTATTATTCCGCGATGAATGCCGGCAAGAGCACAACGCTGTTGCAATCCGCTTACAACTACGAGGAACTCGGTAAACGGGTTGTTTTGTTGACTCCAGCGATCGATGAGCGTTCGGGTAGGGGAATCATAGGATCGCGAATTGGATTGGAACGCTCGGCGTTTCCGTTCAAGTCCGGCGATGACTTATTGCTGCATGTGCGCGATGAAAATCGAAAGCAAAAGGTTGACTGTGTTCTGGTTGATGAGGCACAATTCTTGACGCCGCGCCAAGTTCTGCAGCTTTCGTTGGTTTGCGATCGACTCAACATCCCTGTGTTGTGTTATGGGTTACGAACGGATTTTCGCGGCGAGCCATTTGAAGGAAGTAAATACCTCCTCGCCTGGGCCGATGAAATGATTGAAATCAAAACCATTTGCCGGTCAGGAAAGAAGGCCACAATGAATGCACGCGTCGATGCCGCCGGCAACCGGGTAGTGGAGGGCGAACAAGTCGTCATTGGCCACAACTATATGTCCCTCAGTCGCCGAGAGTTCGACTTGGACAAGGTTTCTCCCGTCGACTATCACCCTCCCGAGGACCTGTAGGGAGGAAAAGATTGTGATACGCGTTGCCAAAATCATTTCTGGAGGTCAAACCGGCGTTGATCGCGCGGCTCTCGACGTCGCGATCTTCCTTGATATCGAACACGGCGGTTGGTGCCCCAAAAATCGGTTGGCAGAGGATGGCCAGGTTCCCCAACAATATCAATTGCGAGAAACCGAAACCGACGAGTACGCGGTTAGAACCGAACGGAATGTCGTTGAGTCAGACGGTACGCTCGTTCTTTATTTCAGCTCGTTGACCGGGGGAAGTCGTTTGACGTCAAATTTGGCTCGGCGTTGGAAAAAACCGTGCTTGGTTCTCGATTTGAACGACAATCCTGCAGCAAAAACGGTTCAAGACTGGATTGAGTTGCATGGGATTCGCGATCTCAATGTCGCGGGCCCGCGAGAAAGTAGCGTTCCCGGAATCAATCGATTGGCAGAAGTATTTTTGCTTAAAGTGTTTGAACAATCTCCAGCAACAAGCCGCGCCACCTACGGAAGATCCACATGACCATTGGCTTCGGCATCGTCGGTTGCGGAATGATTTCTCGCTTTCATGCGCGAGCAATTCAGGAAATTCCTGAAGCGCGACTCATAGGCTGCGCCAGCAGCCGTCGGGAGTCAGCGGAAAAATTTGGCAGTGAATTCCAGTGCACGGCGTTTCAGTCGATCGAGGAGCTTGTCGCACGAGGCGACGTTCAGATTGTCTCAATCTGCACACCCAGTGGAGCCCATTTGGAACCGGCCTTGCTTGCCGCGAAATCAGGTAAGCACCTCGTCATTGAAAAGCCGCTGGAGATTACGTTGGAACGCTGCGATCAGATTATCGAAGCCTGCAACGCCGCGGGGGTCAAGTTGGCCACGATCTTTCCCTCCCGCTTTCACGAGTGTTGGCAAGAATTAAAGCGAGCGATTGATGGCCGTCGATTCGGCCGAATTGCGCTGGGCAGTGCCTATGTTAAGTGGTTTCGCACTCAGCAATATTATGACCAGGGAAATTGGCGGGGCACTTGGGATCTCGATGGCGGTGGTGCCTTGATGAACCAGGCCATCCACACGATCGACCTTTTGCAGTGGTTGATGGGACCGGTTGAATCGGTGTCTGCGTTAACCGCGACCGTGGCTCACGAAAGAATCGAGGTCGAAGATGTGGCGGTTGCCAGTTTGAAGTTTCGCAGTGGTGCCCTGGGTTCGATTGAGGCAACGACAGCGTCCTATCCTGGAATGCTTAAGAAAATTGAGATTCACGGCGACGCAGGATCAGCTGCAATAGAAGAAGAAGATATCAGGCATTGGCATTTTGCGAATCCGCTGCCCGAGGATGATGTTTTGAGGCAGAGATTCTCCGGCGTGACCTCGTCTGGGGGCGGTGCCAGTAATCCGGCGGCGATTGGGCATGCAGCCCATCGAAAACTGTTTCTTGCGTTTATCAACTCGCTGCGCGATGGGTCGCCTTCGATGATCGACGGGAGTGAGGGGCGAAAGAGCGTCGAAATCATTCGCGCGATTTACGACTCAGCTCGAACGGGGAGACGCGTCGAGTTGGCAACTCGCTAATCGCGGCGACAAAAGCGTCTACCTGAACGGCAGCGGGCCTTTCGGGTAAAATTACCCGTTGGTTTCTTGGTCCGAGTTTCGAAAAACATGCCTAATACTGCCGAATCGACAACGAGCACTTCTGCCGATTGGCACGAACTTTTTCCGTTTGAATCAAAGCGATTTCAATTGGGCGAGGGAATATCACTGGCGTTTGTAGACGAAGGCCGTGGCGATCCAATCCTGATGGTTCATGGGAATCCAACTTGGTCCTTCTACTTTCACCATTTGATTCGCGGGATGCAGCAGACAAATCGATGCGTGGCGGTCGATCATGTTGGCTGTGGTCGCAGCGACAAACCGCAGCATTACAACTATTCGCTGGACCAGCACAT
>JBEBGH010000384.1:0-4695 GCA_040081565.1 Pirellulaceae bacterium
GTTTTGGCCACGTCGACCATTCGCTCACGAGCTGTCAAGTTTTCGATTTGAACTTCTAGTTCACGCTCGGAAACTTGGGCTTGTTCAAGTTTCGTCATCGCGGTTTCCAGAGCTTTGCGGCGAAGTTCCAGGATTTGAGTCGATTTTTCTGCAGTTTGCTTTGCAGTTTGAAAGATCGAGAAGCGATGACGCAAGTCTTCTTCAACGCGAGCGTTGGAGTAGGTCTTGCCGTTTGTCGCAACGTAGACTTCTTCACCCGATTTCAGATGCGAACGCAGGGTCAACAGTTCCGACTGTTGCTTGGTCAGCATTTCTGATTGGTTGGCAACTTCGCGTTCCAAACGCTTGATTTGGGCCCGTTCCTTGGCAATCTGGTAAACCATGTTGTTTACCTCGGGTTTGATTTTCTTTAGTTGCTCGCGAGCGGCATCAATTTGGAAACTGATGGGAACGCTCTGCTGGGCACTATTACGGACTTTTTGAAACGCCGTTGTTGCGTACGGGACGAGACGGCTGCCGAACAGCAGGCCTCCGACCAGCAACGCACCGACACCAATCAAGGCTGCTTTTTTGAACATAACTCAACTCCTAAAAAGATTTGTAACATCAGGGGACTGTGGTCTTGTCCGCGCTGCATGGGGGAGAATTCGCGGGGATCAAATCAATCTTTGCGTTTTTCGAAAAATTTCTGGAAAAAAATGCCAGCGTTTTTAAAAGCCTTAAATTGCTGGCTTTTTTGCCAAAACCGGCTTTAGGGACCGGTCGGCCAAACGCTCTGGACGCCGAGAAAGCCCTTTTGCTACAAACTGGGACTGATCGTCAACCAGCCCAGGGAAGGGGAACAACGATGTCAAACTCGACAATCTACTGCCGCCTAACAAATTTCGCGTTGCTTGCCGCCACGCTCTGTTTGCTCGCTGGGCCAGTTGCATTTGGCCAGGAATTCAAGATCGAATCTCAGGTATACATGGATTCGCAGGCCACCCCTATCGCCTCGTCCCTGACACTTTTTCAAGACAAACTGGTCTTCGATATCACAATCGGCTCGGACGGAAGCTCTGCATCGGAAGTCGTTATCTTTGACTCGACCACAGAGAGCTTTGAGCTGCTGGACATTGCAAAAGAGCGCCGATTGCATATCGAGCAGTTTGAAATCGTCCGAACCGTAGAGTCCATGCGGCAACAAGGGTCGCAAGACGAAAGATTGCTCAACTTGGTAGAGCCAAGACTAGCAGAGCATGTGGAGACTTCGACTCGTTTTCTGCGGCTTTCCAACGCACAACTGACTTATGAAGCGTCTTGCGATAGTCCTGAAAACGCAACGATTCTGCCGGCCTATTACCAGTTTCTCGATCAATATACTCGCTTGACCGCGACAGATCCGCGACGGTTGCCACCGTTTGCTCGACTGGAACTAAATCAAGCAATCAAGAAGCACGGGTGGATACCTCGCGAAATCAAGTTGCATCTTGATGGTGGGCAAATTTCCGAGCGCTCAGTTCGCCTTCATTCGAAACATCAACTAATTAGCCAGCTTTCAGACCAAGACAAAAAACGAATTGAATTGGCTCGTCGACAATGGACGCTGTTCAAACCCGTTAGCCTCGCCGAATACCGAGAGATCCCCCAAGTCTCCGAAACTGCGGAAGGCGAAAGCAAAGTCAAACGTTAAAGTCAGCCAAATTCATCCGGCCCGAAAGCCGTTCTTGGCCGAAGAAATCTGGGCGGGGGGTGGGAAAACAAGAATTTCGGCGCCTTAGATCACTCGTTGTAGCGTGAAAATTTGAGCAAATAGCCGATTTTTTTGGAAATTCAAAAATATTTTTGCATTGCAAACCGTCTAGGCCTGCGGCTAAAATTGAGGGATCATTCAAACACCTGACCAATTATTTTCAGGTTTTTGGTGATTGCACCGAAACTTAAACATGAGTTTGGGTGTCAATCCTAGGGGCAGAAAGAGAGACTGCTCGTCGCGAAGGACCGTAATCGAGTACGAGTTATTCTTCAATTTGATTTTCGAAGCGACGAATCACGTTAGATGGTGGAACTTTTTTCTACCAGTTGACGGGTGGCAGGCGAAAGTCGGCACATAGCCGAATGAAGCAATGTCCAGGGAGACAGTCATGATTGAGATTAAGCACAAGGCAACCGGTCGAGTTCTTTACAAACACGAGCATCAAACTTTTGGTGATGCCGTCATTACCGGTGTTGATTTTTCTTCAGCCGATTTCTCCGAACAAGATCTGTCTAATTGCAAACTCCATAGTTGCAATTTAGCCGAGGCCACCTTTCGAAACGCGACGCTGGACAACATTCATATCAACAACTGCGTCATTCGTCGCGTGGATTTTAGTGGTGCTTTAATCAATAAAGCAAATTTTTCAGACAATGTCATGGACATGGCGAACTTCCAGGAAGTCCGCGGAGTCTTGGCACAGTTCCGGCATTCCAAACTGAACAGTGCAAACTTTCAACGCTGTCAGTTACCGAAAGCGGATTTTTCGTTTGCCGAAATGCGCGGGGCAAACTTTCATGGCTCAATCCTGGTCAAAGCGAATTTGTATGGCGCTGATGTTTCCGACAGCGACTTCACTCAATCGGATTTGCGCGATTGCAATATGACCGACGCCAAGATCTTCAAAGCCGATTTCAATTTTGCCAAGATGATGGGCAGCATTGGCACCAATGGAAGACCTTGGGGTGCATCGATCAAAGCCACCGGCAAAAAGCCATGGTGGCAAATCTGGCGCAGTGCAGCTCTTTAGGGGCAGCTCTTTAGGGGCAGCTCTCTAGGGATTGCCGATCTTTCATCAATCTCCCCCCTGCACGGACGATTTAACTTAACCATGGGGCTTTGCGCCGCGCTGACTGGCAAGCAGCGGCGGCACTGGGCAATCGAGCGATTCCGACATCGCACGGAACAACTCGGCCTCTTCGACGGTCACCACATGATCAAACGCAATGGTGGTCATGGCCGCGGCCAACACTTGCTTCTTGAGCGTCGGGCTACCATGTGACAGCACCGTAATAGAACGTGCCAGTTCCGAGAATTCGAAGCTGGTTCCCGAGAATTCAACTCCATGCAACTCGCGGATGGTCCCTATACCCGCTGAATAGGCTGCCGCAGCCTCTTGTTCGGAATTGTGACCAACCCGCGAAAGAACTGAAAGTAAAAATCCGATTTCCGTGCCCACCTCCGTGACCCGCTCATGTTTGATTGGATGAGGCAGCCCATGTCCAAAATGGCGGTCCAAATGGACAACCAAATGATGCCGCAGAAAGAACTCGAATAAGTTGATTTTCTGATCGGCAGCAATCAATTCAGAAATCGTGCGACGGAAATGCAAGAATTGGTTGTTCGACAGTCCGACAAGTGTTCCTTGAATGATTTCAAAGATCGGCATGCGATAACGCACATCAATGTTGTTGAGCATGGGCAACAGGGCCAAGGACTGTCGGACCGATTCCGTTCCCTCCAATTTCTCTAACAAGGTCAATTGTTGGCTGCGAATCTCGTCTGCTGAATCTAACAAGAAGGCGAACACTAGACACCGTGCGGAAAAGACATCACGCGCCGCTTCGAGCAAAGCCATCGGGATCTGACCGATTAAAATCTGAGAATACACGACATCATCTTCAGTAGGCGAACCGATCGAATCGATCGCTAAGAGCGGGTCGAGCAACGCACCGGCCGCCGCTGGAAAACCTGGAACACCAGGCAGACCGGGAATCCCCGGCATCCCAGGAAACGATGGAACCGTTGTTTTTTTGCCGGAACGCGATTCGTCTTGAGAGTCTGCGATCGTGGCCTTGGCTCGCGATTTCAAATACGCCTCCAAGTCGCCATCGAATCGCGGTTCGACCTTCAGAATACGTTTGTCGAGGGGAGGGTGAGTTCCCATGAGCCCCGAGGCCATGCGTCCCAACATATCGGCAAAAAACATATGGCTGATCGATTCCGCATTTGCAGACTTAACCCGGGAGTGCTCGGAGGTTACTGCGATCATCTTTAATGCGCCGCCGATTCCTTCGGGGTTTCTTGTGAACTGGACGCTTGAGGCATCCGCCAAGAATTCGCGTTGCCGTGAGATCGAAGCCTTGATTAATCTCGCGCACAACAAACCCACCGAACCGATGGCCAACAACGCCGCCCCAGCAGCTAACAAAAACAGCCGCGGGTCGCCTTTGTTGTCTTTGCTGGAACTTCGACTTCCTGAATTCCCGACGAGTCGAATCAGCATATAACCAATCAATGCGATCGCCTGAATTCCATGCAGAATCCCAATCAAATGCAGGCTCATCCGCATATCGCCATTCAGGATATGACTGAACTCATGGCCGATAACGCCTTGCAGCTCGTCGCGATTGAGTGTTTCCAGCGTGCCTTTGTTGATACCGATAATTGCGTCGTCGACCGTTTGTCCCGCGGCAAACGCGTTGATCCCCTGTTCTCCCTCCAGTACATAAACTGGCGGGACCGGCATTCCAGCAGCGAGTGCCATTTCCTCGACCACAGTCAACAAGCGACGTTCAGCGAGGTTTCCTGAATTGGGCAATAAGCGACGGCCGCCGACCATATTGGCAATCGCCTCGCCGCCGCGGCTAAGCTCCGAAAACTTGATCGCCATCCCAATCCCAATCACGGCCAAAACTGCAAGTGCCGTCCAAAAGAACGCCTGCAACATGAGGAATGGG
>JBEBGH010000385.1:0-4661 GCA_040081565.1 Pirellulaceae bacterium
TAGCCAATCACATCGAAGCACATGGCAATTGAACATTTAGGAATCTCCAATAATTCCATTTTTTTTCCGCTGAGAAGCGATTTGTTACCACGAAGGGCACGAAGATCACGAAGGAAAGGTTCATGCACGCGGCATTGCTCGTAGGCCGACTTTTGAATTTTTGGCCCGACAGTAAATCATACTGCTCAATTGGAAAGACCGTCGAATTCCAGCTTCGTGCTCTTCGTGCCCTTCGTGGTCATATTCTTTCCTCTTCCCGCGTTTTTGTATTAAGTCGCAAGCAACTAGGCCGGCCCGGCTAAATCCTTACGAATGAACTGAAGATTGAAATCTCTAACCCTGCTTTAGCGCGGCAAGGATAAACGGCTCTTTTCGTTCCAGATATTCGCCTATTCCGTTAGTGTTTTCGCGCTCAAGCTTGAACTTTAGCGTTTGATATTGCTCACGCAGGTGTTGGTCCGCGATTAACAGATCACGAAACCTCAGCATTGCTTGAACTTGAGCATGCCCCTCGACACAAACATGAATCTTGTGCGTGCGCAGCCCATGAACGTTGCGCCGATAGAACAAATGCCCGAGCGATAGATCTTTCCCTCGCATGTATCCCAAATCGTGCAATTGGGCCGTCCAATGATCGCAAGATTCCAGAGAATTGACGACCACGAGAATATCGATCTCGGGCTTGGCTGCCAGTCCCGGAACCGCAGTGCTCCCTACGTGATGGAGCGCAATGAGATTTCCACCAAAAATCGACCGAAGACGCGCAGCCTCTTCATCAAATCGGCATGGCCATTCCGGATCGTAGAACCTAATTTTGCTGGTCAGAGGCATGCTTGTGATGTTTCGCTATTAACGGCACGAAGTCTCTATACAAAACAGGATGGCAAGTCACTCGCCGGCTCGCTGGTCCCGCTCCGGTCGTTCGCTTCGGTCCATCGGTTTGTCCACTTCGTCCATGGGTGATCGAATGTTCCAACCACTGATCCGCTTATATCTCACAATGCAGAATACAGAGAGGACAATCACGCCCACGCCCAAAACAAACGCGCCCCAAAACCAACGAATGCGAAATTGTGGTGTTAACAAGCGATGAATCGCTGGGGTCTGCCTGATAAACTGTACGAGCACTTTATCACCTTTTCGAACCGTCTCATCAAAAATGCGTTGCTGACCGACAAAGAAATTGCCATCGTAGTTGAATCCAAATGCCACGTCATATCCGATACGCGGAGTAGTCCCGTCACTTTTCGAGTGGTTGAATCCCGATTCGAATGGTCGAACGCTTTGAACCTGCCCTTCAACGGTCGTGCCATATAGCGCAAACCTGATCTCGTACAGGCCAAAGACCGCGAAAACCGCAATCGCAACCAGGAAGACGCTGCCAAGCAAGATTTTCCATGACATAGGATTTCCGTTTCCATTTTTCGTGGGCCAGCAAGAGGTACCGTCAGCGTGCACTTTGTTCTTCTGAGTGATATTATCCCGCTGTACTGATACCAAAACAAGTCGGAGCCAGTCTCCAAGAACAAGACCTGAGTTTTAGGCAATGATGTGGGATGCACCTTGAAGGTGCGGTCGAAAATTGACGGGCATTGATTATCTAAAGAGCTCCTACGTTTACCGAGTCGCGGTGAGTGATTTCGATTCCAAAGTCGCCCGGTTCCGCGGTTAAGTGTTCATCGTTTTGTTAGGCCGCGACTCGCCATCGAAAAAGTCTAAGGTCTTGATCGCCAGTCTCACTCTTGACGATTCCGTGGTCTATGAACCCAAGTTTTTCCAGCAGCGGAATCGAACGGATGTTATCTGGCGTCGTGACGGCGTCAAGAACGCGAAAACTGTAATTCTGGATGCCATAGTCGAGGATAGCACGGCTGAATTCGAGCGCAAGTCCCTGGCCGAAGTAATTAGGTAGTAGTGCAAAGCCGAAGTCGGGGTTCTCCAGGCTGGGCTTCTTTAGAAATCCACCAATGCCGATGGGCAGAAGGTCAGGCTTCAGCCTCGCGACATAGTAACTAAATCCACACTCGTCGTAGGACCGAAGGAAGCCATTCCGCAAGTAGCTGCAAGCGTCGTCGACGTTGGCAACATTTCGGTCCCCGATAAATCGGACCCAGCCTGGCGAGTTGACCAATTTCAATATGAATGACGCGTCATCCAGCGTGATTTTATCGACAATCGTTCGTTCGGTTTCAGGAAGATTCACTTGTTTCATCCGCCTTGTTGGTCCGTCGTCGCGCCACCGGTATTCGCAACAAGTAGGCATTTCCTTGGTCGATTCCGACAAGCGAAGTGAACGAGTGCGCCACAAGCCGTTGCGATTGTTAGTGCTGATAGGCAAACGACGAGTCGAATCGCATTGTAATAATGGGGAACAAAGATAGCTTTTGACTGATTTCCCATCGGTGCTGAGGTATAAAGATCGTGCAACTGAGCGTAAGTTGTAATTCGGATCGAAGGATCGTATTCAGGCGGTTTCCTTCCGAGTGAAACGAATCGATAAATCGCCATCCTTAGTTCCTTGCTATCGAATGTGGTAGGGGTCTCTATTGCAAACCCAAGCCATAAGATAAGCCATACGCATCCAGCCACGGCAAAGCCAAGCGTAAACGAATTGTGGGTTTGCGTCGCGCGAACAATGGCAATTGCCATCCAAATAGCAGTCGCTATGACGACCAGCCAGCCGATCCAAAGACTTGAGTGTAGATACACCAAGCAACAAATCGCGGCGTAAGCAACAATCAGAAACATGGATTTTATTGAAATGCGAGCCATGTTGTTCCCCTACTGTTGATTTCCAATCCCGCGTCTTCTGCCGTTCCGGTTCACGCACTTGTTCGGCAACCCATCCGGTGGATGCCAGCCATACTGCAACCCGTGACGCGAAATCATGTCGTGAAACAGTTTGTCTTTGGCCCGTGTCCCAAATGCGCCGGAGATTTTTTGCAGGGTCGGCATCGCCATCACTGCCTCAAGGTCTTTCGGCTCCTGAGGGGTACAAACAATGGAGAACGACAGCAGCTTGGGGATCTTCGTGACGGCGTCGACGTTCTGAAGGCTCTTACAGTTGACTTCCCTAGTGCTTGAGTGCCTTTTGTTTGGCAATGTGTGCATCATAAGGCCTAAAAGCCTCCTCTGCATTTTTAGAGTGCAGGAAGGCCATGACGGCCCAGCCGATACAGTCCAGCCACTCCTCTTCCACGTCCCATTCGTCAGGTGCGAGCTCCTCTTTGCGTCGTTGGATGCGACTCGGGTCATGCAAATAAAAATTGCCATGGTAAATGATGTCCCACAGATCTGCCATGGCGCCAGTTGTTATCGATCCCGATGACCAGGACGGACCAAGTGACTTGATGCAGGCCATCACCTGTTTAAAGTTCTCAGGATTCAACTTGCCGTTCCAAGCGTAAAGCGAGAACATAAAACCAGTATGCATTCTCTCGTCTGCGTCGTCCTCGCAACTTGCGGCGTGGATCTTGAGCATCTCGATTGCCTCCGCCTCCGATAGTTCCGGCAGCTCTTCGTGGGGAAGTTTCACTGGGCCTACTCCAAACTCGGCATTGTAAACATAGCGTTTGGTATCACCGAGCAAGATCAGTTGATTCAACGCAAGCCGAAACAGCCGACCGAGTGCTTTGTGTGCCCGCCATGGTTATGTGATTTTAATCGGTTCTACCGTGAGTAGCCACGGAGCTTGTATAGGAATCCACCACCGCCACCCCAATGGATACCCTCCAGATTGAGCGACAATGCAGTCGTCCAAGATTTCGGCAGTTACGAATTCTTCGGATGAATCGAGATGAAGCAACCATTTGAGTTCTTTGGTTGATTTCGAAAGAAGTGCAAGCAAACCCTCAGCCTCCCAGTCGCCCAGGCAACGGCAAACAACCCAATCGTTCTTTTCAATTTGCTCTGTCTCTTCGCATCCGATCCAACCATCAACCGCAGCGAGATCTAAAGATTGAATCGTGGTCCGTCCACATTCGGTGTAGCCGGTCGACGGACTTCCTTCCAACAGCACCACGGCGTCATCAGACAGGAACACGGCTTGCTCAACGCGACATTGTCCCGCTAAGAATCGGAATTCAGTTTGGCTCACTGAAGTTCTCATATAACGGTTGGTATTACGGGGCACGAACAAAAATCTAACCACTTGGCACCGGCCCGAATGAGCGCTCCGTGTGCATCCCCTCCACCGTTTTGGGAGACAGGTTCAGTTTCAATGTGGTTTTTCATTCTAAACATTTTTGCGAATTCATTAATGCCATGTCGTATCTTTTCAGAAGCACCAGCGATGTCGCAATCGGTTAACACGCAACATAGTGTTCGCGAAGAACGACAAACAATGGTTTAGAACCAACGACGTGACCCATTTGTCCCGGTCACAAACGCTTTCAAGTGAACACGGCATGTACGTGAGGGTTATCAAGCAGGATGTTACGAATCATTTCGCGGTCGCCATCATCTAGACCTTGGCAATCGTCCCATCCCACAAAACGAATCGTGAAAGATTCGTCATCGAGCCATGAGAGATAGTCGTGAAACGCATCCCAGCTTCGGCCATGCCAGTGTCCGCCACAATATTGACAGTATCCAGCATTGAACTGAGCGACGAACGCGTCAAAGTTCGTGACAGTGGTGACGTCGATGACGAATTCTCGCAT
>JBEBGH010000386.1:0-4654 GCA_040081565.1 Pirellulaceae bacterium
GAATCAACCCCGCCAGGTTGTTGAGTTCGCGGGCGACGTTGGGGTGCTCGGCGCCATAGGACTGCTCGACGATGGCCAGCGCGCGGCGCAGCAGCAGCTCGGCCTCCGCCAGACGGTTCGTGGCGTAGAGCAACAGAGCCAGGTTGTTGAGGCGGATGGCGACGTATGGGTGTTCGGCTCCGTAGGACTGCTCGTCGATGGCAAGCGCGCGGCGATAGAGCGGCTCGGCAGCGTCCCAATTGGCCTCATCGTTCTCTAGCAATCCCAAGTCATTTGCAGCGAGTGATATTTCGGCGTTCCCACTGGCGAATTCTTCGGCTGCTTCCAACAAGGGGCGGGCTTCGGAATACCTCGCAAGTTGTCGCAATAGCCTTCCATATTCACCGAGGGCTTGTGACCATTTGGGAGCCCTGTCGACGACTATCTTGTAGAGTTCCAATGCTTTGTTCCAAGCCAGGTTCGTCTTATGAAGGTCAGCCTCCATCAAAATCCGCCCGAGGAGTTCTCTTTTTTTTTCCTCGGCCTGGCTTTGCGATTCGATGATTTTGTCGACCTCTTTGAGCGTATCCGGACGTTTGCTTTCCAGGTACTCAATTGCTTCCGCCGGCCCCTCTTCAGCCAGGATGCGGGCGGCTTCCGTGAATATGGGGTCCGGATCGCCGGTCAATCCGTCTCGAATATTCGCGATCAGGTCTTCAACGTTTTCCAGGGCCTGGTCGCGGCGTTTGTGGATTTCATCAACCTGCTGCCAATTGGCTTTCTGGTCACGAGCTTTGGCCAACTCTTCGTCGGCGCGTTGGCGGATGAACGATTTGATTTTCCCACTCAATACGTCGGGGTCGCTGAACAGTTCTTGGACATGTGCTAGGGTTGCTGATGCGGCCTCGCCGGGCAACGTGGCTAACTTTTCTCCATGGGTATCCAGTTGACGGATCACGTACCACCCAATCCCCAAGCTCACCAAAGCCAACACCGCAAGTCCCGCCAACCAATACGCGAGCTTGCGACTACCGGTCGTCAGTTTCTGGTCGACGGATACAAGTTCGCTCTGAAGCGACTCGACCTTGAATTGGAGGCTGCGGATTTTCTGGGCGAGTTCCTCTCGGGATCGGGTTGGGTTGTAGTCAATGCCGCTGCTGGTAAGCCGTTGCCTGTGACCGGCTTGAAGTTGTCGACGCTCGTCGTCCTCACTCGGGCATTGGTCGGATGGAAAGCCGTCGGCTGTCACGAATACATAAACCGGCTTCCCAAGTTTCACGGCGATGTCGTATTCGAGCTGCGTGTAGCTGCGTCGAGGCTGGTTGTCGGGCCGTTGTTTTGGCTCCGCGCCGTAACAATGGCCCGCAATATGGATCATCGCGTCGCACGACCGAATCCGTTCTTCCAATTTCTCGACAAGCTGTCGGTAGTCGGGGGGAAACGACTCTTGGACTACGGCGTGGTAGTCGTTGTCTTCCAGCCCCTTCTTAATGAGCTGCCGAACGGTTCCCAGTTCGCGCGAAACACAACTGATAAAAACACGCGTATCCCGGCGAATTTGGTGTGGAGAATTTGCCAAGCGAACTGCCCCCAAAAGCCGGACTGGAAAACTTTGACGTCGTTCGATCCATCGATTGTAACTTTTTCAGCAGATCATTCCAACAAATGGCAAACGGTAAAGTTGTTACAAATGGCCCAAACACTAGAGAAAATCGCGGTTTGGAATTCGCCGTGACTTCCCACCTCGCGTGGTCATTCGCAACACGGCCAAACCATGGCAATCGATCTGTGTCGAGGATCGCCTATTGTTCATTCAACTTCGTATCTCCGGAGTCAGCTTTGCTTGCGAATCTTCTTCCGGTTTTGAAGACAGATTGATGACGAGGCAGGCTATTGCACGAAACTTGTTGGAAAAGCCTTGTTTCGGCTGATTGGCAGGCGTGATTCAGGTTTTGTAAAATGTCCTAGAATAAATGGTTGCGATGCGCTCAACAAGAGCATTGTTTCGGCTAGCCGATCGTTGAGCTGTGATGGCGATATGGTCACTCGGTGAACGAGTTGTTTTATTGACAGGCAGGGATGCCTATCCTACGTGAAGGGGCATCTCTTGGCGGATACGTCCAAACCGACGATCTTTATTTCTTACCGTCGCTCGGATAGTCCGGACACGATCAAGCTGATCTATGAGCGTTTGAAAAGAGAACTTCCTCGTTGGGAAGTTTTTTATGACCACAAGAGTATCCCGCCAGGTGAGGCGTTCCCTGAACGGCTGCGAAGGGAAGTCACCACCGCTGATGTTGTGCTGGTGGTCATCGGCCCCAGTTGGCTGCAGACTTTGCAGGAACGCAGCGCTCTACCAGGTGTTGATCACGTGCGCGAGGAAGTGAGGCAGGCAATTGAGTCCGGCCATACTGTAATCCCCTTACTTGTTGCAAACTCCAAAAATCTCTCGCGTACGGCCTTGGCAGATTTTCAGGACTTGCAAGCGTTGGCTTCGTTGAACTCGAAACGCATTCGTCCGGAGCCGGATTTCGACAATGACATCAACGGTTTGGTAAAGTTCCTGGAACAAATCGGACCGGGAGAGGGCGTGGGTTCAGTCCTCGACGGCAAGTACAAGTTGATTCGCATACTGGGCGAGGGTGGAATGGGGATCGTCTGGCTGGCCGAACAATTGCAGCCTCGCCGGGAGGTGGCCGTCAAGATGATCAAGCCGGGGATGGACTCCCGCGAAATTCTGGCTCGTTTTGATGCAGAGCGACAGGCATTGGCGGTGATGGATGATCCGCACATCGCCAAAGTATTCGATGCGGGGAAAGCGATCAGCGGCCGTCCGTTTTTTGTGATGGAATACGTCCGTGGCGTTCCGATCACGGACTACTGTGACGCCAGGAAACTCTCGCCGGAGAAGCGGTTGATCCTGTTTCGACAGGTTTGCGAGTCGGTACAACATGCACACCAGAAGGGGATCATTCACCGCGACATCAAGCCGAATAACGTGCTGGTGGAGGAACTCCAGGGTGAGCCCATACCGAAAATAATCGACTTTGGTCTGGCCAAAGCCTTGGGCAGGCGTTTGACGGACATGACCTTGCATACGGCGCTGGAAACGCGCGTCGGGACGCTGGAGTATTCGTCGCCAGAACAGGCGGCGGGCGTCGCATCGGATGTCGATACCCGCACCGACATCTATTCGCTGGGTGCCCTGTTGTATGAGTTGCTGGCCGGGGAGCCTCCGTTTAGTCGGGAGGAATTGTTGAAAGCCGGCGAACTAGAAATGCGGCGGCTGATTCAAGAGCAGGATCCGCCTCGACCGAGCGTCAAGCTCAGTTCTTCGAATTCACTTCCGGCGGTCGCCGTCAATCGGCATCTTGAGCCACAAAAATTGACGGCGCTATTGCGGGGTGATCTGGACTGGATTGTGATGAAGGCGCTGGACAAGGACCGTTCGCGCCGATACGCGTCGGCCAGCGGACTGGCTGATGAAATACAACGGTATCTCGTGGGAGACCCGGTTCAGGCCAGGCCACCTTCAACCAGTTACCGTATCCAAAAATACGTTCGCAAACATAAAGGGCTGGTCGCGTCCATCGTATCCATTGCCACGTTACTGGTACTGGGAATTATCAGCTCGGCATGGTTCGGCTTTCAAGCGAACCAGCAAAAAACGCGCGCCAACAACAGGACTGCTGAGGTTATCGTCGAAAAGAAACGGGCTGACGACAAAGCTGCCGAATTGCTTATCGAAAGAAATAGAGCAAATGAAAAGGCGGCAGTGGCCATTTCTCAAAAGAAGATTGCAGACGAGAAATCTCGCGAAGCGGACGCGGCGCAAGAAGCGTTCCGGCAGGCCAGCTACGACGCTCAGAAATCGTTAGAAGAAACGAAGGCCACGCTTGCCCGTTCAAACTACTTTTTGGCGGTCGCGCGGTGGGAAGCGAATCGTTCGCGGGAAGCCAACGAGTTTCTCGATCTTGTTCCACCCAAGTATCGGCAGTTCGAATGGTATTTAGCCCGTCGTCAGTTCCAAGGCGGCTACATGACCTGCTACGGTCATCAAAAATCAGTTATGAGCATCGCCTTCAGCCCGGACGGCGCGCGGATTGTCTCTGGGAGCTCTGACAACACGCTCAAGCTGTGGGACGCGGCCACGGGCCAGGAACTGCGCACGCTCCAGGGGCATACGGAAGATGTCCTCAGCGTCGCCTTCAGCCCGGACGGCGCGCGGATTGTCTCGGGGAGCCAAGACAATACACTCAAGCTGTGGGACGCGGCCACCGGTCAGGAACAGCCCACCCTTCAGGGGCACAAAGAATATGTTTCCAGCGTCGCGTTCAGCCCGGACGGCGCGCGGATTGTCTCCGGCAGCCTTGACAACACGCTCAAGCTGTGGGACGCGGCCACGGGCCAGGAACTGCGCACGCTCCAGGGGCATACGAAACCTGTTTATAGCGTGGCCTTCAGCCCGGACGGCGCGCGGATTGTCTCGGGGGGCGATGACAATACGCTCAAGCTGTGGGACGCGGCTACCGGTCAGGAACTGCTCTCGCTCTGGGGGCATAGGGGACGGGTTTCCAGCGTCGCCTTCAGCCCGGACGGTAATCGGATAGTCTCCGGCAGCCTTGACAACACGCTCAAGCTGTGGGACGCGGCCACCGGCCAGGGCCCTGTCTCT
>JBEBGH010000093.1:0-16750 GCA_040081565.1 Pirellulaceae bacterium
GCCAGAATTGCGGCATTGCGAGTGAACATGAACGAAATACCCGCGAACTGGTAGTTGAAGGGTTCGAACGGAAACTCCAACGTGCAATCCTGCAGTAAGTATTCGAGTGGTGGCTGCAACAGAAAAAACAGTCGATCACCTAACTTCACGACGTCTTTGGGCGGCCGCAGGCGAGTGTGTTGGCGCGGGCGGTTGGTTGGTGGTTCGGAGGTAACAGGCAATTCGGAGGAATTTACGTTGGCAGCAATTTCTCGGCTCTGCGTCGTTGGCGATTTTTCTTTTTTCGGAAGGAGAACGGCATTCGCGCCAAAGAAAAAGCTTTGCACCTTGGCGCGCCGCGGTTTGATCATCGCCGAGATCACACGAGTAGGTTCCTCGCTTTCGACCGGCAACTGTTGGACATGGACGAAGATCGGTTGATGGATCGCGGCGTTCCAGTCCTCTGAAATCTTTACGTCAGACATGCGAAAGCTTCAATTCCGTTTGAGATTTTATCTGACAACCGCGTGAGCTTCTTCCAATGCTTGGGCAATTCTTTCGAACGGTTCGTCGATTGGAATGGCGCGATGAAACGCCCGCAGTTTCGTTTCAATTCCATCGACAGATTCGTCTCCGTGCAACAAATACACAGCTCGGCCATCGAGTTCGAACAGCGGCCGACGATCGGACTCCCAATCACCGGACGCGGGGCTACGCACATAAACCACGGGGGTCTCGGTCATGGTTCCCAACTCAATTAATTCCGGAACATTGGTCAAAAATAGAGTTGGCTTCTGCTTGAGCTCATCTGCCAAAGCACGCGCAATTTGTTCGCAAAACAGAAATTTTGGCAGCGATTGACCAAACAAAATTTCTTGAGTTCGACTCGTGGTCACTGGACTGGTGCAGTGAAATTCGACTGGGCGGCCCGTATGATTGACCAGCAACAGACCGCCACACGCGCCCAGCCCTTCGAAAGTTTTCGCTGAGATGTAAGCCAGGTAAATATCGTGGAAGGCTTCGATTGCCATGCAATTTCCGTTGGAACTGGTTGTGCGGGTTGAGCGGATTAGTTGAACATCGGATCCGCGAGGTCAACGCGTGATTTTTCCCAACGGGATTCGTCGGGCCGATAATCCGGTAGGAAAGCGAGCCATTTCGGTTCGTCTCCCATCCACTCTTCAACATGCCACCACTGCAATCGGAAGGCCCCGTCACAGACTTTAACTCGCTTGGTTTGAAACCTCGGGACCGACGTTTGTCAAGCTTTTTGTTTTGTGCCTGACAATAGGATAGAAACATTTGTGGCTGTCAAGATTTTTCTTTCGTAGGGATCGGGAAATGCTATCGAAAATTCAATAAAGAAAATCGCTGTTTCGGTCGCTGGCAATTGCTCGACACTTCACGGTTCCACGTTTATACTGGAAGGCATCAGTGAATTATCCTTCTGGAGTTTTAAATGTCTCGCGACCCGCATGACCTCTCGCCAGTATTTCGAATCGATGTCGCCGCGACTTCATCGAATGAAACAAGTCTGACCAAAAGACAAAAGTCTTCGGACTCCGAAGTGGCCGACTTGCTACGCCAGTTGATTGTCAGCCAGGAACGTCAAAACGAACTGCTGGAAGACATGGTCGAGCAAATGGGCGCGACTCAACGTCAACGAGCTGCAGAACTCGGCCAATGGCGAGACGCGAATCCGGTTTTGGCACGGCGCTGTCGGTTGGCCGCTGAGGCCTTAAGCCGGGTGCAGACAGAATTCCTGGAAAACCTGACGATCGACGTGAAAGATAATTACGATAATCTCGTCGATGGCGACTTCGCCCTCAATGAATTTGTCGATCGCTACGGACCACGTCTGGCCCATTTGAACGGCGTGCTCCAAGTCCTTTCGCAACTCAGCGCACCGGGCAATACCGTTCAGTAAGAACCTAAACGCGTAATAAGAATCGATTTCTCCCCAAACGCATGTCGGACATGCGTTTTTTTGTGCGCCAGGTGAGAGATTCTCCAAACCAATCGGATAGAATCGGGCTGCTTGATTTTATTTTTTGGAAAGGAAATACATTCGGTGAAAGGCGAACTGGTTTGGACAACGACGGGCGATCGAACGCGACTGAATGGCTTTCTTGTGGAGGCTGCCGCTCCGAAAGCAATCGGAATTGATGCGGCGGTGATTCTGCATGGGCTTGCCGGGAATTTTTATTCCTCCAGCCTGCTCACCTTCGTCGCCCGACAACTGACGACTCTGGGCGTTAATGTGGTTTTGGCGAATACGCGTGGACATGACTTCCTGAATCACTCCACGCAATCGGGACGAAGCGTCTTGGCAGGGGCCGCCGTCGAGAATGTCGACGATTGTCGTTTTGATGTCACGGGTTGGGTCCAGTTCTTGGCGGCGTCTGGTCACCAGCGGGTAATGCTTGCTGGTCACAGCCTCGGTGCCATCAAGTCTCTTTACAGCCAAGCTCACGCTCGCCATGAAAATGTCGCCGGCATCCTCGGCTTAAGCTCAACCCGATTGAACTATCACCAATTCGCCACGTGTTCAGCCAGAGAAAAATTTCTCAGTTCTTTCGCTCTGGCCGAAGAAATGATTCGCGCCAATCGCAGTGACGAACTGTTTCGATTCGAATTCCCCTTTCCGACATGGATGGGTGCCCGATCGTTTGTTGACAAATACGGGATGGAAAACCGTTTTGATTGGACAAATTTTATCGACATGATTCCGGAGCCGATTCTGTTGACATTTGGACAACGCGAACTCGAGGAGCATCCTGCATTCGAAGGTGTCGAAGACATTGCTGCGGAAATAGCCGAACGGCAACCGAATGTCAGCATGAAGAAAATTGTCAACGCTGATCACTTTTATGTGGCTTGCTTTGACCAGTTGTGGTCCGATATAGAACTGTGGTTGCGACACTCGTTTCGAGTTTGATGGCGTTACACGCGCAGCTCCAACACGAACCTCGAACCGGCTGGCGAGTCGGCCAGGAACACACGACCGCCAAGTGATTTGGCCATTCGTTGACAGAGTGCTAATCCCAACCCAACTCCCGCCGCTGAATCGGCCGAATCCTGATCCGATTTGCAAAACGGCTGGAACAGACGACGACGGAATTTTTGGGAAACTCCCGGCCCGAAGTCCTGGACCGTAAAGTGAAGGTAACGACCGACCTGAGTCACGCTCAATTCAATCCGTTTGTCTGAGCTTTCTCTCGCGTATTTGCAGGCGTTGTCTACTAGATTGAACAGAATCTGTTCGACTTTGGTCGTTTCGACCGCCAGGCGCACGTTCGCCGCTTTGCCTACGTCGACGATCATTTGCATGCCGACTTCTTCACAGCGACCACGAAACCTCTGCTGAAATCGATCGATTAAAGCCGCAGGGGTTGTTGCCTCGCGTTGACAGGCCCCATTGCCTTGTTCAAGCCGCGCGAACTGCAGAACATTTTCAACCAAACTCGCTAGCCGATCCGCCTCCGACTTCATGGTTTCGGCATATTCAGTTTGCTTATCCACGGGCACCATTCGTTCCGCCAACATTTCGGCGTACATACGAAACGTCGTTAGCGGCGTTCGCAGTTCGTGCGTGACTGCGGAAACAAAAGCGGCACGTCGCTCACTCAGTTGCAAAATTCCGCGCAATAATAGTCCCGATGCGATCGCCGCAATCCCGAACCCGATCCAGGCGAGAAACAAACTTGATCGAAGTCCCGAAGGCCGTTGCAACTCGGGTGGCGATGGCAAAGTTAATTGCGGCAACATCTCTTGTAAATCCACTTCAAGTTTTACTGGCAGGGTGGCCATCACGCGACCGAACTCCAGGTCTTTCGCTTCCTTTACCGGCTCAAACTTCGCGACCGGAACGACATCCATGATTTCACGGCTTAACTTTTCGCGAATCTTCGGCCAGTCGAGCCAGCAACATTGAACCGTCTTGAAATTTGCTCCTTCGACTCGACGCGCCAAAATTAACTGGTCCTTGATCCAGACTGGTCGCATAACGCTGACATTAACCAGATCGTCGTTGGCTGCCTTTAAATCTGTATCCGTCATCTTAGTCTGCTGTTGACTCTGACCGAAATTTTCGGCGTTGGCGGCCCGCTGGGCAAACTCGGCATTGCCTCGTCCGACGCTCCGATTCATTTGTTGCCAAAGTTTCGGGTTGTTGGCATATTGCGGATCGCTTTCCTGCTGCAAGATTTGTTTGTTGCTGGTCGTCGACTCAAGCAGCGTCTCGTTGAACTCCGGGTCACGGTAGAGTGTTTGAAACGAAATATCGTCGCCGCCGGAATTCCAATTACTTCCAGGTCCCGGACAACAACCGACAACTGTCGGGTAATTGCAGAAATCGAGGGCCTTCGCAAATAGAAGTCGCTTTTCGTCAATAGCGGCGGCGGACAAGCCGCATTGGATCGCCATTTCAAAGCTCTCGCCGGCCGGAACCTGTGGCGAGGTCGCTTGATTATCGGATGAAATCTGAAAATGCATCGTTACAAACTCAGATTTTGTTGTGAGCAATGGCGATGGGATCTTTCGATTTGCTTCACCTTCGGCTCCTTTAATGACTTCGCCACGTCCCGGTTCCAAATCCGCCGAGTAAAACGGCAGATACCAGTAATACGGCCGCGACGATTCCTGCGCGATCAGCGGAGTCGCCCACCAATCCATTCGATACAGCGCGCTGTTGACGCGATCTTGCAACTCGGCCTCACGTCGTGCCAACTCGGTTTCCAAGCGGTCTTCTTCGCGCAACCGATCCGCTTCGTTGATTTGCACCGACAGCCAAGCCAAAGCCGTTCCTGTCAGCAACAAGATCGCGAAATAGACTGTCCAGATTTGCCAAGGTTTGGCCATGCCTGCAACTTAAGCCGAGGAAAGATTTTGAAACATGTAGCCCTTGCCACGCACCGTCAAGAGAATCCGCGGCGAGTCGCGATCGTCTTTTAGTTTTTCTCGCAATCGAACAATATGCATGTCGATGGTCCGAGTCGAAACTCCTTGAGGATCGAGCCGCCAAACGCTGGACAACAGCTCCTCTCGGGAAATCGCCCGCCCACGGTTGGTTGCCAGATATTGCAGGAGTTCCGCTTCACGCTCCGACAGCTCTACGCGATCACTCCCGATTCGCAGTTCTCGCCGTTCGAAGTCGATCGTGCCATGCCCAAAATCCACCGCCGCCGTTTGAGTCGGACGCCCGGGCGAACGGCGAAGCACAGCATCAACACGGGCCAGGAGTTCGAGCACACTGAACGGCTTCACGACATAATCATCAGCCCCCGCTTTCAGTCCCTCCACGCGGTCGCGTTCGTCGCCTTTGGCAGTCAAGATGATCACCGGTTGCGTCGGGAGCACGCGACGAACTTCCTTCAAGATGCCAAGGCCCGGTGTACCTGGCAAAGCAAGATCGAGCAACAGCAGATCGTAGTTGGCTGTCTGGGCCAGATGCAGACCGTCGGTTCCGCTCGCCGCCTCGAGGACTTTAAAGCCCTTGAATTTAAGCGCATCCACAATCCCGCGTCGAATCGCGTTGTCGTCTTCAATGGTCAAGATGGTCGGTGCCGTGCCCATGTGCCAATTATAGCCTGCACATCAGCCAAAGATTCATGAAGGATTGTAACAGTGATGTAACGGTTTGAGACGTTTCCACGGCATTATGCAGGTAGGCGGGCAGACTTGATTCGGAGAGATCACTGTCGCACGCATCTCCGAGGCGTGTAGGTCGAAGACTCGACTCGGCCAACGTCGCACGCATCTCCGAGGCGTGATTCCGGTTTTTTGAGCCACGGATCAACACGGATTTTCACGGATTTGAAGAACTGAAAGAAATATGCGTCTCGACTCGGAGAGTCGAGCGACTAAGTCCCTTTCCACGTTTTCTTCCGTGCAATTCCGTGAAATCCGCGGCTGATTTCTCCAGCATCCTCATTTCGTCGCACGCATCTCCGAGGCGTGGCAGCAAGAAACTCGACTCGGAGAGTCGAGCGACGATTGATACTACTTGTTCAGAGGTTGCATCGCGCCGTCGGAGATGTCTTTGCGGCACCAGGCGCCTTCCCAACGGATCTCTTTGACGGCGGTGTAGGCATTGAACTTGGCGTTCGCGACCGAGTCTCCTAGCGCGGTTACGCCCAAGACGCGGCCGCCGGTCGTTACAACATTGCCATGCTCGAGTTGCGTACCGGCGTGAAACACTTTTGCGTTCGGAATCGTCGCGGCCGACTCCAGGCCGCGTATCGTGTGTCCCTTCCGATAATTGTTCGGGTATCCCTCAGCAGCCATCACCACGCAAACAGCAGGTCGCGGGTCCCAAACGACAGAATCGAGTTCTTCGAGACGGCCCGCGACAACCAGTTCGAGAATATCAACCAAATCAGTTTGCAGTCGCATGAGCAGCGGTTGACATTCGGGATCGCCGAAACGAACGTTGTACTCAAGTACCTTAGGGCCCACGGGAGTTAACATGATGCCGGCGTAGAGGATTCCCTTGAACGGCATCCGCGCCCGCTTCATTGCGTGAATCGTCTGCACGAAAACATTTTCTTCTACCCAAGCCAAAGTTTCCTCATCGATCACTGGCGCTGGGCAATAGGCACCCATGCCACCCGTGTTGGGGCCGCGATCACCGTCGAAAGCACGCTTGTGGTCTTGCGCAGGCGGCAGAGTCAAAATCGTTTTGCCGTCCGTGATCGCCAGCACGCTGACCTCGGGACCCGACAAACGCATTTCCAGAATGAACTGGTTGCCGGCGTCGCCAAACTCTCGCTCGATTGCGATCCGGGAAATCGCTTGTTTCACATCAGTCATGTTGAAGCAAACGATAGCACCCTTCCCTGCTGCGAGCCCGTCCGTCTTCACGACCAGCGGCACGTCACCGGGAGTTTTGCCGAAACGTTCTTCGACAAATTCAAAAGCCGACGCGGCATTGCGAAACGTCCAGAAATCAGCGGTCGGTACATCGGCGGTTCGCAACATTCGTTTGCAAAAAACCTTGCTTCCCTCAAGTTGGGCCGCAGCCTTCGACGGACCAAATATCTTGAGGCCTTCCTTTTGAAAATGATCAACGATACCGGCACACAACGGCGCCTCAGGGCCGACCACCGTCAAACCGATGTTTTCCTTTTTCGCAAAAGCGACGAGCGCTGCAAAATCAAGCGGATCGATGGCGACGTTTTCGGCGTCGATCGCAGTGCCCGCATTTCCAGGCGCAACAAAAACCCGTTCCACTCGCGGGCTCTGGCGGATCTTCCAAGCCAAGGCGTGTTCGCGACCACCATTACCAATCACTAAAACGTTCATCCAAAATCTCATACGATGTCGCGGTTGCCGCCTCGGATGTTTGCAAACGCAAGGTGCTGGCGTCCTGTTTTTTTGAATATTTCAACGAAGTGGATCTTAAACCGATCAAGCCGCGTGGGCTAGGCGGTTGTCGATAACGGTTTTCTCATAGCATTCCACAATCGGCGGCGAATTTCGTTTATAATCGACAGCCATATTGAGACGAATCGTGTTCTTGTAAATCTGGAGCAAAACGGAAATGGTTGTGCGACTGGTAGGTTTGGCTTTGGCTTGGTGCGTTTTAGCTGCAGTTCCCGTGTCCGCTTTTGCCCAGGACGAATGGGGTCATTTGGCCGGAAGATTCGTGGTCAAAGGCCAAATTCCCGAGGCGACCGACGAAGTCGTCGACAAAGACGCCGCGACTTGTATGCCAGACGGCAAGACCCCCAAGGACGATAACCTGATCGTCGACAAAGACGGCGGTCTCCGTGACGTCTTTGTGATGATGTTTATTGATCGCGGCGACAAAGCCCCAGCCGTTCACCCTTCCTACGAAGCCAAAAAAGCTGAGGCCATCACACTCGACAATGTCCAATGCCGCTTTGAGCCTCATGCGGTTTTCGTTCGAACCGGTCAAAAACTGACGCTGAAGAACAGCGACGATGTTGGACATAACTGTCATGTGATTACGTTTGGGAATGAAGAAAACGTAAACTTGGCGGCGGGAGGAAATGTGGATGTGGTTTTCAAGAAATCCGACAAAGTCCCCGGCAACGTTGTATGCGACATTCACAAGTGGATGGACGGAGTGATCTTGGTGCGCGACGAACCGTACGCCGCAATCTCCACCGCCGATGGAAAATTCAAAATCGAAAACATTCCGGCTGGCAAATGGAAATTCCAACTGTGGCACAAGAAGGTTGGCTTTCTCCGTGACATCGATGTGAGCGGGACCAAGACTGGCCGGCGTGGCGAAGTCGAGTTGGCGATCGACAAAGGCAAGACTTTGGAACTGGGTGACTTGACCATCGAGGCAAAAGTTTTCGACGTTAAAAAATAGTCCCTTCGAGTCGAGTTTTGCCAACACGATGAAAAGTTGCGATTTAAGTATGCTCGGACGAAAACGCTTCCAATTCGGTCGGATGCTGTTGCTTTTGTTGTTGTCAGCCCAGTTTTTCGGTTGCTCTTCCACCAGGAGTCTGGCTCCGGAAGTTGAGTATTCCGAAAAACAAGTCGAAACGTTAAGCAAGACTGTTGAGAAGATGAAATGGTGATGCAATTGCTATGGGCGGCCTAAACCGCTTGGTGAAATCACTGTTTTAGCGACAATTTGTCGTCTGGCTCGGTTCTCGAGAGGTGCGAGAATGAAGCTGAGCTGAATGCAACTCGGAGCTGTAAATGTTTCTTCGTTTTTTTCGTGGCGAACAGTTGAAAGTTCGGTTACACGGCAGATGGATCGCGGGGCTGATCGCCGTGGTAGCGCTGCTGGTCAACGCCGGTTGCGAAAAATCTCCGAGCCCTCAATTTCGCTTCAACGAAGTCGAACTGCTGAAGTTGCAGAAAAACAAGCTGAGTGCGGGCGAAAAAATTGATCCTGCCTACCGCAAGCAAATTGGCGATCTATCAACCGCGCTATTTGGTACTCCCGATCAACCAAAGTTTCCGTTTTTGAACGAGCCGGATTCACCGGCTCAAAAGTTGATTTCGCTGGACAAACTCCGGGCCGCAGCGGGACCCGTCAGCAACGAAAGAGACGGACGAACCTCAGGTCTTTACCGAAAACACTGTGCGCATTGTCATGGAATCACTGGCGATGGTGCGGGGCCGACGGCATTAACTCTGAACCCTTATCCCCGAGATTTCCGCCTTGGGAAATACAAATTTAAGTCGACGCCGCTGCGCACACCTCCGACAGACAAAGATTTGACAACTGTTTTGCGAAATGGAATTCCGGGCACTGCGATGCCATCGTTTACCACACTGAAGGAAAATGAAATCGCGGCGCTGGTCGACTACGTGAAGTATCTGTCGATTCGCGGAGAGTTCGAAAGAAAACTGCTCGATGAAGCAACGAATCGAAATGGCGAGCCATTGTTTGCCATCCCGGCGGGCTTTGATCCGGGAACGGCTGACGCCGAGATCCCCAAGGAATTCGAGGACCAACTGTACGAACTGGTTGGGGATTATTTAAACGACGAAATTCTGGCGCGGTGGCTGGAGCGCGATGATGGAGTAACCGAGATTCCGGATGCGCCAAAAACACTGGACCCGAAATCTCCGGAATTTTGGAATCTGGCTTTGGAGGGCCAAAAACTATTTGCCGGCAAGGCCAACTGTGTGCAATGCCATGGCCAATCCGGACTCGGTGACGGGCAACTCGCAAATTATGACGACTGGACGAACGATTGGATCAAGACGCCGGGAGTCGACATCACCCGCCAAGAATCTTATCGGGATTTTCTCGCGGCGGGCGCGCTCCATCCGCGTCCGATCCGGCCGCGCAATTTGGACTTTCCGATTTATCGTGGTGGCGGAAGCGTCGGTGATTTGTATTTGCGGATCAAGAACGGTATCGAAGGCACACCGATGCCTTCCTCAGTATCGTTGACCGACGAAGAAGTTTGGGCCGTCGTGGCTTTTGTAAAATCGTTGCCTTACGCAGAAAAATAGTGAACCCAACGTGAATCGATTCTGGGCTTTCTTATTCTTGTTAGTTCCGGTTCTGGGAATCGCCAGCTACCTGATGGCGGCCTTTGGAATATGGCCACTCGAGGGAATGTGGTTGCCGGATAACTACAGCGATGCCGGCCGCACCATCGATCATTTGTGGAACGTGATTCACATCATCGGCGCCGTGATTCTCCTGTTAACCGGTTTGGCTCTGGCGTTCGCGATCGGGCGTTTCGGCTCCACGAAACGGCAATCGGCCAGTTACTTTTCACACAATACGCAAATCGAAATCCTCTGGTCGATCATTCCCGGGGCGATTCTGGTTTTTATCGCTCTCTATCAAATGAAGTCCTGGGAAGAAAACAAATTGGCTCGACCAACGAAACAAGTTGGCTCGAAGACTGAGGCCGTTGCGCCGCTGGTGCGAGTGATCGGGCGACGGTTTGCCTGGGAATTCCATCATGCGGGCGAGGATGGCCGACTCGACACACTGGATGATGTGATTGTCGAGAATGAGCTGGTGATTCCAGCCCACGTAGACGTGGTTTTGGAATTAGAAAGCCGCGACGTGATCCACAGTTTTTTCGTGCCGAATCTCCGGCTGAAACAAGACATCGTTCCCGGTTTGAATCAATTGATCTGGTTCCACGCCGACCGCGAAACGACCACCTCAATTATCTGTGCTGAACTTTGCGGTTGGGGCCACTACACCATGCAGGCGTCGATGAAACTAGTATCGCGAAGTGAATACGAACAGTGGCTGAAGGACGCATCGACCGCCAACCTAACGACGAGCAAGCAGGATTCCCAAGAATGACGGCGATTCACAAGCAACATGAACCGGCCGCCGGTAACCCGCTGCTCAATTTTTTGGGGACTTATGTTTTTGCGCGTGACCACAAGATCATCGGCCTGCAGTTTCTGTTTTCCACTTTGATTTGGTTGGCGATTGGTGGGTTGCTGGCGCTGGCTATTCGGTGGCAACTTGCTTGGCCGGGAACTGAAATTCCGATTTTGGGTCGCTGGATGTTTGCCTCAGAAGGCGGCATGATCACGGGCGAGTATTACAACGTACTGTTTACGATGCACGCGACGATCATGATTTTCTTCGTCGTGATTCCGATTTTGGCGGGAGCTTTCGGGAATTACTTGATTCCGTTGATGATCGGGGCGCGAGACATGGCGTTCCCCACGCTCAACATGTTCAGTTACTGGTTTATGTGGCCAGCGTTTGTTTGCATGATTGCCGCAATGCGGCAGGCCGGAACCGGGCCTAGCGCGGGATGGACCTCTTATCCGCCGTTGAGTGTGCTGTTCGGAGAGGCTCAAGGCTTATGGTTGTTGGGACTGGTGTTTGTCGGGATCGCTTCAATGCTTGGCGCGATCAACTACATCACGACGATCATTCAAATGCGTGCGCCAGGAATGACGTTGCTGCGAATGCCAATGACCGTATGGGGAATGTTCATCACGGCAATTCTTCAGGCTTTTGCTTTGCCGGTGCTCACTGCGGCGTTGTTAATGCTGCTCAGTGATCGAATGTTCAACACTAGTTTCTTCTTGGCCGAGGGACTGGAGGTCGGCAATACGTTGCGATTGCAGGGAGGTGGTGAACCATTGCTGTGGCAACACTTGTTCTGGTTTTACTCGCACCCCGCGGTGTACATCATGATTTTGCCAGCGATGGGGATGGTGTCGGATATCCTCAGTTGTTTCTCGCGCAAGCCGCTGTTCGGCTACCGTCCGATGGTATTTTCGATGATTGCGATTGCAGGAATGGGGTTCATCGTGTGGGGCCACCACATGTTCATTTCGGGCATGAATTATTTTCTTTCGGTTTCGTTTTTGATTTCGACCATGCTGATTGCCCTGCCGAGTGGTGTGAAGGTTTTCAACTGGTTGGGGACGATTTGGGGAGGGCGTCTGCAATTGACGTCTGCCATGCTGTGTGCCATGGGATTCCTGTCGATGTTTGTGATCGGCGGGTTGTCGGGAGTCGTCATGGCCGCTCCGCCGGTCGACATCATGTTGCATGACACCTACTACATCGTCGCTCATTTTCATTACGTGTTGTTTGGAAGCAGCATCTTGGGTGTTTTCGCGGCGATCTATTATTGGTTCCCCAAGATGTTTGGGCGGACGATGAACGAGACGCTCGGGAAGTTCCATTTTCTCGTGACGTTTGTCGCTCTGAATTGCACGTTTTTTCCGATGCACTTTTTGGGAGCGCGCGGTTTTCCTCGCCGGTATGCAGACCCGTATGTTGTCGAGGCCTTTCGCGACCTGCAACCGCTCAACGAGTTTATTACCTGGTCCGCCTTTGTGATGGGCGCTGTCCAAATCGTTTTCTTTTTGAATTTTTTCGGCAGTCTGTTTTTCGGTCGCAAAGCCGAAACCAATCCGTGGCATTCAAACACTCTGGAATGGACCGTGCCCAGTCCGCCGTCTCATGGCAATTTTGATTTCCAACCAGTCGTATTTCGCGGACCCTACGAATACAGCGTGCCCGGACATTCGGCCGATTTCTGGCCGCAGACTGAGCCAGAGTAAATGCCGAAGAAAGAAGTCGCTCTCTACACTAGACCCCCTTCAAAATGTGGGGTTTTGCAGGTTGTAGAGTGTTCTGAGAATGTTAGCACGCGACACAATGTCCTGTCTGATTTCGACGGTGAAAGTGTAAAATGCACATCGGTTAATCCCTTTCGCTTTTGGTCCAAGCCATCACCTAAACGGCAAAACTAAATGAGTTCAATTGTTGAAAACGAAGAAGGTGTTCCGGCAACAGCGATGACGCAACGTTGGATGGCCTATTTTGAACTGACCAAGCCGCGGATTTCGACGATGGTGTTAATTACTATCATCGTGGCCACGATCATTTCCTCGCGCGGGCAAACCAATTTCGCGACCGTTCTCAACGTCTTGGTTGGCATGTTCCTGGTTGCAGCCAGCGGCAATGCAATGAACATGTATCTGGAACGGTATTCTGATTTGTTGATGCGGCGGACCGCGAAACGTCCCCTGCCAGATCAACGACTGACGTCCGTAAACGTTTTGAATTTTGCCGCTATCACTGCCGGCGCGGGATTGGCTTATCTTCTGCTTTTGACGAATTGGCAAACTGCCGTTTGCGCCTTGGCGACTTGGTTGCTTTATTCATTTGTTTACACGCCACTCAAATCGCTAACGCCACTCAATACAGAGGTCGGCGCAATCGCCGGAGCAATGCCCGTAGCCTGCGGATCACTTGCGGCAACGCAATCGATGGAACCGTTTGGCATTGGCCTGTTCACAATGCTCCTGTTTTGGCAATTCCCTCACTTCATGGCAATCGCTTGGCTGTATCGAGAACAATACCGTGAGGGCGGGTTAAAGATGTTGTCGGTTACCGAGCCAACCGGCCGAGCTGCGGGACGGAAAGCAATTGTCATGTCAATTGCGACATGGCTTGCGTCGATGATTCCACTGTTGGCAATCAGCGGGCCAGTGGCGAAGATCGTTTTCGTGCTGATCACAACTGTTTTGGCGGCGATTTATTTTTCATCGTCATGGCAGTTCGCCAAACTGCGGGATGAATGTTCTGCACGTAAATTGTTGCGGATTTCAATTATCTATTTGCCGCTGTACATGATTGTTTTGCTTATTTTCAGCCGCATGTAACGAGGCGGCCGAAATAAATCGGCTTGATTCCGACCGTGGAACAGTTTCCTTTGAAGTATCAACCAGCAGTGCCAGTTTCGAACGGCAAGCTGGCGATTTGGTTGTTCCTCTCGACAGAAATCATGTTCTTCTCGGCGCTGATCGGTTCCTACGTCGTTTATCGGTTGGGAGCCGCCCCAGGAACTTGGCCGACTCCGGCAACGATGCAAGTCGTCGAATGGATGGGAGCTTTAAACACAACAATTCTCCTCGCATCCAGTGCCGCGATTGTAATGGCGCTGGAGATGGCTCGGCATAGCAAGGCGCGTGCGGCCAAAGGTTGGCTCGTGCTTACGATGGTTCTGGGGATCGCGTTTCTGGTGGTCAAAGGATTCGAGTATCGGGCGAAGTTCGAACATGGCTTGTTTCCTGATGTGAAGAAGCAACAAATCTTCGATCGCAGCGACGACTATTACGTGTCGGCAGTGGCTGCGGCTTTGACCGAAAATTTAGGAGCGACGACATTAGTCGCTACCTCCGGGACTGAATCGCTTCCAGCATCGGGATCGAAAGTCGTTTTAACGAACCAAGATGATCCCGCTCGGTTATTTCTCAACGGCATCGTTGAGTGGACGAGACTAGAGTTGTCACAGACGACAGATTTATCGCGTCGCAAAAAGCTTTTGGACGGACTGGCCGAGTTGATTCACAGTAATTCAGTCGACGAAGAAACTCAGGCATTTTGGCGGGCGGAACTTGAGTCGGCCAAAAAGCAGGTTACGGAATTCGATCAGCAATTCTCCCAAGTCTCAGAAGAGCTCAAAGGGACACAAGCGAAACTTTCTGGACTGGACAAGGAGAGCCCAGAGCACAAAACTTTGACCGAGTCCGCGAAAGTTCAGACGGCCGAACTGACGCAACTGACGCGTCAACGAAATGTCTTGCGAGACCGGGTCGCAGCGATCGAGAAATTTTGTCTGGATCGCAAAAAGAGTCTGAATGAACAATACCACTGGCACTTGCCGATGGTGATCCCAAATGGAAACTTGTGGGTTAACACTTATTTCATGCTGACCGGATTTCACGCGCTGCACGTTCTGTTTGGAATTGTTGCGATGGCGGTACTCGCCTTGTTGAGTCTTGGGCCTTCCCGCGCCGGGCTAATTGAGAATGTGGCCCTGTATTGGCACTTTGTTGACGTGGTATGGATTTTTCTGTTTCCGCTTATTTATTTGCTGTGAGAACCCATGGCTGAAAAACTCCAAATTGAGAGCAACCAACCATCGCACGGCGGACGGTGGTTCATTGTGTTTGCTGTCCTCTGTGCCCTGACGGCCGTTTCATTTTGGGTAGCCAACTCCCAGTTGATGACGGAAAACCGTCTCTTGGGCCAAGTGTTGATGTTGGCGATTTCTTGCGGTAAAGCCTTGATCGTTGTGTTGTGCTTTATGCACCTGTGGTGGGAACGAGCCTGGAAATTTGCCGTGACCATTCCCGCATTGATAATCGCGGTGATCCTGACAATCTCGCTGATTCCCGATGTCGGGTATCGGGGTATTCGCTATTCATCGGTGCGACTCAAATTCGCGCCGGTTGAATCAGGCGAAAGTGACAATGCAATGCAAACGTCGAGGGCCAAAGAATGAGAAAAGCGATTCCGATTTGCCTTTGGTTCGCGGTAGTCATCGGTACAAGCTGGGTAATCTTTGATCGTTTCACGCGTCCAAACTTGCCTGTGGTTCAATATGATGAAAGCAGCACGAACGGCGTTGTGTTGGTGGATATCCCTTGGAAACACTTGCCGGATGTACCGCGTTTTCGATTCACCAACCAAGCGAATCAAGAATTTGATTCGGCGTCGCTGAACGGGCGCGTTTATGCGGTAAGCTTTTTCTTCGCGACCTGCCCGACGATCTGTCGAGATCTAAATCGGCAGATTGCCAATCTCAATGACCGAACAAAGGATTTGGATTTGACCTTCGTCAGCTTGACGGTCGACCCGGAGCAAGATACTCCCGAGGTGCTGGCCAAGTATGCTGCGGACATGGCCGCAGTTCCGGGTCGCTGGGAGTTGTTGACCGGCTCGATGCACCGCATGAAGGAACTTGGGGAGCATGTGTTCCGTGTAGTGATTGACAAAGATACACATACCGACAACATATTGCTGGTTGATAAATGGGGCCGCTATCGAGATCGGTTCAAATGGGACGACCCTCTGGAAATGAAACGATTCGTCGAGGTGGCTCGAGAATTGACGGCCGAGACCGAACCGCCGCTAACGAAGATTGTGAAGACTCGCAATGCAATGCCGCTCGTCGCGGGCACCAATTGGGCGAACACACCATGGATTCGCGAATTCAAATTGACTTCGCAGCAAGGTCGCGAAATTTTCTCCCGAGAACTGACCGGTCGGGTGTGGGTCGCCAGCTTCTTTTTCTCCAACTGTCCGGGCATTTGCCCGAAGCAAAACGCCTACATTGCCGCGTTGAGAGAAAGGATTCCGGACAAGCAACTGCAGTTCGTCAGTATCACGACCGATCCGCAAAATGATTCCACGTCAGTACTGGAAAAATATGCCCAACAATTTGGGGCAAAGGACGATACCTGGTTGTTTTGTACCGGTGACCCGCTCCTGATTAAACGAATTTCAAGCGAGTATTTTGCGGCCTCGTCGGGGGGCGACCACCACAGCTCGTTGTTGTTTGTTGTTGATCGATGGGGACGGCTACGCGGTCGCTTCGATTGGCAGAAACCGGAAGAAGAAATCGCAATGCTGAAATTAATTGACGAACTGAATCGCGAAGATCGGCCATTGAACTTCGACCGGATCATCGACTCATCTCAAGCAGCTCTGCGACCAGAAACGAACGACGAGTAATCCAAATGCCACTCACCGAAGTACTACCGCATGTTAACGCCGGGCTGAACCTGCTGGCGACGATATTGCTCGTGACAGGGTTTGTGTTGATCAAGCAAAAGCGCGAACAAATGCATCGCAACGTGATGCTTACTTGCTTTGGCGTCTCGTGTATTTTTCTGGTGAGTTACTTGACCAATTACGCGATGCAAGGCGGGAACACTGAGTTTCCACGCGAACAGTATCCGACAGCAGCGTATTTTTATTATCCGTTTTTGGCCGCTCACGTTTTGCTGGCGGCCATCGTGCCAGTCTTGGCGTTGTGGA
>JBEBGH010000387.1:0-4627 GCA_040081565.1 Pirellulaceae bacterium
ATCTTGAGGTTTTCCTTGTTCAACAAAGTCGGGTCGGAACAATCTACGTTTTCCGTCGAACCTTGGTTTGGAGAATTAGCAAAATAGGAAATTCAGTCCAAGCCCGCCTTTTGCCAAACTGAATGATTGAACTCAAGCGATTCTTGCTAGCAACGCGGATCATTGTCAGTTAGAATGCCGGGGACTCGATTACAACCACCTGAGGACTTCATGAAGAGCTTTTTTGCATTGTTGATCGCGATCATCTGTTTCGTCGTTTGCTCCACGACTCTGGCCCAAGACACTGTGGAGAAACCCGCTGGCAAACAGGCATGGGTATTTTTGACGACCGGCCCCAAAAAGGTGGAACTGACCAAGGAAGAGTCGCAGCAGATGATGGAGCAACATTTGGGGAATTTCACGGAATTGGCAAAGGCAGGAGATCTCGTTGCTGCGGGACCTTTAGCAGACCCCGCTCGAAAATTGCGCGGGATTGTATTGCTGAACACCGGCGACTTGACCAAGCTCAATGAGTTCTTCACCAAAGACCCGTTTGTAAAACAGGAAATCATGAAGCTGGACGGATCGCTGGTTGATTTCAAGCTCGGAAAATTCCACACGGAAATTAACTCGGAAGACCTCGCCCAATTTCAATTAGTTATTTTCAGCGCCGCAGAAAAAGGGGTTAACGAGGGCAAGAACTCTGAAGATTTGCTGTCCCACACCATGACCTATCTAAAAAACCATAAGGACCAATCGGCGATCAAGGCTTTCGGGGTCATGAGTGGTGGCGACTCAAAACGAACGGCAATTTTGATTACCAAGCTGGACGACACTAAAGCGATCGAAAAAATTGCCTCCGACATGCCGTTTGTGCAAGCACAATTGTGGACGTTCGAAACGCTGCCACTTTACATGTCATCTGGCGTTTTCGGAAAATAGGTGGCCAATTTCGCTTGTTGAACTGGGCGATAACGGCTACTCTCTGGCCGTTTCTATCCCAGGTTGTCGGAGCGAAATGTGAATCCCGAAAACGTCGACGAAAACGAATCGACCGTTTTTCGCTTTGACCGAGAATTGGCTTCAGTGATGTTCACGGCGTCGCTGCTGTTCCTGATTCTTTTGGGCGGCCTCTTGCACATCAGCGATGGCGATTTTTCTTCGCGTGAATCGACAATATGTTTGCGTTCGCTGCTCGTGATATACCTTGCCTTTCCTCTGGAAATGATGCTGGTTTGGCTCCGTGGAGGAAAATTCAAACGGCTACATTGGTTCGTGTTGCTCATCCCCCCGTTGCGATTGGCGACAGCCGATCACGAATCTGGCACACGCGTATGGCTTCCGTTTCGCGGCTGGCAGACGATCAACAAGTCACTGTCTCGCGAGCTGGATGATTTTTTCAGTTGGCCCATGATTGTTTTGGCCCTGCTCGTGTTGCCGCTGATTGGTGCCGAGTTTCTATGGGCCGACAAGATCGAGGCCGACCAACGCTTGAGAATGGCATTTCAGGCGGCTACGGCAATGATTTGGGCGGCATTCGTTGTTGAATTCGTCGTGATGTTTTCGGTCACAGAAAATAAATTGCGTTATGCGATTCGGCATTGGCTGGATTTGGTCGTCATTTGCCTCCCGTTGATTGCGTTTCTGCGAGCCCTGCGGCTTGCTCAACTTCTGCGTCTAAATCAAGTTTCGCGCACTGTTCGTTTGTACCGGATGCGTGGAGTCTTGATTCGCACCTGGCGAGCAATTGTCGCGATGGATGTCCTCGAACGAATTTTCGTGCGTAACCCGGCCGAGCGAATCGCGCGTTTGGAGCGGGCGTTACTCGAAAAGGAAGCCGAGTTGGATTTGATTCGAGGCAAAATCGAAAAACTGAAGGCCCGTTTGGCTTCAGTTTCACCAGCCGAAATGAACAAGGTCGACGACGATGTTAACGAGATAGATCTCGAGCGAAGAGCGGAAAAAAAAACGGATGAATTTCACGCCAAGGTCTCGGGTATGCGAAAATCATTTGCTCCGGTCAATCTACTGAAACTCGACGCGGAGAGCTTTTCCATTCGCGGCAGTCACGGAAGCTAGGGCGGACGCCTGGGCGAATCCCTGTTTTCGCAAAAAGGAAACCAGCTCATCTGCTTTCGATTCGTTAATCGCCACAAGTAATCCACCGCAAGTTTGCGGATCAAACAATGCCGCAACTTGCCAATCCTGTGCGTTGAAATCAACGCCGAAACTGGATACGAATGCCTGATTCGAGGGAGCCAAGGTACTCTCAATTTTCTGTTCCACCAGTCGTTGAGTGAACGAACAATAGGGAATCTTCGTCAGTTCCAGAGTCACACACAAATCGTTGTGCGCCAGCATTTCCACAAGGTGCCCTAATAGGCCAAATCCGGTGACATCGGTCATCGCAGTAATGTCAAATCGCTTAATTAGCTCCAATGCAATCGAGTTGTTTTGCAGCAATTGATCGATCAGCGATCGATATTCCTCGCCATGCAGCTTGTTCTGCATTAGCGCGGCCAAACCGAGCCCCACTCCCAGCGGCTTGGTCAGCACGAGGCGATCGCCAGCCCGCAAATTGCCTTTACCGGTTGGGCGTGTTAACTGTTTGCCCAACACGGTCAAACCTGCAGTTAATCGAGGTCCCTCAATCGAATGCCCCCCTAACAGGGCCGTACCGGATTCGTTTAGTTCATGCGCAATGCCCTGCATCAATTCAGAAATTACGCGTCGTTGCCCGCGGGGATTACCAAAAGGAATCTCAACATTCGCCAGCGCCCCAAACGGCTTGGCCCCCATGGCAAATAAATCACTCTGCGAGTGAATCGTGACGATTCGTCCAAACAAATAAGGATCGTCGAATGGTGTAGCGAACTGATCGGTTGTAATTGCAAGCTGCTCGTCCGCAATTTTTATCACCGCGGCGTCGTCAGGCTCCTTTAGTCCAATCAAAATGTCGGCTGAATCATTAGCCGTTGGCGTGATTGATGATAGAACTCCATGCAGAATGTCCGCAGATACTTTACCGCCACAGCCCAGGCATTTCATCGCAAACTCATCTCCCGACGGGTCATCTCCCACCGCCAAAGAATAATCCTGGTACATTTTCATGAAGCGAACGTCGATCCGTTGTTTCAACCGCCACGGCCAATTTCCTGAAAAAGAAACCCCGCGGTATTCACCAATTGCCTGTTGGTTTCCGACGTTCAAAAGTTTGAGAAACCCCGTTTGCGGCAAATAGCTCACGGTTTTATCACCCGAGATGACTCGCCCCAGGTTCTCGAATAACACAGGACCCTGGCGAACAGCGAACACGCCAGCCTTTGGAGTCTTTGTTCCTTTAATAGTCCCCGAATCGCCAACCGCAAAAATCCGACGATCATTGGTTGTGGTGAGGTCGGAATTGGTAAGCAAAAATCCGCGGTCGTCGACCTCCAGTCCCAAACTGGAAAGCAACTGTGGTCCAACTGCGCTTGTGGCCCAAACGATCAAATCGGCTTGGACTTGCGATTGATCGGCCATAATCAGAAAGCCCTCGTTGACCGCAACGACTCTTTGCCCAGAAACAACTCGAATCCCCGCAGCCTGCAGCGCTCGATCGAGTCGCCAACGGGTGGACGGCTCCAGCCCTAACCCAACCACGTCACCAGATACGATCGACATTTCGACTTGCGAGAATTTTCGAAAGGCCTGATCGAAACGATCCTGACTTTGAGGCGGCTTGGACAACCGAGCTTTCATGCAACAGGCGATTTCCGCACTTGCAACGCCTCCGCCCACCACGGAAATTCGCAACGTCGAACCGCTGCAGTGTTGTGCCGCAACGGCCAGCCGATCCAAAAACGTTTGCATCGGTTTGATCGCGACCAGTTGTTTGTCCGACCTCACATCAACGTCAGCGAAGGTTGGCTGGGAGCCGATCCCAATCGACAGAACATCGTAATCAAGCGGTGCACGGTCGAGAAAGTGAAGCTGCCGTTTTTCACGGTCGACTTTTTGGACGTCACCAAGTACCAACCGACAGCCCATTCGTTGTGCCAACCGCAACAAGTCGATTTCCATCGCTTCGCGCGAGAAATCGCCAGCAACAACTGCCGGCAACATCCCGGAATAGGTTGCAGCCGCAAAATTTGAAATACAGACGAGTTCGCAGCGTTCGATTCTCCGTCCCATTCCCCATTCACGGATAATGTGGGAATTTGTATGCCCGGCACCCAACAGCACAATGCGATTTTTCGGGAGCGGGTTTTTCTTCATGAAACGAAGTTCAACGCTGGACTTGGGAAATGTGTTTTCTGGTACGCGCGAAGGGCTCCGGTGCTGCTACTTCCACAAACGTAGTCTTTTTTTTGTAAACTTGAAGACCACCGGATTTTGCTGGCTGATTTCTTCTGATCGCCACAGGAAGATATGGTAACACAAACCCGGGCTTTTCCAGATCGTGCCAGGAAAAATTCAATCAACGATGATTCAAAATAACACCACTGACGATCGGAAAGTTCGCGACGAATTGCGACGTTGGTATGGACGTTTAGGAATCGCCACTGTTGCTACGTTTCTGGTTTTCTTTGTCTATGCATTTCAACCGACTCCGGGAATCAACGAAAGTCACTACCTCACCAAGGCTAAACATTTTTGGGAACCAAGT
>JBEBGH010000388.1:0-4612 GCA_040081565.1 Pirellulaceae bacterium
TTGCATCTAGGTTCTTTTCGGAAGGCAGTCTCATGCACGATGAAAAATTCAACTTGGAACCAAAAACGCTAGTAACTGTTTTTGACGACAGGAGTCATGCCGCAGAAGCGGTGATCGCTTTGCATCGAGCGGGATTCTTGCCCAACCAGGTCGGACTCGTTACCGCACGGATCGATTCGCAGGCCAGCGACATTGAAACTCCCTCCGATCACGAAATCACAAACAGTTGCATTTTGGGTGCAGCAGAACGCTGGGGCATTGTCGGTTTGAATGCAGGTGCGGCGATTGGAATTGTTGTGGCCGTAACTACTGGTTTTCCTGGAATCGCGTTGGGAATGTTGTGCGTTGGTGGGTTGACTGCGTTTGCAATAGGCGGAACTGCGGGTGTAATTCGCGCGGTTCACGACGACAGTGTTGACCTGCCGACTTTGGAACAATATGAGCAAATGGTAAATGAGGGCAACAAGTTGGTGGTCGTCAAAGGGACACACGCAGACATCGTTTATGCCCGAAACGTCATCGCCAATGTTCCGAATCTAATGGAACATGTTCATCCTGTTTTTGGCCGCGGATTTCACGAGCATCCCCGTCATGTAATTGCTTGAGCGTAGTTCGCGTCGATAAGCGTCATAGAATGCATCTATGTTGGTCAGGACCGCAACCATTTGGGAAGTCGAAGGACTTTCCCCTCGGGTGATACCGCGGCGACGATCGAATGGCCGTGAGCCATGACTTTTTCATTCTGTAAGATGCGGTAGTTATGTTTGATCCGCACGCCCTTCGCCCACTCCAGGTTCGTTTCGACGGTGAGCAGATCGTCGTATCGGGCTCCTTCCAGATAATTGCACATCACTTCGGTGACGACCAGAAAGATTCCTTGGGCTTCAAGATCGCGGTAGTTAACGCCGGCGGACCGCAACATTTCGACTCTTCCGACCTCAAAAAAATTGATGTAATTGGCGTGATGGCAACGACCTTGGGCGTCGGTTTCCTGGTACCTCACCCGCAACTCGAGGCGATGAGTTCGAATGGGGAAACAATCTTCGGTTGCAAGCGGATTTTCAGACATGGGCACCTGAGTGGAATGGGAAAGTGCCGATTTTGCCAGAAATCCCTTGTTTGTAAAACGGGATGACTGGGGCCGTGTCGGTCTGCCGATATTGGCTGGACCTAAATCGCCGGGCTTAGGTCCGAAGAAAGGATTATGGGCGTGTCAAATATGCCGGGCGTTGGCAAATGGTTTGGATTTACAGCGCGATCAGTTAGAATCGGAAGTCGCCTATTGAGAATTTCAACGACGGAAATAGAGCCGGCTGGGCCTTGGCTGTACTGAGTTTGGCTTTACGGGCCTGGGCTGTACTGGAAAAAGGGAATTAAGATGAGCATGTCAGACGACGCCGGGTCTTCAATTGGTTACCAAACGGCAAATCGCCGAGACTATCCAACGATTCGTCAATTTACCGTCTTCATTGAAAATCGTGTCGGTCAGTTGTTAGAAGTGTTACGACGGTTTCGTGGCTCGACGGTCCGAATTGTCGCCCTGAACATTCACGATACAACGGAGTGCAGCATCGTACGTCTGGTCTTAACGAATCCGGAAAAAGGCCGCGAAATTCTGGAACGGGCGGGTTTGGCAATGATCGAATCAGATTTGATTGCTTTAGAATTACCTGATGACGACCAACCGCTACTACTTGTCTGTACGGCGTTGCTGCAAGCAGAAATTAATCTGGTGCAAACCTATCCATTGATGTTGCGCCATCGAGAGAAGATGGCGATTGCGTTAATGGTGGACAACACGGAGGCAGCCCAAGAGACTTTGGTCAAAGGCCGCTTTCGCCTGCTCAACGAAGATGACTTGAGCGAACTTTCCTGAACACTGATCTACACTCGACCACAACAATCCATTTCCCCAACTATTTTTGATCGATGCCGATAAGAGTCACTTGCCCCGGTTGCCATGTACGCTTCAACGTCAGCGAAAAGTTCGCGGGGCGAGAGGGACCTTGTCCCAAGTGTAAAGTCGTAATCCGAATTCCGGACGCTACTGAGGAAGTTACGATTCACGCGCCGGAGGTTGTTTCGAAGGATAAAATCGGCACGCCCTCCGATCTAAAGCCGATTCGTCGTCGTGAAACGGAGCTTTCTGGAGTTCAAATCACATTAATCGTTGGGATCATCGTTTTGTTTCTCGTTTCGGCACTGGCTTTTCGGTTCATGGTTCCGAATGTGAAACCTGGCCAAGGCGAAACCTTTGCCTGGATTTTGGTGACATTGTTGGCGGCCCCCTGTGCTTTTGCGGGCTATTCATTTTTGCGAGATCAAGAACGAGGTTCGTTTATGGGACGCGAATTATGGATTCGTGTCGCCGTCGCAGCCTTGGTTTACGTTCTGTTGTGGGGCTCGATGTGGCTCTCGCATTACGCATTTAATAGCAGTTGGGGCGCAACGACATGGTTTGCGGCAGCGAGCGTCATGTTGTTGGCTGGAGGCGGAGTTGCCATGGCCGCCTTTGATTTCGAATATTTGACCGGGCTGTTGCATTACGGCATGTATTTGAGTTGTTGCTTGATTGCTCGTTCGGCCGCCGGAATTGGCTTGTTTCCCGGTTCGAATGAAGTAAATCCCACACAAAACGCGATTGAAAAAACGACTGCCTTCATTCAAAACATTGGCTTGGAAAATTGGTGGTTGGGATGACTCCGTCGATCCAGTCTCCTGAATTGCTGGCCTTCGATCGACCCGTCTCGCTGCTCAGAATACCCGACCAGACTGACGTGCCGATGACTGACCGGGTTCGGCGGATTATTGACACTGAGCCCTTTCGCCGGTTATCCCAAATTCGACAGCTCGGATTTGTTTCTCTCGTTTATCCGGGGGCGGTTCATCACCGACTCGAGCATTCACTCGGCGTGTATCGATCATGTCTGCTGTTTCTGCGCCAGTTGTGTTTGGAACCGGCATTTGTCGAGCGAATGGAATCAAAGACAATCGATGCCTTGATTTTGGCTTCGTTGCTACACGATATCGGTCATTATCCATTTTGCCACCCGGTGGAAGACATGGGTGATCCGGCGATCATCGATCATGAAGACTTGGCGGCGAACTACCTTAATTCCGCTCCGCTTGCCGACTTGATCACACGCGACTGGAGTTGTGCTCCGTCGGATGTGGTCAATTTATTGAGAAAGAACGTGACGACGGCAGGCGAAAAAATCGCCGCTTCGATTCTGTCTGGTCCGGTGGACGTTGACAAACTGGACTATCTGTATCGCGACAGTCTGCATGCGGGGGTTCCCTACGGCAGGAACTTCGATTCCCCGCGTTTGATCGGCAGTCTGTGTTTGAATCGCGAACGAGACGGCATTGCGATCACGACAAAGGGTCGAACGGCCGCCGAGTTAATGGTTTTCGCACGATACGTGATGTTCAGCGAGGTTTATTGGCACCACGCGGTGCGCAGCGCTACCGCAATGTTTCAAAGGCTGTTTTACGAGTGCCGACCTCGCTTGTCTTTAGCGAAAGTCTACAGCAGCGACGATCAAAGTTTCCCGCCGCTTCTGCAACGCGCCGCAGTCGAAGAACCATTTCTGTTGGAGTTGTTTTACGACCTGTTTGGCACAACAAGAAATCTCTACAAGCGCTGGGACCAGTTCAGCTTTTTCCGCAACGAAGAATTGTTCCAGCGCATCGCTCGGCGCCCTTTTTCGTGGTTGGTTATGGCTTCGCGAATGGTGGCGCGGCGTATTGGCGAAGCGTTGCAGACCGACGTTCCGCCGACTTACGTCTTGATTGACGCGCCGCCTCAAGGTCTTGAGGTACAATTTAACGTTGACGTTTTTGAAGCGAAATCGCATACTTTTTTCAGTTTGCGGGAATTATCGCCGGTTGTCGCGGCTTTGGCCGAGCGACAATTTGATGATTTTGTTAAACAAGTCCGTGTCTTTGTGCACCCCTCCCTGCGCAACCGAGTCGAAAAGATGCCGCTGGAAAAAATATTGGATGAAACCATTCTGGAATTGGATTCCATCGAGTCCAATCGCGAAAGGAATTGATGAACGAAAATCCAGCGTCGAAACATGACTGGCAGCCCGCATCGTGGCGCGCCAAGCCTGCCACACAACAGCCGACTTATGCCGATCCACAGGAGCTTGAGGACGCGATCCAGCGTCTCCGACGGCTTCCGCCCCTCGTGACGAGTTGGGAAATTGAATCCCTCAAACATCAATTGAGTCTGGTCGAAAAAGGGGAATCGTTCCTGCTGCAAGCTGGCGATTGCTGCGAAAGCCTTGACGATTGCTCAACGAATGCAATTGTACGAAACCTCAAAGTTCTGATGCAGATGAGCTTTGTCTTGATCTATGGATCGATGCGACGAGTGGTTCGAGTTGGCCGTTTTGCCGGGCAATATGCCAAGCCACGCTCCGCAGATTTTGAAACTCGCGGTGGAGTGACCCTGCCCGTGTATCGCGGTGACATTGTCAATCGCAGTGGTTTCACAAAAGAAGAGCGTGAACCTGATCCTGAATTGATGTTGCGCGGCTACGAGCGAGCCGCCTTGACGTTGAATTTCGTCCGCTCCTTGATCGGTGGTGGATTCGCGGACCTGCAT
>JBEBGH010000389.1:0-4606 GCA_040081565.1 Pirellulaceae bacterium
AACATGTACATCGGCAAGTTCAGCAAGTTGAATTTCCAGTTGTTCGGTGACATCTTCCGAAACAGCCGGAAACAGCTCTTTGGATGGATATGCCATCGAGACAGACTTGTTGTCGGGTTTGCCAACACCAATCTGCAACAATCGTCGCGAGGCGCAAATTCCGGTTTTGATCGCCGTGATCATACGCTGTCGCGCGTCCGACAAGGCCTTTTCCCCCCGTGTCTGGCTGTTTGGGCCGGTACCCGGCGGGCTTACGTCCTCGATTGCCAGGTCATCGCGAAATTCAGCAAGTCTTTCAGCGATCGTCGCGGTGAGACCCGAGACAAACGATGTCCGATAACCAGACATGCGGCCGGGGTGTTCGTCGAACAGGCCGTCCTCGGCTCGCACGGGGTCGTACACGAGAGTCACGTCCGGCGGCACGTCGCAGTTCGTCGAACTATTCTTCAGGCCGCTTCGGTAATAAACGGCTGCTTCGTTTCCAAAACAGACAATCAGATGTGGGCAATCGCGGAGTTCGGCCAGTGCACGATTTCCGAGCAGCTGCCAAACCAGGTCCTTTGCAGTTCGTTCCCACGACAGGCGGCGGCTGATGTGAACATTGGCCAGACGCAAGTCGTTGGCGTCGATGACTACGATCGTGCGCGAGCGATGATGGGCTTGTGTTTTTTTCCAAAGGTCATTCCGGGTTTGGTTGCGGGCAATGCCGCTGAGCGGTAAGGGTCGCCCCAATTTGTAAATGATGAGTGGTTTATGTTTCCCGTCTCTGGCAATTGCAAGCGGCCATTCGCTCTCCCGATTACGAAAACCATTCCCTGCATCGTCACACTGGACTATGTCTGCGTCGAGAGTGTCGTCCTCGATCTCTAGGGGGCAACGACGCGACGAATCTTCGGGCGGCCCTGCGAAACCATGGAATTCCTTGATCCGGTATACCTTGGGTACTTTGGCCTTGTCCTCGTGCGCTTTCACCCGGAATTTCGGGAACTCAGCCACCTCCAGGAAAGAATGTACGATGTCTGCCGGTTTGAGGCGCGCGAGTTCCTCGTCCTTGAGCAGCAACTCTCCGCCCCATGGATTCTTCGAAAACTCCTGTTGATGCACTATTGCGGACGGCAGGGCGTTGCGAATCATTTCGGCGGACAACCACGCACCGCCGCGATGATATTCTGTGATCGTCTGCCCCGCCAATTTCCAGTTGGGCAATTCTCCACTGACTTGCGCCGGGGGACGTTCCAAACCGAATACGTCAACGACAACATCGCCGGCGACGACAATGGTCAATCCTGCACCGGCTTTGGTCTTTGACGCCTCCGTTGCCTCCGTATTCGCGGGCGTTGTTACGGAGGGTTGGTTCGAAGGAGAATTGCCGTCGGTCGTTTGCTGGGCCATAGTTGATGGAGTATTGTCAGAAGTGCCGAATCGAGGTGTATCTATGTTTTAATTGGACGTTGGAAGAAATGCCAGTTTTTTGACCCCGAGCTTCCCGATTCGCAGATCGAATACCGAGCAACAAGGCATTATTCAAGAATTCGATTGATCGTGCAGACCATGTCGAGCACGCCTACGGCGCGGATGATCGAAGACTGAATCCTGCATTCGTCGCACGAGTGAATTGCAGTAACGGCGTCGTTTAGACTCCCTGTTTCGACCTGCCGACAGGATGACCGCCTGGGAAGCCCTTCCAGTAAGTCGAAAACAGGAACTAAAGCGTGACGACTTCTCGGTCGTTACGCTGTCTGCCCGTTTTGGCTGCATGATTACACGGATCGCCTCGCTGCGCTGCTCGGCGTTTTGCGGCTACTCAAGCAGAGGATCGTCATCGAGCACCGCATAGTGCGGCACAGCCATGCGCTTGCCGGCTGCCGTTGCCCAGATGTGAAAATGCCGGGCGTTGCGCGTTCCGGGATAAAGGCCCGGCCGGATGGTACGAAATAAGGACAATTCCCCTCTAAAGCACGTCGCATTAATCCGATGTACGGCTCAAACGCTCGCGGGCTTCGTCGGACCAAGGCGTTCGTGGGGCTAACTCCAGGAATCGCTCCCAGTGCCTGATCGCAAGAAGTTCTTGATCCAAACGATCAAGCAACTTCGCTAAATGAAAATGGACGTCAGGATAATCCGGATGAATTCTTAATGCCTTCTCGAATTCAACGCGAGCGGCTTCCAATTCGCCCAATTCAACCAAAACGCAGCCTAAGTTGGCCCGTGCCTCGATAAATCCGTTATCCAATTCGACCGCTAAGTAATATCGTTCTCGAGCTGCCACCAAATCTCCAGCCGCGTAAAAGACTTCAGCCAAAGCAAAGGCAGAATCCGCCGTTGGTCCGTAAGACTGCATCATTCTGCGATAAACATCGATGGCTGCCAATGGATTCTGATTGTCCTCGTACTCCAAAGCCGCTTGCAACAAATCGTCCAGAGAATCGGGCACATTATGGTCTACTTTCGCCTCGATCGCGGGCGAAAACTTCAGAACCGAATCACCGCCACTCTGATACTCGTCGCTGTAAAAGTCGAGTCGAAACTGGCCGAATGCATCGACCAATCGTTCATCATTTTCGCGGACCAAAACGGTCACCCCGTCAACGACAACATCCAGGTCCGCCAATGTCGACTGCCAGCCCGTTCGAGTTTTCGATAGCCGCGTGAGTTGCCGCTCAATCGCTTGAGACGAACTACTGCCAGAAATCAACCTTGCGAGATTGCGCGCCGCCACAACTTGAGTAAAGTCGAAATACGGTAGCCGATTGACTTTACGAGTGGGGATCAACAATCCCCGAAGATACCACCGACGAAGGGTCGATTGCGGGACGCTCAGAATCCGTGCAAGCATTGCCATGGTATACGTCGATGCGGTCGACTCGTCGCTAGACAGCAGATTCTCGTTATCGATGTTGCCCGAATTCTCAGCCACCATTTGGATCATAAAGTCGAATAAGTTAGCGAAGAAGCCAGAACTGCAGACAACAAAAACGTCCCGAGAATCACGACGGATTATTGAACGAGACGTCGTCTCAATTGCGTCTTTTCTACGCGAATTCTGCCGAAACGCAAGCCTTAACAACGCATTCCCAATTGAGGCCGCAATCTTGGCTGCTCGGAAAGAACTTGGCCTGAATTACCTATCGAGCTTGTGGAAAACCTGTCGTTTGTCCGGCGATGCTTGCATCTCTTCTCAGCGCGGCAACTTACATAAACAATTCCGATTATTCCAAATGGCAAAGGATTCTTGTCCGGTTAACCCGAAAAAACCCTGTGACTGGCTAATGCGCTTCAACCCGGGCAATCGATACAACCAGTGAGTAGGGACATCTTCGCCGCTTGAATTGGCATTTATGAAAACATCAAATCATTCGAATTGGATTTTGATCGCATGTGTTTGCGCAGTGTCGATCAGCGTCCTGTGGAAGAGCGACCAAAGTGATTCCGGCACGTTTCAGTCGATAAATGCGCAAGACTTAATGAGCGAACAGCCTGCGCCAGTTCAATTGTCCCAAAGCGAGGTTGAAGTAACCTCGAGCCCTCATACAAACTCGCCCGTCATCGTAAATCAATTCGCCTCGGGTCCTCTAGTAAGCGAACGAGTGGAATCGATAACGACCCCGATCTCGACCCCGACCAAAGCAGAGGCACCAAAGTTGCCAGTCATGCCTGTCGATCGCAATCAGAGTCAATTGGCGAAGTCGGACACCCAACCAAAGAAATCTGGCAAGTCGATTTATTTGCCTGCGATTACTTTCGAGAAAGCTGAAACCAAAACATCCCCGTCAGCCCAACGTCAAATGAGCGACCCAAGCTCCACCTCGGTCTCCGCTGCTGTTCCACACCGCGCGTTGAGTCAAGACACCTTCATGCCCACCTCGACGCCAGTGCCAGCCCCGCGCGAACAGATGCGCAATCCTGAGGTATCTTCGATTGAGCCTCCAGCCACCAATGTCATTCCGATCTCGGGCGCGATGTTGATGACGAAACTCGAGCGGGGAGAGTCTCTAGCTCGTCGAGGTGCCTGGGCAACCGCACAAAAAGAATTTGTCGACGTGCTGTACATGATGGCACAACAAGCTGATTTAAAAGAAGGCGGCAACATCACGTCTCGTCGGTTACGGGACGCTCTCTTGGCTTTGGACGAAGCCCAAGATTTTATGGCCGACAGCGGCCCTTCCGCTCTCGACGTGAGCTCCATCATTGCCCGACACCAATCGAAGATACTTAAATCCGAAAACTCCCAAGATTTAACCAACTTCGCGGCCGCGCAAGCTTACTATTCAGCAGCCCGCGTAATGTTTCATGACACCTTCTACAAAAACAAATTGGCATCCCGAGCCTTTTACTCTTTGGGTAAACTCCACTCGATTACGTCCGTAAATGGAAACGATGAAGCGACGCAAAGTGCTCGGGCGATGTTGTTCCATTACGCCGCACTCGATTGTGATGACCGAAATTATCCTGCCGCTAATGAGTTGGGTGTGATGTTAGCCAAGAGCGGTCGGCTGGAAGAAGCCCGCGACGTGTTGAATCATTGCGTTAACGTGCAGCCTACGCTTTCTTCCTTACAAAGTCTGGCCCGAGTAAATAAGGCGTTGGGCGAGGAAGAGGCGGCTCG
>JBEBGH010000094.1:0-16613 GCA_040081565.1 Pirellulaceae bacterium
AGTCCACAGCATTGAGGGAGTGAAGGGAAGAAGTTGAGTCCAATTGAATGCCGGTTTGTTGTTCGATGAATCGGCGCAATTCCGTTTTTGGAAGTGCGACGGGTTGCGGGACTTGCCAAAGTCGAACTGTTTTGTCGGAGCTGCCGGTCGCGAGAGTTGATCCGTTAGCATGGAATGCCACCGCAAGGACGGGTGCAGCGTGACGCATTGGGGCCGCGATTTCCTTTCGACGAACGACATCCCACAGTCGCGCCATCCCGTCCTCCGCCCCCGTAATCAAGAGTTGCCCATCGGGGCTGAAGTGCATCGCATTGACCGCTCCGTCGTGTGACAGTGGCGTGCCAACGATCTCTCCTGTGGTTACATCAAAGAGTCTAACAAGTCGGTCCTGGCTTGCAGTCGCAATGAGTTTGCCATCGCGACTGAACGTGACGTCGCGTACCGCAGAGGTATGCGGGATCGTCAAATCAGGCGTGGTCGATTCCAAAGAGCGCCAAATTCTGACAATCCCATCGGAACCTCCTGTTGCGAATTCCAGGCGGTGCGGATGAAACGCGACAGTTCGCACGCCCGTTTGTTTTCGCGGAGCACCGATTTCCTTTTCAGTCGAGAGCGCGAATACTCGCACGAATCCATCCCACGCCGTTCGAGCGACAAATTTGCCATCGTGCGATACCGCGACCCCGGTAATTGGAGATTCGCCCGAAATTCCAACTGGCTCAATCGTTCGGTCAGAGGTATTCCAAATCTTCAGCCAACTTTGGGTTCCGCCGGTGACGAGTGTGTTTTTCCCAGGCACAAAGGCCAAATCGAAAGTATAGCCCGGGACATTCAGCGTTGACGAAGTCGGATTGGTTTCCATCGTATTCCACAATGTCACAGTATCCGCTTGTCCAGCCGTGCCGCAAGCCAGCAGACCATTCGGTCCGAATTCGAGCGAATAAACGATTTCTTTGTGAAGTAATTCGACAGAACTTGAATTCGAATCACCCAAATCCCAAAGAACAACCCGGCCATCTTGCTCAAGCGAGGCAAGCTGATTTCCTCCGGGATCCAGGTCCAAGTCTTTTAAACCAGAAGCCAGGACAATATCACGATTTACCGACTCCCCAGTGTTGGCATCCCAAGTTCGAATGACGTTGTCGGTGGAGCCAGTAATCACGTACGCTCCGGAACCGCGGAAAAACCCAAATGTGGGCACCCCGCGATGCACGAGTGGCGGACAACGCTCCAAACCAGTTTGCGTGTCCCAAATCCGAGCCGTCTTGTCTCCCACCAAACTCAACAGCGAATCGCCGTTGGGACTAAATCGCACCGCACGAACTTGACCACGGTGTCTTAGGACCGTTTCGGGTTCACACTGTTCGAGAGGCACATTTTCCTTGTTTGATTTCGCGTTCAGACAACGTTCGATATTCCAGAGTTTAATGCAATTGTCGGTGCCCCCCGTCGCGAGCCACTTTCCATCCGGGCTGAAGTCAATTGCAACGACCCATCCGGAATGTCGCATCGGAGGGAGGACTCTGTTGCCGTTGCTGGCTTCGCGTAGAAAAAGTTGATTGCCAGCGTCTCCAGTTGCCAGCCACTTTCCATCGTCACTAAAAGCTGCGCTGGTTACTTGCATTTCGTGACTGACGTGGTCACTGAGCAAATGACCTGTTTTCATATCCCAAAGCGAACCGCTTCCGTTTTGTCCACCGGCATAGACTCGATTTGCGGTTTCAGAATACGCAGAGACCGTCAATTGGTCATCCAGAGAAAAGGGACCAATGGCCGATCGACTTGTTCGATCCCACACTCTGATTTTTTGACTTGACTCGATCGTCAAAATATTGCCTGAGGCACCAAATTCGGCGTTCGTCACGGCACTCTCATGCGCAATAGAGTCGCCTTGCTGTTTGCTTGTTTCGCAGTCCCAGATCCTTGCTCCATCGTGGTTACCAGCTGTCAGCAAGTACCTTGCATCGTGCGAAAATTGCACTGCGTTCACACCGCTTCCGGCGCGTATCACAGATTTCACCTTGTATTGATCCTGTTGCCAAGATGAAATTAAGGAACGCACAAACCGTTCGCGTGAAAGATCTTCGGCAGGAAGCATTTCCAAAGCACGATTCAACCACAACAATCCGGGGCCAACCTGTCCGTTTTTGCAAAGCAGAAGACCATGGTCGAGCGTCATTTCCGTGGCAAGTTGTTCTGCGTTGCGCCGCGCAATTTCGGTTCGAGTTTGCTCGTTTTGCAGTAAAAGGTTTCCAACGGCCAAGGCGATCGTCGTCGTAACCAACAGCGCGATAGCGCTTGCCACAATCGCTCTATTTCTCTTGACCCAACGCTGAACTCTTGTACGAAATGGATATTTGTAAACCGAAACCGGTTCATCGGCCAGGAAACGTTGAATGTCCAGCGTCAGTTCGGACACCGTTAAGTATCTCGCGGATTTGTCATATTCCATGGCCTTCGCACAAATCGCGTCGAGCGGCGGCGGAACCCGGCTGTTCAACGAGCGGGCATGCGGGGCAGGGTTGGCCAGCACGTCAACTAATGTCTCCTTTATCGTCGAACCAAAGTGAGGCGTCTTGCCTGTCAAGATCATGAACAACGTTGATCCCAAACAATAGATATCACTGCGTTCATCGACTGTCCCAAGTTCCGAATTGGCTTGCTCAGGGGCCATGTAAGCGGGTGTTCCTAAAGCTGCGCCGGCAATTGATTCATCGGATCTGCGAGACTCGTCGATTACAATTTGGCCGGAATCGGAGTCATCCGGCATATTTTGGCCTTGCCCCCGACTGGTTAGTTTCGCCAGTCCCCAATCGAGAACGATTACTTCTCCGAATTTTCCGAGCACGACGTTTTCAGGTTTGATGTCGCGATGAATGACGCCGCGCGAATGGGCATAAGCGATTGCCTGGCACACTCCAACAAACGACTGCAGGAGACGCAGCATTTCCAACGGTCGGGAATCGCCAGCAAGGCGATTGCGGTGATAGTCATTACAAGCCGAGCGCAATGTTTCGCCTTTTACAAATTTCATCACGTAGAATTGGTCGGCATTGCCATTTGGATCCGGTCCAAGTTCGTAAATTGGAACTATGTGTGGATGTTCGAGTTGCCCCGTTATCTGGGCTTCGTGTTGAAATCTTTTTTTGGCGACAGCGCTCTTTAACAAATCGGGCCGAATCTCTTTCAGCGCTACGCTGCGATTGAGGGTTTGATCCCGAGCGATCCAAACACGGCTCAAACCGCCTTGCGCGAACAGCTCACGAAGTTGAAACCGACCTCCAGCCAGAACTTCGTTTGTCGATCGTTCGTCGGTCGATGAATCTTCGCCATGTGTTCGCAATACAAATTCGGCTTCGTTCTCAAGAAATGAATTGCTACCATCAAAAGTTGAGTACGGAGAACACGTGGCTGTCGGATCGTCAGCCAACGTTAATGCAGGGTTTTCGCTTTGAGGATTCTCAAACTGCCGAAAAACTTCATCGATTTCCGATTGCAGGCACCCGTCAATCAGGAGCCTTTTTCGCATTTCCGCTTGGACTGAAACCGTAATTGGTCTGATTTGATGAATTTCACGAAGTAGGACAACTGCGTTCCCAGCGCAATTCTTGATCGCGACTTGGAGTTCCTGATTTGACAAGAGTCCTAGCTCGACTGCTATTTTTCCCAAGCTCGTCGAAAATTCCGGGATCAATTTCGTTCTCCAAAGTCCTAACCTGAGAAAGTATCAAGTTGGACTCAAACTGATTAATTGGCTTCATAAAGCAGAGAGATGCTGTCGTTTGGTCACCACTTTGCTTGATGCAGCTACCGTTTTTGAGATGGCACTATATTAGCGTGTTGTCATGCAATCGCAATCTCTTATCAATGGGTGCTTTGGCGGACACGGGACGTCAAGAGAGCCAATAAACGTTGAATACGTGAAAGACAGGCAGCAAGTAGGCGATCGTGCGTTTCGGACCGAAGCGATCATCCAAATTCCGATCATCATTTCAAGCGCTGTCAACAAAAGCTCAAGCCAAAAAACATCAAGCATGTTTTGGTTGAACAAGCTTGCCAACCAAACATCCAGGAAAAAGAGCTGGCAGACCGGCGATCGGCGTCGATGCCGCTAACAATCGCCCATTTGTTCGCGTAAACGTCGCAGAATTCGACTTCGGTATTGGCGGATCGTTGCGGTTGAAAGATTCAATTCAGCCGCGACAACGTCCGACGATTGCCCGTCGACGACCGTCCGCCAGAAGGCTTGCCAAGTCTGACGTTCAACGGTCGCTTCGATTTGCGACATCGCGCGGCGCAAAAGTTGATTGAGATCAAGTTGACTGGTTGGTTCCTCCTCGTCAATCGCTTGATCCATGACTTGACCAAGTCGCATTGCAGCTGAACTCCCACCAACAGCCCGATCTGGGCGGCGGGCGCGAACAACGTCGAGGATACGGTTTCGAGTAATGGTCCAGAGCCACGCCCGAAACGAACCGTCGCGATTGCCATCGTGTCGGAATGTCTCAAGCCCGCGGGCCACTGATATAAATACGTTCTGGATGACGTCGTCTGTATCTTCGATTCCAAGGCCACGACGCAAACACCAACTTGCAACCAGCGGTGCATACAAATCGACAAGACTCGACCAAGCAACCGGGTCGTCCGAGCGAACTCGTGATAACAGGCTGAGCGAAGTGCCGGGTTTCGACGTTGATCTGTTAGTAGACATCACTTTTTCGGTGTTTTTGTGGTGAGCGCCAGTAGTGTCACGCGTGAATCGTTTAAGGATAATGTAACCGGTCGCGGATCGGATTGCGATTCAATTTGGCCAGCATGCCAAGGGACTCGCCGAACAACTACGACAATATTGCGATGCATGGGCTTACATGATCACTCAAAGATGCCTGCTGCCGAACGAGATGCAACAGTACTTGAACGGCTGGTCCAGTGAAGCTGAAAGCCGATTTGCCGAACTGCATTTGAGCGAATGTCCCGATTGCGAACGGACGATTGGCGAACTGGAATCCGCTTCCACGTTCCTTGCTGCCGAATTCCGGTCCGTTTCATCGGATGCGGCAATTCCAAACGAATCTGAGTCCGTCCCAGCCTTAGAGAATCGCCTGAACGCGACAATCGAGAAAATCCGGAATTGGAATGGCCATCCGCCCGAAGATTTGTTGGACACAACCCAACCAACGAATCATGTTCTCACCGGCGATTTTGGAAACTACGAATTGTTTGAAGTCGTAGGAACCGGCGGGATGGCCGAAGTTTATCGGGCGAGGCATAAACGACTCCAGCGCGATGTGGCTCTGAAGTTGATTCGGGTTCCGCGTCGGCATATGGCCGAGTCACTCAATCGCATTGAACGCGAAATTCGAGCCGTCGGAAGGCTTCGACACCCGGCAATCGTAAACGCGGTGGATGCCGGAGAACACGAAGGCGTCCAATTCCTGGTGACCGAATTTATCGATGGCATCGATGTGGGCAAAATGGTTCGTGCCTTGGGGACGATTCCAATCGCAGAGGCCTGTGAAATTGTACGAGTGACGGCGTTGGGCTTGGATCATGCCCACGCCAATGGAATTGTGCATCGCGATATCAAGCCATCGAATTTGATGTTGGACAAAAGTGGTGCGGTGAAGATTTTGGATTTTGGCTTGGTTCAGCTCGATGGCTGGGCGGGCCTTTCCGCAGAAGTCACCTCCGTTGGTCAACTATTGGGCACGCTTGATTACATGGCTCCAGAACAAGCCGATCGAGCAGACCATGCCACTTACCGTAGCGATATCTGGTCACTAGGTGCCACGCTATTCCGGTTGCTGTGTGGTCGTGCACCGTATGCCGCCAACAGCAATCAGTCGCCTCTGGAAAAACTTCGTTTGCTGGCTATTGAACGGCCGCCGCGGATCGCCACATTGCGCCCGGACCTACCTCCAGAACTCGCCGAATTAATTGATCGCACGCTCGACCGCGATCCTGCTGGACGACCTTCCAGCGCCGCTCATTTTGCAGAAGCACTTGTATCGTTTTGCGGAGGAGCCGATTTGGCAGCGATGGCCCAATCAGCCCTCGAGAAAAATCGGCATTCGAAGGAATTGGTCGATGACCATGCCGACCACGTCTCTTCGGTTTCAGGATTCTTAGCTGATTCGACGCAAAAACGGCTCGCCGAGTCAAATGCTGATTCGACGACATTGAAGACAAGTCCATCCCGGTTTCGCCGTGTTATTCCTTGGGCCGTCGCATTGTTGTTATTCGGATTCTTTTCGTACGCCGGCATTGTGATCATATTGGAGACGCAACAAGGGCAGATTGTTATCGAATCGGATGCCCCCGACCTTCAAGTCCATTTGGTGAAAGACGGCAAAGTTAGGAAACAGGTGGAGTTGGTCCCCGGCGAAAACGTGACTCACCTGTATGCCGGAGAGTATGAAATTCGAATCAATGACGGGACCGACAGTTACGCCATCGAAAACAATTCGTTTTTGCTAAAGCGTCGAGAAAAGGTTGTTGCCAAAATCACCGTAAACGCCGAAGGCAAAAGAGCGTCGGTCGCTTGGAATTCCAACAAAGGTGGCAACCCAAACACCTCTGGCGTCGTTACCGATCCGCAAGTCTCCGTAACATCTACAAATGGCGCAGAAAGAGACGAGTCCAACAAGAAGCTTAAGGACTTGCTCGATCAAATTGACGCTACGGCTAAATCTTTGAGCACACAAGTTGACGTTTATGGGCAGACTAAAAGCACACCTAAAACGACAAATGTTCCGAGTGAACCGGTCTACCAAGGGAAAACGCTGTCCGAATGGCTGAGTGTCGTTAAGTTCGAAAAAGACCATGAACAAATTCGAATCGCGATGAACGCAGTTTCAGCCCTTTGCGCAGATGATAATGAAGCGATTCTGATGACTCGTAAATCAGTAATGGACGCAATTTCAAATCGCAATATTCCCGGTTGGACTTTTGGAATGGTCCGATGGTTGGGGCTCACTGATGAAAATGTATTGACGATTGAGTCTATGCTGAAACCAGAAACCGTTGGATCCATTGAGGATTCCAGGAAGTTGATACAACTTCTTGCCATTGATGCGCGAAGAGGCTTGCGGCCAGAACGCAGAGTCCGAGTTCATGAAATTTTGCTGAGTCCGAATTCAAATCCCTTGTTGTTCGCGGGCGACGAAGGAATAAGTTGGTCAAAAGACGTCGTAACGGAAATCGCCTTTTTACCTAATTCGCCTCCAAATTTTCTTTTTCTTGAATCGGTGATCGTCGTGAAACACTTGGGGCCTCGTATCATAACACGCTTTGACACAAGCGATGTTTCGCGTTACTCGGAGTTGAAGCGATTAATGTTTGTGGCGGCATATCGAGCCATTGAACAATATGGCGCTGATCATCCAGAATTCTCCCATTGGGCTAACCGCTTGGACGTTTACCGAAAGAATGCTCCAGTTGATTTGGTCAATGATTTACCGAAGATGATCGAAAGAGTCCTTCTTGAAATTGCCAAGAGCGATAAAACGCTTGGTAAATTGACGATCACACCGATGGAATTGGGCTCGGACGGAAATGGAAATCGAATAATTGTTTCGTCAATTTTGAAGCCAAAATACACGGGGCGGTTTTCATATTTTTTTGACCGCTCTAGAGGCCAATGGAGATTGGCCTCTCCAGCTCTTGATCTGTTGGCGTTATTGGAGGAATCAAAAAAACCGCTCGATGAGAATTCCCGAAAAGCCATTGAAGCCATCGGCCACGCAACCGAGGCAAGAAAAACGCAACTAATATCGAAACTTGAGACGGCAAGAAAAGAGCACGATGAGAAATCCGAAGATAATGTTGAATCGAAAAATATTCAATTAATCTTTTCAGACGATACGCTGCAGGCAATCGTTTCCACTACTCCACAGGAGCCCAGCATTACGGTTTCATCTGATATTGCTATCGCTGCCATCATTCACGAGAAAGCTACACTGATGCTTAAGAAAGAGCCAGCCACCAAAGATGAAGGCGAATGACAACTAACAAGGTCTTTCCGTTCCAAGTTGTTGCTTCATGCAACGAAAAACAATTTGGTGTTAACGCAATTTTTTTGACAATCCCACGAATTCCAGCAACTTCAGCGCGTTGGTGGTGGGGGCGACGCCGGGGTGCATCAGGTAGTCGAACGTCATCACCTCGACGCCATCGCGAGTCTCAAACGATTCGGTGAAGTGTACGCTCTGGCAAATGTCCTTGAGTGAATCGACCCCCGCCAACTCCAGGTCGTGCGTGGAAATTGCACCGATGGAGCGCTGTTCAACAAGCGTCTTTACAACTTGGGCCACGGCAATTTGCCGCTCGCGCGAGTTGGTGCCCTGCAAGATTTCATCCAGCAAAAACAAATGGCCGCGCTCGGAGTCATTGCGAAGTTTTTCCGAGCGATCAACGACTTGTTTGAGACGTTGTAACTCTGCCATGAAAAACGAAACACCATCCGACAGCGAGTCGCTGATCCGCATGCTGGTGTCGATCACCACACTTGGTAACGTCATGGACTCGGCACAAACCACGGTCCCCAATTGAGCGAGGGTCACATTCAGGCCCAGGCTTCGCAGCAAAGTGCTCTTTCCCGACATGTTGGAACCGGTAACGAGCAGGAATGTTCCTGCCGGTCCGACTTGAACATCGTTGTCGACGCGGCAGTCCAGCGGCAGCAGCGGATGCCCCAGTTTCTTCGCCTCAATCACGATTGGGCGGGAGTTCAAGGCTACAACCTTCGGAAACTTCCAGTCGGGATGGTCGGCTGCGAATTTGGCCAGTGCCGTGATCGCCTCCCACTCGCCAAGATCTCCAAACCAATACCGGGCATGTTTCGCAAATCGACCTTTCCATTTTTCCAATCGGTCGAGGACATGGATGTCCCAGAAAAACACGAGTTGAAAAAAGATGTACAGCAAGAACAGAATGCCGTTGCGTCGAACATTGGCGAGCCATACCAATCGCCCAAGGCCCTTCATCCCTTGTGTGATTTCGCCTGTCTCAAACAACCGAGTGCGAAGGCGGTCGAGCAGCGGGCTATGAGCCGAACACTTGTCGATCAAGCCAAATAGTTTTTGATAACAGGCCGTCTCTTCGTGCCGCGAAGAAATCTGATTGAATTCATCATGAACCGAACCGGCATAAAAAACGGAAAGGAAAAAATTCATGAGCATCGCCACGATTGCAATCGGCGCTCCGATCGGTAACTCGACCATTCCTGCCAACATCAACGCAAACGCTGCGATGATGACTACCGAGGCAGCTCGCGAAATCCACAGCACCCAACCACGCCGGGAAAACCAATTTGGCGACTGACACCAGAGTACGAAATCGCTGGGGCCTTTTTGACTGGCCGACAAACGTTCACATTCCAGAACGAATTGTTTGCGCCAATCGTGTTCAACCTTTAACGCCGCCACGGCCGCTTGTCTCTCGACAATTGTCTTGACATCCGCGCCGCTGGAAATCCACTGCCGCATGAGTTCGATGCCGACGGGTGTTCTGGCAGTTCCCAAAAGTCGGTACAGCGAATGCTCGCCAAAGAGATCAAGGTCACGGCAGGTCGCGCGATTATCCTCAGGCGGTTCGACGACCGGTTCCTTGATTTCCTTCAATCGTCGTTCGAACCGCGCCAGCCCGGCGCGCTCGATCTTCAGTTTGAGTCGCCACAAACGAATCTTGTCCGCCAACGTTTCATGAAAACCTGCAATGGCCAGAAAACCAATAAAGACGGCCCCGAAAATCCACCACCAAGTATTTCCCAGCTCGGCGGCATTGGAAACGGCTCCCAACAACGGCAGCAACGAAAGCAAAAAACTGCCCCCGCGCGCGTACCCGATTTGACGCCATGTTCGTTGTTGCTGATCAAGGGTCTGTTCCAGCTCCGCGACTTGTCGACGATAACCTGCAGCGATCGTCTGCTCCGCAGAAGAGAGGTCGCGAATTCTAGAGGCCGAGTTCAAGCCGTATTCCTTGTGCCGTGCAGGGTGACGATATAATCGAGTCCCTATTTAACAGCATGGGGGCACTTTCGTGAAAGGGGAATCGAAATGGCCGATTTTGAGATCGCTTTTGATGAAACGATGATCAATGAAGGGGGCTACGTGAACGATCCCGACGATCGCGGCGGTGAAACTTATCGGGGCGTCGCTCGCGCCTTTCATGGATCTTGGCCGGGCTGGAAAATTGTCGATGCCTTGAAACAAAAATTTCCTCAGGACTTTCGCAAACATCTCGATGACCACGAAGAGTTGCAGACGCTGGTGAAATCGTTTTATCGAGAGAAGTTTTGGGATGTCCTGCATGGTGACGAAATCTCCGACCAACATCTGGCCAATGAGGTCTTTGACACCGGCGTCAATCAAGGAGCGGCGACGGCCGCGAGGTACTGGCAGGAGGCGCTAAACCTGCTCAACCGAAACGGCCGCGATTATCCGGATATCGAAGTCGACGGCCGCGTCGGTGAAGCCACGCTTTCGACCACCAAGGCGTTTCTAGCCCGCAACAAGAATCGGACGGACACGCTCGTCAAACTTCTCAATATTCTCCAAGGCATGCGTTACGTCGAACTTGCTCGCAAAACCCCCTCGCAACGCAAGTTTATGCACGGTTGGCTCTCGCGGTGCTAACCAAGGCCCAGATCCTGCGGCGGCGATCACGCCTCGGAGAGGCGTGCGACGGGGAATACTTGCGGCGACGTTAAACACGACAAATTTTGATGAAGGGGCAACTATCCCACGCCATCCGCTGACTGCTAAAATGTTTTAATTGACAGCCGACTCACCTGAATTTTTTGTTCATCTTATATCAACAAATAAAAATGGCCAAACACTGCCACATCCTTTTGATCCTGGTGATTTTTGCCGGTTGCTCGAAAATAGAAGTGGCCACTCAAGACCCCAAACCCGCCAGCCAATCGCCATCCTCCGTTTCTTATCCTGTGAAGTTAACGAGCGTACATCTCCCTAATCCAATTCGCATTCACGATCGCGTGATATCGGGTGGCTTGCCGACAGGAGACGCGGCGTTCGAAGAGTTGTCGCGATTGGGAGTCAAGACCGTCATCAGTGTCGACGGCATGACACCGGATTTGGCAACCGCGAGCAAATACGGTTTAAGGTATGTCCATCTGCCTCATGGCTATAACGGCATTCCAACCCAGCGGGTTAAGGAACTGGCAAAGGCAGTGCGCGAATTGGATGGCCCGATTTACATTCACTGTCATCATGGGAAACACCGCAGTCCGGCAGCGGCAAGTGTCGCTTGCGTATCGGCGGGACTGATTCCTCCAAACCAAGCAGTTTCCATTTTGAAGCTGGCGGGGACAAGCACGAACTACCGAGGACTGTTCCAAGCGGCAGAAGCGGCCAGACCAATGGACGCTCAAGAATTAGATCAATTAATGGTCGAGTTCCTGGCCATTCAAGAAATTCCGGCGTTGGCCGAGGCGATGGTGCACCTGGAGCATGCCGACGAAAAACTTCAGTTGATTGCGACCGCGGGCTGGAAGACCCCGGAGGACCATGCCGACCTTGAACCGGCTCATGAAGCCTTGCTCGTGCGAGAGTTGTTCACAGAACTCCTACGTACGAAGGATATCGAAAAGTATCCGGATGATTTTCAAGAATGGCTTCGAGATTCAGAATCGGCCGCGGTTGAACTGGAAGCAGAATTGAGGTCGTGGCAGACCAAGCCGGACGCAACTTTGCTGCACAAAATCGAACAACTCTCCGCGCGATTGTCGGCCAACTGCAAAGCCTGTCACGTCAAATACCGCGATGTTCCGCTGAACCTTGCATCGCGAGAGCTTGGCCCGCTCACCAAGCGCTAAGCTGATGACATCACGCCATGAGTTTGGCAATGGTGTCGACCGTAAACTTGATTCGCGTACGCGGAAGCGATGCGATGTCGAAAGCAGATAGAAACTCGTTCAGTGAAAGAGCAGCCTGCAGGCCGCCGTATCCCGACCATTGTGCGATTAAGCCGATGATTCGCTCAGGCCGAACGCCCTGTTGCCGCAGTTCGGAAATCCACAATGAACCATGACGCTTGGCCAACCGCATTCCATCCTCGCCAACCACCAAAGGCAAATGCCAGTAGTTCATTTCTTCCGGCATTCCAAGAGCTCGGCGTATTAAAATCTGCCGCGCAGTCGACGTCAAAAGATCGTCACCGCGAACGATGTCAGTTACGTTTGCCGCCGCATCATCCAAGTTTACTGCCAACTGATAACTGGCAACGCCCTGTTTGTTGGCCACGAGAAAATCGCCAACTTCGGCGGCAACCGACACTTGCTGCGGACCAAGCAGGTGATCGTTGAAGCAAACCGGATCGTCGGGAACCCTCAAGCGCCATGCCACCCCGGTTGATTTGAGTTCGTTGAAATCAAAGGCCCTAGGCAGGGCAGGGCGGCAGTTGGCGTTGTAACGCAACTCGTGATCGCCTTCGTTCGGTGCACTGGCGGCTCGGGCCGCTATCTGTGAACGAGTGCAATGGCAGGGATAGATTTTGCCTTCGGCGGCCAGCGTAACCAGCGACGCTTCATACTCCGCTAGTCGTCGAGACTGATAATCGACCTCGGTATCCCAGTCCAATCCCAACCACTTGAGATCGTCAATTGCCGCCTGATCCGCACCGGCTTTAACTCGTGGACTGTCGAGGTCGTCGATCCGAAAAGCAATTTGCCAGCCGTTTTGCCGCGCGAGAACCCAATTGATCAAAAACGTTCGTGCGTTTCCCAGATGCAATCCGCCGGTTGGCGAAGGGGCCAATCGTGTCACGCGCGTCGTGCCGGACATCTTATTTCTTTTGCTCCTTCGCCCAAGAGTCCTTGAGCGTCACCGTTCGGTTGAACACCAGCCGTTCTGGCTGCGATGATTTATCGAGACAGAAGTAACCGAGTCTTTCAAATTGAAAACGGTCGGTCAATGTCGCCCCGCCAAGCACTGGCTCAAGCTTGGCACCGGTGATGGTGACGAGGGATTTCGGGTTCAGGTCTTGCTTCCAGTCGCGCCCCTCCGCTTTCATCGTTCCATCGTCATCCCGCAGCAGTGAGTCGTACAGGCGGACTTCGGCATCAACTGCCGTTGCCGCGTTGACCCAGTGAATCGTTCCCTTGACCTTGCGACCGTCCGGAGCCTTGCCACCGAGCGTGCTGGGATCGTACGTGCAACGCAATTTGATAATCTCGCCAGTCGCCGGGTCTTTCACCACCTCGTTACATTTGAGGAAGTAAGCGTAGCGAAGGCGAACTTCGCCGCCAGGCACCAGTCGAAAATAACCTTTCGGTGGGTTTTCCATGAAGTCATCACGTTCGATGTAGATCTCGCGACCAAAGGGAACTTGTCGAGTCCCAGCGTTAGGATCTTCAGGATTGTTGACGAATTCTCGCAGCTCCGATTTCCCTTCCGGGTAGTTGTCAATCACGACCTTGATCGGGTCGAGCACTGCCATGACGCGTGTCGCGACTTTGTTCAGGTGTTCTCGAATCTCTTGTTCCAACACACCATATTCCGTCATGCTGTTTGCCTTGGTCACGCCGATACGCGCGCAAAAACTGCGGATCGCTTCGGGTGTGTAGCCGCGACGCCGCAAACCGACAATGGTTGGCATCCGAGGATCATCCCAACCCTCAACGAGTTTTCCTTTCACCAATTCCAGCAAGCGTCGTTTGCTCATCACCGTGTTGGTCAAATTCAAGCGTGCGAATTCGATCTGTTGCGGATGATGAATCCCAAGATTTGTGATGTACCAATCGTAAAGCGGTCGATGTTGTTCGAATTCCAAGGTACAGATCGAGTGCGTAATGCCTTCGATCGAGTCATCTTGGCCGTGTGCCCAATCGTAAGTCGGGTAGATACACCATTTATCGCCCGTTCGATGATGTTTCACGTGTCGGATTCGGTACATGGCCGGATCGCGCAGATTCATGTTGCTGGATGCCATGTCGATCTTGGCTCGCAACGTTCGGGCCCCATCGGGAAATTCGCCCTTTCGCATCCGTTCAAACAATTCCAGATTTTCAGCGACGGACCGATCGCGATAGGGGCTGTTGCGACCCGGCTCGTTCCAGGGCCCGCGGTATTGACCGACCTCTTCGGCGTTAAGATCGCAAACGTAGGCTTTGCCGTCGCGGATCAGTTTGAGGGCATATTCATACAACGTGTCGAAAATATCCGAAGCATAAGTGACTTCCCCATTCCATTGAAAACCCAACCAGCGAACATCGTCCATGATCGCTTCGACGTATTCGGTTTCTTCCGTTTCGGGATTCGTGTCGTCGAACCGCAAATTACATTTGCCGTTGTAGTCGGCGGCGATTCCAAAGTTCAAGCAGATGGACTTGGCGTGTCCGATGTGCAGATAGCCGTTGGGCTCGGGAGGAAATCGCGTGTGGACTCGCCCGCCGTTTTTGCCTCGGGCGATATCGGCATCGATGATTTGGCGAATAAAGTCGGTCGATTTATTTTCAGTGTTCATATTTCGTTGTAGTTTGAAAGTAGTCTGTGAGTTCAGGTTGGCGATCAATCACGCCCACGAAGTTATCAAGTGCCTGGCGATGAGAAGGCTTGAGCTAAACGCTGCAATGTCAGCTCAATTCGATTGAGCGATTTTTTGCGGCCGAGGATTTCCAACATCTCGAAAACTCCAATCCCGCCCGCCTTACCAGACAAGGCAATTCGCAGGGGGTTCATAATATCGCCCTGTTTGATGTTTTGAGTTTCCGCAAAACCATTCAATCCCGCCTCCAAATTTGCGGCAGTAAAGGGCTCGCAAGAAGTCAGGATCTTGCGGAATTCGTTGAGCAAGTGTCCGGCCTGAGGCACTTTGACCAGGCGTTTTTCGAAGGCCTTTTCGTCCATGGTCAATTGAGCATCGTCGACGAAGAACTCATCGAACCGCAAGATATCCCCGGCAACAATCAGACGATCGGCAGCCGCGGCGACAATTTTGGCAACCGCCGTACGGATCTCGGCTGTATCCGCTGCGACATATCGAGCCTTAAGCAAAAACGGCATCGCCAACTCAACTTTTTCAGCGACTGACAAGCGGTTCATGTAGCGATGCTGAAACGCCGCCAATTTTGCGGGATCAAAACTCGCCTCGCTTTTGACGACACGATCCAGCGAAAACTGCTGAATCATTTCGGCTCGCGAGAACTCTTCGGTATGATCATCGAGCGACCAGCCCAGCAACAGTAAATAATTGTTGATCGCCTCCGGCAAATAGCCGACTTGTTTGTAGAAATCGACAAGCACCGGGTTGAAAGTTTCCGGCGTGGTTTGCAAACCGATCTTTTCGGCAATGAACTGGGCGGAGTCCATCAAGTTCTTGAAGTCTTTATTCTTCAAGTACTGCTCGATTTTCCGCTTGCTCATTTTCGTCTTGCTGCCGGGCTCGGCTACAAACGGAATGTGTCCATAAACGGGCAAGGGATAGCCCAAAGATTGAGCGATAAAAATCTGGCGCGGGGTATTGCTCAGGTGTTCGATCGCCCGAACGACGTGAGTGATTTGGAAATCGAAATCATCGACGACGCTCGCAAGGTGGTACAAACAAGTCCCATCGTTTCGCTGAACGACATGGTCTTGTTCTCGTGCCCAATCAAAACTGACGGGTCCGCGAATCGCATCGGTGAACTCACAAGTTCCCGAGCGGGGCATCTTCAGCCTGACAACGCATTTTCGGCCTTCGGCCTCAAACCGAGCCGCTTGTTCATCGTTCTCGGCCATCCACTGGCGACTGTAGAGGAAGTCCCGTTTTTCTTTTTCCGCGGCAGTCCGCTCGGCGTTCGTTTCTTCCGGTGTTGCGTAGTCCCGGTACGCAGCGCCACAAGCGAGAAGTTTTTTCACGGCCGCCTGGTACTGCGAAAGCCGCTGCGATTGAAAGTAAGGCGCATAGGGTCCGCCCACCTCGGGTCCTTCGTCCCAATCAATGCCTAACCAACGGAAGCCGTCGATGATGGGTTGCAAAGCCTCTTCTTGATTTCGCAACAAGTCTGTGTCGTCGATTCGCAAAATGAATTGCCCGCCCGTCTGCCGCGACAAGAGCCAATTGAACAATGCCGTACGCACACCGCCGATATGCAAATAGCCGGTGGGACTGGGAGCGAATCGGGTTCTGATTTTCATGAAAGGGGCCAGAAAAAAGGCACAAGAAATCGTCATTCAGCGAGCTGATGATTCTAAGTCGAATTGCGAAAGGCGAGAAGTGGAGCAGCGGAGCTCCAGGGAGATTGAGGGCTTCATCCAACGATAAAATTCAGAAAGCGATCAAAGCGATTACGCGGCACGGCGCGAGGAGCTTTGTTCCTTCCGCAGGCGGCGACGTTCTGACTTCGATAGTCGCCGTGTGCCTTCTGACTCTTGATCATCTTGATCGTCTTCATCCTCGGTCTCAACGGCTTTAGCTGGCGCTTGAGCTGGCTTCATTTTCGATGCAAGAGGACTTGTAAACGTACGCTTGGGTTCCGATTCGTTAGGTTTCGATGCGAGAGTCAATTTTTCGGGCGCTGGTTTGATTTCGACTTTTTTCTGCGGCTCGGTTTCTTTCACCCGTGCAGCGGCAGGCTCAACGTTGTCGGCCTCGACACTGGCAGCAACCTTCGG
>JBEBGH010000390.1:0-4592 GCA_040081565.1 Pirellulaceae bacterium
AAATTCTGGCCGATTCTCCAAACCAGATTTTGATTCGTTGCACGGACCCAAGAGCACTGGGGCGGTTGCTGGCGGAACATGCGACGGTCGACCATTTGCGAATCGACGAAGCGAATCAGAGTTTGGAAGTTGGTTGTAACGCGCCGGCATCCCTTCTTCGCGACCTGTCGACTTTGCTGATCAACCAGAAATTTACAATCACTGAGATCCATTCTTCAGATGAATCATTAAAAGAGCTGTTCGCAACGCTGATGAAGTTTCATCGTGGTGAATCGAAGATCGTCCGTAAAGCCGCAAGCATTCTTCCCATCTCTCCCATAGATTCCAAATGATATCGAGAAAGCGAGCACTGAAGGCATGAATCTTTGGACTGGAACTTGGGCGACTTGTCGATTCGAGTTGGCTCGCTCGTTAACGTTGCAACGGATGGTTTTCGCAACGGTCTTGGCCCTGTTCCCGCCGTTAATGGTATTCGTGTTAGGCCAAGGTTTGAGAATCTTGGAAGCCGATAACGAAGTCAGCGCAGCCGATGTGCAATCCGTGATTCGGTTTTTTCCGCTGATCATCATTTTTCTGGTAACAATTGTGTGCGTGTTGTCGTTACTGCTGTGGGCGACGACTAATGTTTATTCGGATCTGGAAGGAAAGAGTTGGATTTTTTTGGCGACCCGTCCGCGCGGAAGAATTGCCGTTCTCTTGGGAAAATATATTGCGGCGGTTGTACAGGCGTTTGTCATTGCAGAAATCTCGATTGCCCTGTCGATCTTGGTGACGCCGAACGGCACGTTTTCTGACCCGACTCAATTTTGGATTTCACTATCTGGAGTGATCTTGATCGCTTGCTTCGTCTACGGAGCGATTTTGTCCTTGATTGGAACTCTTTTTTACCGAAGAGCGATGGTCATTGGTGCCGGTTACCTGATCGCGGTGGAATTATTACTCGCCAACATTCCAGCGCTCGTTTGCAACTTCACTGTCCGTCGGCATTTGTTCGATTTAGGCGTGCGGTGGATTGGGTGGTTCTTTCCGGGCGCGGACAGCATGTACAAAATTCAATACGGCTGGTATCCGCAATGGGTTAACTTGGCGGCATTAGGTGCTATGGCCGTCGTTGCATTGCTGGCAGCCTGCCACGTCGTTCAAACGCGAGAATACCTTACTGCCGACGAGACTTAGAGGCTCTTGGATCAGGGGTTTTGGCGGATTCTTCTTGAAACGTCCCCTCCAATGTGTGTTCGTACTTCCCGGTGAATCTTTTCTGGCCGCGTTCACGGACTTCTAGCCAATTTTCCCAAGTGATTCGTTCGGGGGTCATTCGAACACTTAACGCGCCTCCATGGCTCGTCGAACCGACTTGCGAACCAAACTGTGAGTAGGTGTCATACACGCTCTTGGGAACTCGCGATTTCTGTCCGCTGATCAAAATCATTGAGGCCCGACACCACTTCGTGAACTCCAAAGGTTGGCTGCCCAGGCTGCCATGGTGTGGTGCGAACGCGATGTCGACGGGATCAATTTGGGTTTTCAGCAAAAAGTCTAATCCCGGAGATTCAATATCTGCAGGGAAGAGGACTCTCCGCCCTGAAGCAATCAACTCCAGCACTAAACTTGCGGAATTGTCGGAACCCGGCTCCCGAAAAGCACTTGGGCCGAGCACGCGAATGCGAGCCTCGCCGCCTAACTCAATCTCCAAACCGCGAGTGATTGGTTGCAGCTCGACTCCTGTTCCCGCAAGTGCGTTTTTTAAATGTTGCACCGAGGCGTCTTCAGCCTCGAGGACGTTTGGCGATACGAAGATCGAGCCGATCGAAAATCGCGAACACAGGCCCGGAATAGCATTGAAATGGTCAACGTCAGAATGACTGATGAACAGAGCATCGATGTGGGAAATCTTTCGAGACCACAACGCGGCAGAGATTCGCCGCACGCCTCCGATTTCTGAGCCAAAACTGCCGGCATCGATCAGCAGCTTTCGGCCGTTTGGCAACTCCACAAGGACACAGGCTCCGTGCCCGACATCGACAACGGTTAACATCGTTTGGTCCGCCAACTGGTTTTGACGCTGCGTTAAAAGGCTGCTTACGGCCTGCGGTCCCAACCAGCAGACGCCCGTCCAAGCCACCAGCAACACGATCAACCTCTTAGGCGTCCAGAATCCTCGCAAGAAGATCCCCGGCGTCAAGAACACCGCATAGAAAATTAAAATCGACGCCAGTCCCGGCCCGGACGTCCACCAATGTCCGCTTTCAATTCGACTACCGCGGTCAACAAACGTTTGGATTAACCACAAGCTGACATCGCAAACCAGGCCACCGCAATAGGCCCCAAACGAAAACCATTCGCCAAATATCATCACCATCAGGCCACCGAACAACGCGGTCCCCATTGGCAGCAGGACCAAAGGATTTATCAGCAAACCAATTGGAACAACGAGATGAAAATAATAAGCGACCAAGGGTGTCGTCACGATCGTAATGACGGCACTAACAACAAACGCCTTCGTCATCCAATCCCATCCATGCTGGAGTGTTTGCCACGGAAAACTTCGCGTGCCGCGCACCAACCTTTCGACTGGCTCGACCGACTGTTGTGCGGACAAGCAGACCGACATGGTAAAGACAGCCAGAAACGAAAGTTGAGGACCAATGCCAAATAGATCTGTTGGATTCAGAACAAGCACCACAATTCCCGCGAGAGCCAACAGATTCAGCGAAAATGCCGGCCGACCAAAAATTCGACTAACGCACAGCAAGACAATCAAAATCATCGATCGAGTGACCGGCGCCTGAAACTCGACGAGCCATCCGTAAAAAATGACGAAGGCCATCACGATCCACAGGCGAATGCGTCGAGGCACACTGACGAGACGCAACAATCCCATCACCACGGCCGCTAGAATTCCGACGTGCAATCCGGAAATCGCCAGTACGTGGACCGTGCCAGTCAGCATAAATTGATCACGCGCCTCAGTGGGCATCTGCTCTCGATTGCCCAATAAGATTGCAGAGGCCAATCCCGCTCGTTGCTCGTCTAAATTCTCCCAAATCACGCGATTAAGACGCTCGCGAAAAATACTGCGGAGTGGATTCAGGCCGAATCTTGATTCCTCAAGCACTTCAAATGACTCTTCACTGTCGCAGTAGAGCCAGGCCAGGATTCGTGTACCACGATAGTGTTGGCGGAAGTCGAACTCACCCGGATTTCGTGTCGATCCAGTGGGCTTGAGCGTTCCGAGAAATCGAACCTGCTGTCCGGCATGCAAGTCAACACGAGTTTTTATCAACACGACCAGGTTCCCACTGCACGGAACCCACTCTTGACCAACACGTAATTGTTGGGCTTTGATCTCCACGATTGTTTTTTCCGTTGCGTCTTGAAAGCTCATCGGAAGGTCTTTTTGCGGAGCCAGAAACCGCGACTCGGTTTGTGTCTCGCCGATCAACGAGACAGCACCACCATCCTCCGCCGCCCAACAACTAATTTCGTTGGCTGGATAAAGCCGCCACCAGACATGATGCCAAAGGCCTCCGACGGCAGTCGTGGCAACCAACAACAGCAGGCCTGTCAGCCAGGGGAGAGAAAATCGTCGACTAAGGAACCATGCAATGCAACTAAGGGAAGCAACGGCAAGGTAGGGACTCGCTCCCGTCGCCAAATACCGATCGAAGACAATGCCACTGGCAATCGCCAGAAATAACCAAAGTGCAGGTTGGTGGGCGGAGTTCAACACGGGAGTACAGGAGCAGGCAGAGTTGGGGGACGAACAATACGGGAACCGTAGCTCACCACGGCCTACAAAAATTTAAACCAGCCCGATTGATTTGAAAATCCGGCGAGTCACTTCTCGGGGCGCATCGCGTGCGGAATCACCGTTGGAGAATGGCGGGCGTGGATTTAAGAATCGCTCCGCGCATAAAAAAAGTCACGTCATGCCGCTCCATCGTCATGACGTGACTTCTATCCTGAAACGAGACTATCCGTGTCCCGTCCTCCCGGTTAAGGGCAGTCACTTTATCTATCGGCGTTTTAAATTAAGTCGAGAAATCAAAGCTCAAGAAATTTCCTCTTTTTCCAAAAATTTGCTCATGAAGATGAGGGCCGCACCTTTGACCCTTACCCTTATGCCCCAAGAGACTGGAATTTCGTTGATAAACGGCCGTTTCTGTGGCGCAAAAAGCGCCCTAAGAAATAAAAGGCGGCAAACTCTCAGCTAACCATTCAACCGTTATCACCCGCATGACAATGCTGCCAATGCCATGGCCCGATGAATGCACTTTCTTGGGATTGATAGCAAATTCTGACTGTCGCGAAAATAAACTGCCACCCTCCCGTTGAAATTGAACCGCGTTTCTATCGCTCGTAATACGGGACATTGTGTTATATTGACCGCCGAGTTTTCGAGGGAGTATTTGAAGAGTGCTGGACAAGGTGGACGTCGGAAATGGCTAAGGATGCGCCTTCCTCGAAACAAGAATTCGACTGGTTTGGACCGTCGTTGATTACGTCCAAAGCCATTGGCGAAATAACTTGTATTGATCTTCCGCGCGACCCTTTGGAATCCCGGCGAATCCTACGCATTCAATGTCCGACCG
>JBEBGH010000391.1:0-4581 GCA_040081565.1 Pirellulaceae bacterium
TCGGTTTGAGCGTTTCCGAGAGACTGGGGGAGGCGGCTTCCAGCAGTTTTGTTAATCCGCTTTTCCCCTCTTTTTCAACGTTCCCCTTTTTCGACATCCGTTTCCGCAGGACATCCAGTCGCGATTCGGCGCGACTGCGGCGGTTCAAGAAGAAATCCGCAATGCCCCAAAACGCAACCGCGGCAGCAACGGCAACAGTGAACGGCAGGATGGTTACAAAATCAAATGACATGGCTTTACTCGATGGATCGGTTGGAAAATCCGATGGTCAGGATACAGAATATTATACTTTGATGGTGATGATTTTCTTGATCATTAACGCTCCCATGAACTGGAGGAAGATACCTACCGCCAGCATCTTGTTTCCGAGTGGATCGTTGAACAACATCATGACATAGTCATAATTCAGTTTGAGCATTGTCAGGAACAAAACCGGCGGGAGACCCAGCAGCACGCTTCCGGACAAGCGACCCTCGCCAGTCAATGCCTGAATCTGTCCCTGAATTTCAAAGCGTTGGCGAATCAAGTGAGAAATCTTGTCGAGAATTTCGGCAAGGTCACCACCCGTTTGACGCTGCAACAAGACGCTCGTCACAAAGAACCTCAAGTCCAGATTGTCGATGCGATCGGCCATCTTCGAGAGCGACTCTTCCAGAGACACCCCCAAGTTCTGTTCTTCGTAACATCGCCCAAACTCGGGGCCCAGAGGTGCTTGAGCTTGTTGGGCCACCAATTGAATGCCGGCCGGCAAGCTTTGACCGGCTCGCAAGGCCTGGCCTAGCAGGTCGAGGCAGGCGGGCAATTGCGATCCGAATTTTTTCAAGCGACGCTTGGCTTTAAATAACAAAAAGAGAAATGGAAGAATTGCGCCAAACGCAAATACCAAGGGGAAGAAGCCCTTGATCGGCGAAACCACCAGATAAATCAATGTCATCGCCAACCCAATGCCGCCGGCGATCATGATAAACTTGAGCGGCTCGACATCCGTCATCCCGGCATTTTCGAGCTTTCGCCGCAAGTTGAAAAATCTACCGACGATGGCTTCGATAACTCCCGGCGCATCGTTCAGAGGACTCGAGAGAATCGACGCGACATCCCCGCCGCCATTCTGTTTCTTTTTGGTCAGGCTCTCCAGCCGACTTTCCAATGCGCTCTTGTCATTGGAGAACATCGTGGAAATGGCGTAAATTCCGCCACTCACGCACACCAGAACACTCAACAGGATCAATAAATAGGTCATGGTTAACTCAAACAAAAGGTTGAATGCCGTCGATGAATCAGCCTACAGATCAACATTGCAGCATGACGCGCTCGCGGAAGATGCTGGCTGGCAGGCGAACGCCGGAGGCCTCCAACCGCGCCATGCATTTGGGGCGAACGCCCGTGCAAACAAACTTGCCGACCGCCTTCCCGTTTTCATCCACGCCTTCCTGAATAAATTTGAAAATGTCTTGCGTGACGATGGTGTCGTTTTCCATACCGCAGATTTCGGTAATGTGAGTGACCTTACGCGGACCACCTTGCAGACGGTTGGCTTGGACAATCAAGTTGACCGCGCTGGCAATCTGGGTACGCATAGCCTTGATTGGCAACTCGAAACCCGACATCATGATCAGGGTTTCCAGACGGGCCAGACAGTCACGTGGAGTATTGGCATGCGTGGTGGTCATGGATCCTTCATGGCCCGTGTTCATGGCCTGCAACATGTCGAGCGCCTCAGGACCACGGCATTCGCCGATGATGATTCGCTCGGGACGCATACGCAAACAGTTTCGGACCAGGTCGGTCGCTGTTACTGCTCCGCGGCCTTCAATATTCGGCGGACGTGTTTCCAATCGGACCACGTGTTCTTGTTGCAACTGTAACTCGGCCGCGTCTTCGATCGTGATGATACGGTCGTGATTGGGAATGAAGCTCGAAAGCGTATTGAGCAGCGTGGTTTTTCCAGAACCCGTACCACCTGAAATGATGATGTTCAGCCGTGCCTTCATGGAGCCTTCTAACAGCATGACCATTTCTGGTGTAAAGGCCTTGTAGTTCAGCAAGTCCTCAAGCTTCAGCGGATTCGACCCAAATCGCCGAATCGACATGGCCGGACCATCCAGAGCCAAAGGCGGAATGATGGCATTAACGCGCGAGCCATCCTCCAGACGTGCGTCCACCATCGGGCACGTTTCGTCGACGCGCCGTCCAACTTTGGACACAATTCGGTCAATAATTTGCAAAAGGTGGGCATTATTGCGGAACTCCACATTGCTCCGCTGCATTTTGCCACCGCGTTCGCAGTAGATGTTCTTGGGGCCGTTGATCAGAATATCACTGATCGTGGGGTCCTTCAGCAACAACTCTAATGGTCCCAAACCGAAGGTCTCGTCGAGCACTTCGTCGATTAGACGATCTCGCTCGAGGCGATTCAGTAAGTTGTTTTCGCTGTCGCAGAGATGCTCGACGACGACGCGAATTTCCTTCCGCAGCACATCGCCCTGCAACTCACCAACGCGGGCGAGGTCCAGTTTCCCGATCAGCTTTTGATGAATTCGTTGTTTCAACAAGTCGAATTCGTTACTTTTCAGACTGCCTTTTGATGCTCCGCTGCTCATCGCCAACCTATCCCTTTGTTGTCAATTATCGGTCTAGTTGATCCGCCAGATGCAAATTGCAGCCGACGAAATCAAATCCAAAACCCAACTCCGTTTTTTTGCGACTGTTCCGGAATCGTTCCGGAGGAATTCCACGGCATCCTTGACCGTTTTGTTCGCTACAATACGGTCAACTGTTCGAGTTGTACTTATCGGGAGCTTGTCTCATGACCAAATCATTGACTGGCAACTTTTTGATCGCTGTACCGGCTCTTGCCGATCCCAACTTTTTTCGAACCGCAGTTCTGCTTTTTCAGCATTCGGAATCTGGAGCCGCAGGGGTAGTGATTAATCGGCGAACCAACGTAAAAATCTGTGATCTGGGCGATGAATTCGCAAGCGTTGCGGACAACGAGGATCGTTTCGTTTATGCAGGAGGTCCGGTTGAAGGACCTGTGCTCGCCGTGCACACAAGTTTGGTCTTGGCAGAAATGCCGATCGTGACAGGCTTGTATCTCTCATCCGACAAGAATAATCTCGTGAAACTTGCGGCTCAACGACAACACCCCTGCCGATTCTTTGCCAACTATTCTGGCTGGGGAGACGGACAACTCGAAAGCGAAATCGAGGCCGGTGGCTGGCTGACAACCCCCGCCTCCATCGACGACGTCTTTCAGGCCGACGAGGACGTCCTGTGGCATTCGCTTTGTGACCAGGTCGGTCGTTCCATCATGCTGACGCCCCATGCTGCCCAAATCAACCAAGACCCCAGAAACAATTGATCTTGACCAGATTTGTCATTTTCGTTGGTATATCGATCCAACAACCGCCCGCATAAAGCCTTAATTTCCTGTGCATATCCTCCAAATAACATCCGGCCGCGATGTCAACGGTGCTTTGGTCTACGCCAAGGCCCTCGCTGAACGCTTGGCAGCGCGCGGGCACCGAATTTCCATGATCGCCCGCCCCAATTCGTGGATGGCTCAACAGCCTCTGACGTTCCCCATGATGACTTCCGGGATGCAGCGGTTCCCACCCACCGAACTCAAGCGATTTGTTGATTTTGTGCGGCGTGAAAAGGTCGATGTGATCCATACGCACATGAGCCGCGCCCATCATTTTGGAATTTTTTTGAAGTTGTTGACAGGGGTTCCAGTTGTTGCGACCGCCCATAGCCGCAAATTCCAAATTCAATGGCACTTCAATGACTTGGTCATCGCCAATTCGCATTCGACTGCCGAATACCTGAAGTCCGTGAATCGGATGCGCACGACTCGAATCCAGACCACCCACTGTTTTGTGGAACTCGATCGTTTTCTCAACGTCGATCCTCGCCATCGACCACGGTTGCGAAGGGAATTGCATATTTCCGACCAGGAATTTCTCATTGGCGTCGTTGGCGAAATTATTCCGCGCAAGGGACAGCAATACTTGATCAAGGCCCTGCCGCAGATCTTGGCCGAAATTCCCCAAGCCCGCGTGGCCTTGATTGGCCGGTTTAATCGAGATGAATCGTACACCAGGAAATTACGCGGTTTCCAACTGGAGAAAAAACTGTTAGGCCGCGTCAGATGGCTCGGGCGGCGGGCAAACATCGAAGAATATTTGACTGCCTTCGACCTGTCGGTGATGCCAAGCGTAGACGAGCCTCTGGGCTTGGTCGCCATTGAATCTCAAGCAGCGGGAATTCCCGTCGTCGCCAGCAACATTGGCGGCCTGCCTGAAATCGTCGAGCATGGTCGTACCGGCTGGTTGGTTCCCGCCAAAGATCCTGCATCACTTGCCACGGCCATCATCAATGCTGCGAAGAATCCGGAAATGCGTGCCGCGATTACTCAGGTTGCCCGTACCAGCGTCGTTGAAGCCTTCTCGCCCGATCGATTGACGACTGAAGTCGAGCAGGCATACGAAAGGCTCCTCAGCCGTTTTGCTCGCAAAGCAGCCTGACCGAAGCTACCGCAAAGCCTCTCGCAAAAATTTGCCCGTGAATGAGATATGATGT
>JBEBGH010000392.1:0-4561 GCA_040081565.1 Pirellulaceae bacterium
GCCGATAACCCTTCCGTGCCCGCCTCAACCAACAGCCGAAAGACATTGAGTCGTGATTCCTGCGCGAGCGCGGCCAAGGCTTGGACTGCTTGTTTTATTTTCATGTTTCCAATACTATCAAAATGTTATTTGCTCGTAAAGCTACAGCTAAACCAATTGAATCGTTTTTTAACCAAGCGAAACGGAATCGACACACACATGCGCGACCTGAACAAATACGTGGCGGAGTTGATCGGCACCTTTGTGTTGGTGTTCGCGGGTACGGGTGCGATCGTCGTGAACGATACTTTCGGGTCCGTGTCTCATGTCGGAATCGCGTTGACGTTCGGGTTAGTCGTCACCGCGATGATTTACTCGATCGGTGAGATTTCGGGAGCGCATATCAACCCAGCGGTCACGATCGGGTTTTGGATCATGCGCCGATTGGAGGGACGGCAAGTGCTTCCGTACGTTGTGGCGCAAGTCATTGGTGCAATTTTGGCGAGCTTGACTTTGCGAATTCTCTTTCCTGACCACGCCAACTTGGGAGCGACATTGCCATCAGGCCCTTGGTGGCAATCATTTGTGTTTGAATTTTTGCTGACGACGATTTTGATGTTCGTGATTTTGCGAGTTGCCACCGGCAGCAAGGAAACTGGGGTCATGGCGGGGGTCGCAATCGGCGCAACCGTTGCTTTGGAAGCCCTCTTTGCCGGTCCCGTTTGCGGTGCCTCGATGAATCCAGCGAGGTCTATAGCTCCGGCCTTAGTTTCCGGGACGCTCCAACACCTGTGGATCTACCTTGTGGCAACCGTCGGCGGAGCCGCTTTTGCGGTTGTCCTCAATCGCGTTGTCGTATCGAAATCGTAGAATCGCCGCGTTGCACCTTCGGCAACTCCCAAGACCGAGATTCTTTGGCGGAAAAAATTGAAGGCTGCGATCTGAAGTCTAGCCCTTGAACCGGGCGTACAGTCGCATGAGTTCTTCCGACGCGTCGAAGAGATGGACGAGGAGCGCGGCGCGAATCCACATGCCGTTGCGGGCCTGGCGAAAGTACATCGAACGGGGATCGGCGTCGATTTCGGTCGGAATCTCGCCAATCACCGAGTCGCGTGGAAACGGATGCAAGATCGGCGCGTAGCTCTTCAGCACCGCCGCTCGCTCAGGAGTCAAACGAAACGCTGACAAATCCATCTTCGACAACTCTTGTGCGACTTCTTCCGAATTGTGCTCCCGCTGAATTCGAGTCATGTATAGGCAATCGGTTTGGGCAAGCAGTGGTTTGCCCTCGTGCATCGCATCCAACGAGAAGAATTCGTGGACCTCGACCCCCTTGTCACGCAACTTCTGAATGAGCGCCTTCTCCATTGTCAGCGCTGGATGATCGGGAGAAACGAAAAACATTCGTACCCGCTCATACTGCGCCAAAACCGTTGCCAGTGATCGGGCCGTGCGGCCTCGTCCCATGTCGCCGCAAAACAAATAAGTCTTTCGCGAAGGACCGGGGACCAATTCGGGATAGGTTCCCTGCAACTCGATGAACCGCGACTGCTTGGACTCGCGACTGTAATCCGCGGTAAAGGTCCGCAGAATCGTGTACATGTCGAGCAAGGCCTGGGTGGGGTGCTCATCGGCTCCAGCACCGGCGTTTATGATTGGCACCGAACGCATCTCCTGAGCCTCAAGCTGATTCATCAGGTAGGCACAAACTTCAGAATACTCGGCGATCAGGGTCCGCATGATGATCACGTCGAAGTAACTGCTGAACATGCGGATGGAGTCGAGTTTAGATTCGCGTTTCGATTCCGACGAGGTCTTCGGATCGCGGACTTCGTTGCACGTAATTCCCAGAATCTGGCAGGCGGCCATGAAGGACAAAAATGTGCGGGTTGACGGCTGCGTGAAATACAACATTGCTCGGCGATGAGCCAGCAAGTTCTTCAGTTGCATGTTGCCCTCGCGTGTCCGCGACATGTGCCGAATCATATCGGCCATCTCATGCAGCTTGCCCAACAGGCTGGGGGTCAATTGAGCGGCAAATATCAAGTGCTTTAGTCGATCGTTTCGCTGAAACTCGGCCAGTTTCACATTCAACGGCCGTTCCAGTTGACTCTTGAAGGATGCAAACTCACTCAACACTGCTCGACTCCCGAAAGCAACGTTAGGGTAGGGGAAAAGCGCCAACCCGAAATCTTGTTGCCTCCGAGTTTACCCGCAAATTGAATTTGCAACAGACGTCAGAGCCGAAACGAAATGGGTTTTCGATTCAGGTGCAATTGGACGGGTTCGCCGGCGTGATTTCGCACCAAAGCATCCGCCAGATTCGTGGAATAAATTTGTCGCAGCCCGACGTACGAACAAGTTAACCGGGGATTGACGTCTACGATCGCATCGCCACTCTCATCGAACTCATGCAGTACCAGATCAAGGCCCACGAAACCTCGTGCCTTATCCATCGCGGCCAATCCGCGGGAGGCCAACGACTGTGCGCGCCGCCGCAATGGTTCTTCCAATGGAAATTCGCCCCCCACGTAGATCCCATCGGTGGGTGGCTCAAATATTTGCTCCAGTGGCTCGAGCAAAACAGGCTCACCGGCCCCGCAAATCGCCGCGATGCTCACGCTCTTGCCGGCGATGAACGGCTCAATTCTCCAGATTCCTGACGCTGGCCGCTTAACTTCATCCCAATCACGCACGATTTGGCGAAATCCTCCGGCACCGTCGTCCGGTTTGATGATCGCTGGCAAACTCACGTTGGGTGGCCAGGTCGAGATGGCCGGCCTAAACAAGTTTCCGACCAAACGGTGTACTCCGCGTTCCCTTAACCGCTCGCACGTCGCATGCTTGCTGCAAGCCGTCGTGAGAAAGTCGCCGCTGGGCGAAAGAAACTTGTCTTCGCATCCAAGCAACTCCTGATGGCAGCGCTGCAGCCATCCGCCTTCCTCGGGTGCAATCAACAGGATCAGATCGGATCGAGTGGCTTCGCCGGTAATGACTTGCCAAAATCGTTCGGCGCCGTCGACCAGGATTTGGCGAGAAGTTGGCCAAGCCTGAGGCTTCTGCTCCCGCACATCGATCAAGACGGTGGTCGAATAGCCAGCCTGAGCCAAATCCTCAGCGAAAGCCCGCAACATGGCTCGACCGTGGTGCAAAAACACGTTTTCTTCGCTGAATGCCAGACCGTCGACCCAGCATCCGCCGCTGCTGGCCCATTCGACTAATAGGATGTTTGGACGTCCCATTTGTATTTAGTGTTCCCGGTCCTGTTTTCGCCCGCTCGGCTTGGTTACTATTTTAGCGCCCGAACTTCTTCGATCGCTTTTTCGAGCACGGCTTCGATTCCCTCACGATGGCCATTGGTGACCGCGACAAAGGTCAACTGGTTCTTGCGGTCAACGACAATCGTGGCATACCACATCGTGTTCGAGCCGGAATGCCTAAGTTCGATGATGTCGTCGTTCCACCGCGTTGTTCCCCACCCCATGGCATATCCATTCGGCGAAGCCGGCGTCATCAGCTTGAGCAGTGTTTCTTTCGAAACCAGTTTTTGCGGCGAATCTGGGAAAAAAACTTCGGCGAAGCGAATCCAGTCAGCGATTGAGAGATGCACCGTTCCCGCCGGACCCAGCGCTGCAGCATTGTCGCCTTGTTTGGGTTGCCAATTGCCGTTTTTGTCGTGTGTATGCCCCCAAGGCTGATCGACTCGGCCTGTTCGCCCCGGTGCGCCGAAACCAGCCGAAGTGATGTCCAAGGGCTTAAACAGCTCTTCTTCCAATAGCTTCTCCCAAGTTCGGCCTGTGGCCTGTTCGGCCATCGCCCCGGCAATCATGTATCCCAGATTTGAGTAGCGATATCCGTCTTTAGGGACTTTTGGCGGTTCCTTCAGCAAATTGGCAGAGATGATCGAGAGTCGGCGTTCAATCACAGGCTGCCGTTTGTTGATCCACCAATCACTGGCGTTGGCGGGAATTTTTCCACGATGTTGCAGCAGTTGTTCCAAAGTTACGTCGTGATATTCGGGATGAATTTTGTCTTTTAATTTCGGGAACGAATCTGCGATCGACTGCTCCCATTTCAATGTTCCTTTTTCGACCAACAAAGCGATCAAGACTGCCGTCATGGCCTTGGTACATGAGCCGATGTGCACCAGATTGTCGGGAGTCGCCGACGCTTTGTCACCGATTTTTAATCCTCCGGCTGCCGCAATGTTCGGCCGACTACCGTCTGCCTTTCGAGAGTAGCCGAGCCACAGTGCCGGCAAGGACTCGGTTTTCTGAATCCTATTGCAAATGTCTTGGAGAGGTTGATTGCGGGCTTTGGCATCAGATTTTTGGTAGCTCGCAAAACCAAAAATGAGTATCAACACAAACAATGATCGCAAACTAAATCGCATTCCCAGGCCCATTGGCACAGTTGTGCTACGTACCTTCAAGGTTCGTGTTGGTGTTTCCAGCATCTGAGTTGAACCTTTGCTTTGTGCATGTGCGTTTAGAACAATCTTAACGCGCATCAAAGTTGCCGTAGCGCTGCCCACGATTTTTCCTTCCGTGCCAATCCGTGAAATCCGTGGCTACTTGTTCGT
>JBEBGH010000393.1:0-4559 GCA_040081565.1 Pirellulaceae bacterium
ATATATCGGAATATTTCGATGTGTCAATTAATGCCCAAGCGGTTTTTTTTCGGGAATCCTTGAGCATAGAACCCAGCCCTGAACGGTAGAATCGGTACCTGGAGAAGCCCTGAGAATCGGAGGGGCGCATAAAAAAACCGCAGGACTCATTTGAGTTCTACGGTTGGATTTGATTTCCGTTTCGAGCAAGAGCAGGAAACAGGCCAAAGTTCTGTTCGCGGAGTCGGCTTGCTTAGTTGCGACCGCGGTTGTAACCACCACGTCCGCCACCGCCGCCACCACCGTGTCCGCCACCACCGCCACCACCTGATCGCTCAGCACGTGGGCGTGCTTCATTGACTGTCAAGCGACGACCGTCCAATTCGAAATTATTCATCGACTCGACTGCACGATCACCACCGTCGGACATTTCAACAAAACCAAAACCTCGTGACCGGCCGGTTTCACGGTCGGTAACAACTGAGGCCGAAACCACAGTGCCATGCGACTCGAAAGCGCGACGAAGATCGTCCGAAGTAGTCTTGAAAGACAGATTGCCGACATACAAATTCTTGCTCATAAACTTTCCTACACTAGCCCGCAGGGGCTCAACCAAAAAACAAACAGTCAAACTGCTTCAACAGTCGAAGCAGTATAAAACACACTCCATCACGTCAAGGAAATCGTTTTCATCTCCTTGGTGGTGCAGGCTAAGTGTATCAGGCAGCCGGTTTAATTCCAGATCAGAAATGCTCAAAGACGACTATTTTGTCCGACTATTTGCCACTTTTTTGAGCGTCCGTCGCCTCCGGATTTCTTAGCAATTCGGGCAAAACCGGCCATTCCCAATCCCGGCCGGGAAGTGGAACGAAACCGGTTGTTCTCAAGTGGCCCTATTTTGGAACTCTCTAACCGTCTCCAGAATGTGCTAATGGAGAATAAACGCTACATTCGCATTATGAAAAACAGCATATTCGAATGGCTTTGGCGGAACCGGGCACCATTGATTGCCGCCCTGAGCCTTTTGGGAATCGCCGCTCATCTCATTCTGCGATTTGGCTGGCAAAACGGCCCGAACTCAGTCTGGCCGCTCGGGGCTACCCTCGTTTTAGGCGGGGGGCCGCTGGTATACGAACTCGCCAACAAGCTGACACGTCGGCAATTCGGATCGGATCTGCTAGCCGGAATTTCAATTGTCACCTCAGTGATATTGGGTGAATATCTGGCCGGTTCATTAGTGGTGCTGATGTTGTCCGGTGGCGAGGCTTTGGAAGCGTACGCAGTTCAAAGTGCTTCCAGCGTCCTGCGGGCCTTGAGTAAACGCATGCCGTCCGTGGCCCATAAAAAAGTCGGGCACTCGATTGAGAATATCGATCTGAAGTCGGTCGTTGTCGGCGACATCCTGACGATCTTCCCGCACGAAACTTGTCCCGTCGATGGCATCGTCGTCGAAGGACACGGCGTGATGGACGAAAGCTACCTGACGGGCGAACCGTATATCATGTCGAAATCTCCAGGCACTTCAGTTCTATCGGGATCAATCAACGGCGACTCTGCGCTCGTCATCCGCGCAGAAAAGTTGGCCGAGGATTCCCGCTATGCCAAGATCGTCAAGGTCATTCAATCGGCCGAAGAAAAACGCCCCAACATTCGGCGATTGGCCGATCGACTGGGAGCTTGGTACACGCCACTCGCTGTCGTGCTGGCAATCTTTGCCTGGCTGATTTCGGGAGACCCGTTGAGGTTCCTTGCCGTGCTGGTGGTCGCCACGCCTTGTCCACTGTTGATTGCAATCCCGGTGGCGATCATTGGCTCGATCTCGTTGGCCGCAAAACGAGCGATCATCATTCGCGACCCGAGTGCGCTCGAAACCGCCGATGTCTGCCGAACTATTATTTTTGACAAGACCGGAACGCTGACATACGGCAAACCAAAACTGGTCGAAGTATTTACTGCAGAAGGGGTGAACAAAAAAGAAGTCCTCTCGCTTGCATCCAGTTTGGAACGACTCTCGAAACACCCTTTGGCAGAGGCCATCGTGAAGGCAGGAGCCGAGCTGAACGTCGCGCAGCTGGAAGTCGAAGAAATGAGCGAACGGCCAGGGGAAGGTCTTACCGGATTAGTCGCGGGCCGAACGGTGAAAGTGACCAGTCGCCAAAAGTTGATCGCAGCCGTACCGGAAATCAAATCCGCTTTGCCGCCGACGACTGCGGGCCTCGAATGTCTGATTCTCCTCGACGATAAGTATGCCGCAACGTTTCAATTCCGCGATGCACCACGCCGCGATGGGAAGTCCTTTATCAGTCACCTTTCGCCGCGGCACAGGCTCACGCGAACGTTGCTGGTCTCGGGCGATCGTGCGTCCGAGGTTGAGTACCTCGCGCAACAGGTTGGAATCAAGAACATTTATGCAGGCCAAAGCCCCGAGCAAAAGCTGCAGATTGTGAACGCCGAGACAGCGCTCGCGCCCACGATCTTCGTCGGGGATGGAATCAACGACGCGCCTGCGTTGATGGCGGCAACGATTGGTATTGCCTTCGGGCAAAACAGCGACGTCACAACAGAATCGGCGGACGTCGTCGTCCTCGACAGTTCCCTGCAAAAAATCGACGAGTTCCTACACATCAGTCGACGGATGCGTCAGATCGCTTTGCAAAGTGCGATTGGTGGAATGGCACTCAGTATTTTGGGAATGGGTTTTGCGATTTTCGGATTGCTGCCGCCGGTATGGGGAGCCATATCGCAAGAAGCGATCGATATCTTGGCAGTGCTCAACGCACTCCGCGTCGCCTGGATACCGCGTTCATTAGTGGATTATGCACTCGATCCCGTCGCACCGAATTAGACGGAGTGGACGTTCTATTCAGCAAACGAAGCAGTCGTGCTTACGGAGTCAGAGGACTGATAGGTCTGTTGCGAACTTGCAACGTTTGAAGATTGGTTTGGACGAGCGCTGCGAAAACTGGCTACTGCTGGGGCGGACTGAATAATCAAGGGTCGCTCCAGGTCCTTCTTGGCCATGTCTAAATTGGCGAGACGGCTATAGAAGAACATCGAAGACCCAAACGTCAACATGGCCAACAACGCCAAAAGAATCCAAATCTTCACGCGCGGCTCATTATGCGTTTGCTTCACAGCATTGCGATTGGGCGAATTCGAAATTTGACGTTTTGAAGTTGCCATTCTTTTTGCCTTTGCATTTGATTTCAAGTCACAAACAAAAGGTAGATTCCGATTAGGCAAATGGGTCCAAGTCATTGCCAGATTTTTCCCCATAACTCTTCACGCGCTGTCACATTCCATCCAATACGTCAAACCGTTCGCTTCCAGTCGTGTTGTATGGGCAATTAAGAAGATGCTTGTTGCTGCAGTCGGGAGGGTTATTCCGCCGAAAATCCCGGAAAACCCCGAAAATTCGCGGCACCGGCGTTGATCCAGCGGTGAACTGCATGGATCCGTCCTAGGCTTTCGCAATTGTGCTGATGGGAAATACTTGCCGTCAGCGTTCTGGTATCACGGCGGGTCAATTGTAAAAGCGGTTAAATGACGCGAACCTATCTTGCTCTCGTAATGCTTATGGCCTTGCCCTGTGCGACGGTCTCGGCCGACGTTGCCGACACTCGGGATAGCGTTCCTTATCTCCCGAAAGTCAGTGTGTTTTCGACATCAGTTGACTTCGCTGCCAATGACAATCATCTAGCTATCGATATTACCGTGGCGGGTAATTGCCTGGTGGCAAATACTAGCGTTGAAATGTTTTCGATTTGCGATTTGAATGTGGGTCGATCGGGTACCGGCGGTCCATTCAGGCTGGCTAGTGCCAAGCCCGATTTCAAAAAACTGGATTTGCTCGAACAGATACAGGATAGCAAGCTGCAAGAAAGCTCGACCTTGTCGATACAAATGATCGAAGAACTCGCCCGCAACATGGAAACAATTGGTGATCCAGGGTCCAATGCCATTCGCAAGAAATCGAAACGGGCTGAGGCGACGATTAACGGCGAACGCCTTATCATGGAAGCAACGGTCTTCAGCGAGGCTGGCCTGTGGTTGGTGCTGACGCTTGCGGCGGTCGTCTTGCCGATTGCCTACTTCCATCACTCTCGACGGCTATTCCGGAAATTCGCGATTTAATCTCGCCGCGTAATTTCTTTCGCAAGTCTCAAGATAGTCTCAGGAATGTTACGGTCACTTGGGCGGCTGAATCGGCTCGTCCTGACCGGCAATGAAATCAAAAGGCATAAGGGCGTCCGCGGCTTGCAAGTTATTCTTCAAACGATTGGCCAGCTCCCGTAGTCGAGGCGAATCGGTAGGTGCCAGATCATGGGTCTCTGAGAGATCGCGACCCAAGTCATACAGTTCCCATGTTCGCGTCTGGTAAAAGTAAATCGCTTTCCAATCCCCGATTCGTATTGACGAGTGCGGTTGATAGCCGGCTCCCTTCGGTCCCCAAACGTGAGGGTAGTGGAAGACCAGCTCGCGATCCTCGATTGGTGAGCCTGCCTTTGTCGCGTTCGCCCTCAGGGACTGCGAGTAATCGCGGCCGTCGATTTTTGAGAGTCGGTTGTCTGTATTGACTC
>JBEBGH010000394.1:0-4542 GCA_040081565.1 Pirellulaceae bacterium
TTCAACGACAAGTCGATGTCTTGGAATCGCAGTATCAAGACCAATTCGTCAAACTGGAACAGGCACGCTTGGGCGAGGAATTGCAACGAACCAACATCAGCAACTTGTGCGTGATCCAAGACCCCTCACTCGAGCGACGGCCCGTCAGCCCCAACAAGGTTTTGTGTGCGTTGCTGGGAAGCATTGGCTCATTTCTGGCCGCTGCCGGATTTGTTGTCTGGCGTGAGGCGCGTTTTCAAATGCGTCAGGTCAGTGCCGTCGAAAAAACAACTGTTGATGCACCTGTAAACACAGTTGTGGCCGATCGACGATCTGCTGAAACCAAGTCGAGTGGTCTATTCACCTCGGCGACCAAGGCACTTTAGGTCATCAAGATGATGTCTGATTCTATCTCGACGCGAGCCATCCGAGTCCAGCCGGGAATCGGATGGGAACTACATCGTCTACCAGGCGTGCGTAATGGCGTTGACTTGTTTGTCGCCGCATCGCTTTTAGCTCTGGTCAGTTTTTCGCTCCCCGGACGAGAAGTTCCGGACTCGGCATCCAGCTTGGACTCCATCGCGTTGATCAAGGTTGCAATTCGAATCGGTGTCGTCGCATGGTTCGGAATCTTGTTGGTCCAGGAAATCTATGCCCAAGTACTTGATCGAGTTGCTCGCGGTAATGATAGTCCTGCAAACTATCTATTCACTCTCAAGTGGACGTCGCCGATTCTGGTGCCTTGGATGGCTTACGCCGGTTGGTCGTTTTTAAGTTTGCTGTGGACACCGCTGAAGTCCGTTTCGGCCGGGCAATGGCTGGGGTTGGCGGCAATGCTCCTGTTCGCCCAAATTATTTACATGCGAACCAGCGGGAAGAGTCGATCCTCAGAATCTACTGGCCTGTCGCAAGACCCAACTGCTCTTCCCTGGCAGTTGATCATTTCTCAAATTGGCTGGGTGTTATTTTTTTACAGCTTGTTCGTGCTGGTCATCCATCTGATCGCTCCTCAACATTCAGGGCTAGATCGAGATATCTTCCAAAAGGGAAATGACGGATTCGTCCAACCAACGGCGGCGGGAGCCACGGCGTCGTTGGGGCTGGTGTTGGCCGTCGTGATGTTGTCCTTGCGCGGATTGAAGGGGCAAACGTGGCTCGTCGCCACTTGTCTGGTCCATGCACCTGTACTGATTTTTTCAGTGAGCCGTGCAGCCCTCGCCGCGGCGGCGTTGTGCATTCTGCTTTCTTGCACATTGTTACTGGGTCGGCAGGTGCGAGGACTGTTGATTGCTGCCATTGGCTTGGTCATGTTGGTTGCGATCTTGATCGACCCGGGATTTGAACTGCTCGGCAAGGCGCTTCAGGGAACTTCACAATATGTTCAACGGGGTCAAACTTCTGCACAACTGCGAGCCGTCTCGGGCCGCGCTGAAATGTGGGAAGCCATCTGGAAAGAAATTGCAAAATCTCCCGTCGTGGGGCATGGATACTTTGTGACTTCGGAATCTGGCCAATTCCTGATGTGGGGATCGCGAGCCAACCACGACGCGCACCACGTCTTCCTGCAAGTGTTGGTGACCACGGGGTTGATTGGGGCATTGCTGTTTAGTTGGGCCATGCTCGTTGCCGTTTATCGATTGATTCGTTTGCTGTGGCGCACGCCTCACGGCTCTAACGGGCGGAATCTTGGCTGGCTATTGTTGATCTTGGGCGTTTGGTACCTCGGCTGGGGCCAAGGCTGCACGACCTTTGTCGGCCCAATCCGACCGGAATCGGTTTTGTTCTTCGCTTCGCTAGGCTTACTTGCCGCAGCAACCGCCGCAGGTCCCGAGACATCGAGAGCAGAATTGCGAGGCTGCCAGCTATGAAGATTGTCTACTGTCACAACTACTATCGTTATCGCGGCGGCGAAGATATTTCCTTCGAATGCGACCTGAAAATGTTGCGCGGCGAAGGGCACACAGTGATTCCATTTACTCGTGAGAATGCCGACCTCGACGACGGGCAAAAGTTGCGGATGGCAGCTAACACGGTTTGGAATCGAACCACTTATCGGGAAATGCTGGAATTGCTGTCGGACGAGAAGCCCGACATTCTGCAATGCAACAATTTGTTTCCACAGATTTCTGTATCGGTGTATGCGGCTGCCCGGAAGTTGAAAATCCCGGTTGTTCAGGCACTGCGCAACTACCGGACCTTTTGCGCCAATTCACTGCTGTTTCGGGACGGCAAAGTTTGCACGAAGTGTCTCGATTCGCGAGCTTCGTGGCATGGGTTGCGCTACGGCTGCTATCGCGACAGTCGGTTGGCAACTTCGGCAGTCGTCGCCATGCAGTTTTTTAATCGCGTCATGAATGTTAATCAGCGTTTGGTCGATGCCTTTTGCACGCCTACCAAGTTCGCGAGGGAAATCCATATTCGCGGGGGATTCTCCCCCGAAAACGTCTTTGTTCGGAACAACTTTGTTTCCACCGATGTCGGCATGAACCCAGGCAGAGGTGATGCCGCGGTGTTCATCGGGCGACTATCACAGGAGAAGGGTCTAGCCAGCGTGATCGAAGCTTGGCAAAAATTTCAACTTGATTTTCCACTGATCATCATCGGCGACGGTCCAGATGCTGCGAGCCTGCGGGAACTGGCCAAAGGAAACTCTAATATTCAATTTACCGGTCAACTCGATATTGCTGCTGTGTCGCAACAATTGTTGCGCGCGAGGTTCTTGATCATGTCATCGCTTTGGTACGAGACCTTTGGCCGTACCGTGGCAGAAGCGTTTGCGCAGGGAATTCCAGTCATCGCCAGCCGTCTGGGGGCCATGCTGGAGCTGGTGGAAGATGGGAAGAACGGATTCCTATTCAATCCTGGAGATTCCACAGATCTGGCCCAAGTCATGCTGCGCGGCCTCAGCATGGATGAGGTCCAACACGAGCAATTGCGCGTGGCCGCTCGAGAGACCTATCAACGGCGGTTTAGTGCGTTGGCCAGCTATTCGCAGCTGCTCGATATCTACGATTACACATTGCGAAATTCAAAATCCCGCGAAGTCGTCGCCGAGGCGCGCTCCGCCCTTCAATCCCGCGTTGCCGCGCTCTGAGCCGCGTCCAACAACATCGCCGTTTACATGAGCGGCAAGGCGCTAGCCGCCGGTATTTACCACTCGCACCGGCCTGAGCGGCAAGGCGCTAGCCGCCGGTATTTCTATTCACACCAGACTGAGCGGCAAGGCGCTAGCCCTTAGGTTTACCCACATCTTTTGATTTTTTTGGCGATACGGGCACCGGTGAGCATCGCGTGAAGTTCGTGCCAGCCTTTCCATAATTTCTGCCAACCGGGTGGATGATCGCCTTTGCGGTTCTGGTGACCGCTCAGACGCGCCAACGCCAATACAAATTCGCTCACCGTCCAATCGGTGCGCGGGCTGCCGTGTCGCCACGCTGAAAGAACCTCAACGTACTCTGTATCAATGTAATCCGTTGCGGGAAGGTCTTTCGTTTCCTCATTGCGACTGTCGTCCCGAAGATTCAACAGTGTGATCGCGGTGATCGAGGTCAACGCGATGGCCGGCTCCAAACGACCGGTATCGGTGAACTGGTAACCCTCAATGCTCATTCCGGTCTTGAGGCACTTGTGATACTCTTCCACAACCCATCTTTTTTCGTACCAGGCAACCACTTCGTCGGCCTCGTCGAATGATTGAGTCGGATGATTGGTGATCAGGAACCATTCCAGACGTTCTTGGCCAGCGGGTGGGTCCACTTCCCAGACTCGCACGACCCAGACACAAACCGCAGCCGATTTCTTGGATCGTGATACCTTGAGCTGAACCGGGCCACTGCTGACCGCCATCGTTGCCGTGCGTTTTTTCCGCATGACGTTTTCTTTCTTGCCAGTTCGGCCTTTGCTTTTGAACTCCGCTTTACCGGCAACCTGAAGTTCCCACGTACCGAGCATCAAAAGTCCGCGGGCATGATCATGGAGCTTCGTGGATTTCGCCCTGGCAATTTCGTCGTGGCCCACCAAACAGTTCCGGTTGTTGCTCGAACGAATCAGGAACGTCCGGCCGCTATTGGCTTCATGCTCAATGAATTCCGAGGTGTCGGCACCACGATCACAGACATCGACGAGTTTACGATCGGCAGGCATTGGCTGAACTCCTTTGAGCCACAGCAAACTTTCGCGTGAATCTCGTTTCTGCCGTTGGCTGCGGCTTTCTCCCTTTTTCACTTGGGGCCGACGATGGAGCACTTGATTGGCCAGCCCCAGGGTGGCTCCCGTTTCCGGACAAACGACCAGCGAATTCTGAGCGATAAAGCCTCGGCGAAAGCCATTTCCGATCTGGCCCAGTTCATCGGACAACGAATGGCGTTTGGTGTATTCCAGTTCTGAGGCGTCGTGGATGATCAAGGTAAATCCGCTGCGAGACGGAAGTGTCGTTTCAAACAAATACTGCTGATGCGAGCCCAGGATCGCCTGATGAGTCACGCTTTCGCAGTCGAACAACCGGTACATAGCTTTCAGGTCTTTCGGTGAGTTCAACTTTTCCGGCAAGGAACCGCCCGGCCG
>JBEBGH010000395.1:0-4538 GCA_040081565.1 Pirellulaceae bacterium
ACGTAAAACGGCCCGATCTGTTCGGGCCGTTTTCGTTTTTGTACCGAAGCCGTTTCAGAAATGGCCCACGAATTCCCGCGGTTTTGCTTCTTATCTAAAACCGTCCCTTTCCTGTAGAATGAGAACGACAATTCTGTCGGGAGAGCAAGACAGTCGAAACACATTCACAAATGTGGCACAAAACTTTTACGGATATGATCAAAAGAGTTGCTCACTCGTTCGACGTCGAGAACAGATCAGGGCAATCATTGCAGAGGAATTAAAGCGTTGAATCATTCGACTGAATGCAAAATGCAATTAGTCGCATTTCCGGGTTTTGGCTATCAATTTGAACCTGGGCGGTGGCGAATACAAATCGCGGGTGTAGTCCGACAGCCGTACGCTCCCACGATCCGCAAGCGCATGCTTCTGAAGATCCTCAGCAACATGATGGGACTCAGCGATGATGAAATCCTGTCCCCACAGTACTTCGATCGGTTGAGTCCCTTTGTCAGTGACGGAGCTGGCGGCCAACAGGTCATGATTCGCTTTGGCAATCATCGATTAATGTTGCCGAAACCGACAAAAAGCAATGGACATTTTTCGCAAATCTTGTATGTCCCCGACGACTTGGTGCAATCGAATGCGACCGGATCAGGTCCCAAGACCTGGATCAACTTGCAATTGCACGCGGAAGGTGCAAACGGGGATCTGGCAGAAGCGGCAATTCACCTGGTTCCACGATCGGGTTTGTCCATCATTTCGGACATCGATGACACGATCAAAGAATCGGCAATTAATGATCGCCGCGAGTTGTTGGCGAATACTTTTGTCCGGCCCTTTCGCAGTGTCGAGGGAATGGCGGATGTTTATCGACGTTGGCAAGACCACGGGACGTGTTTCCATTACATTTCCTCGAGCCCTTGGCAGTTGTTGACGCCGTTGAGTGAAATGCTGGAGAGTAACTCATTCCCCCAAGGTTCGATTCACTTGCGTTACTTCCGCCTTCGCAATCACATGCTTCAAAAGATGGTGCGGATCAAACGTAGTGGCAAAATCACTTCGCTTCGGCGGGTCGTCGAATCCATGCCCGACCGTCGCTTTGTCTTGATCGGTGACTCGGGTGAAAAGGACTTGGAGTTGTACCGCAATCTCGGCCGCAAGTATCCCGATCAAGTCCTTGCCGTGTTTATCCGAAATTTGGCCGACCACCCGTTGAGCGGAGAGCGAATTAACCGGGTGCGAAACCAATTGTCGAGAATCCCCGTTCGCGTGTTTACGACGGCCGGTGAATTAGCGAGTCTCGGGCAACCGGTCATTGAGGAATTTAATCGTTCCAAGCGGCGGGCGTAAATCGGCGGTTGAGTTCACCGTTTCGGCGAGCTGAAGGGGCGAAATCGAGCGGAAGACGCGTCAAAATGGGTCGAAAATGGCTTTCCCCCTTGTGGTTTTGCCGCGAATTCGTAATCATATTCCCAATCGATTTCGGCATTTTCCAGCGCGGCCGTTTGCTGCTGTCGCGCCTATCAGGTTTTAGGAGTTATTGATGTCTCGGTATACAGGTCCCAAAGGTCGAGTGAATCGTCGTTTGGGGACTCTCGTTTACGAAAGTGGTGGCGCGACGCGCGCGATGGAAAAACGTGGTACGCAACCACCAGGAATGCATGTTCGACCAAAGCGGCCTTCGAACTATGGCAAAGCGCTTCAAGAAAAGCAAAAGATCAAACATTACTACGGAATGGGCGAGCGTCAGTTGCGACGCTTCTTCGACAAGGCCACCCGTATGAAAGGCAACACCGGGGAAAACCTGTTGACCCTGTGCGAAAGCCGTATCGATAACGTCGTTCGCCGGGTTGGATTAGCCCATACTCGTCCGCAGGCTCGCCAAGGCGTTTGCCATGGTCACTTTCGAGTGAATGGCGTCAAAGTCGACAAGCCATCGTTCCTGTTGCGTCCAGGCGACGTCATCACCGTGCGACCTCGAGTCAACATCGTGACCGCCTATCGCAATGTGCTTGGTGTTGGGGTTGAAGGCCAAGGCATTGAATGGGCCAAGCTCGATACGGAAACATTGACGATCAACGTCGTGGGGGCTCCTGGCCCGAGCGATATCAGCTTGCCGGTTGACGGCAACGTGGTTGTCGAGTTTCTGTCCCGCTAGTTGATTGCCCAACTTGGGCCAGTAATCGAATATTTTCAAGGCAAGTCTCTCTCGAGCGACTTGCCTTTTTTCTTGCCAACCTAGACATTGAAAAAAGTAACCACCTTCATCGCCGCCGCGCGACAAGGTTAAGACAAAAGTCGAAACGACTTACACAAGAAATTCTCCGGAGAAGTTCAAATGCACAGTCCTGTTGTGGTAATCGGTGGTGGCCCCGGCGGATACGCGGCAGCTTTTTTGGCCGCCGACGAAGGCCTAGATGTGACGCTGATCGAGCGTGAGGGCCGTCTCGGCGGAACCTGTTTGTTGCGAGGATGTATTCCGTCCAAAGCCTTATTGCATGTTGCCAAAGTCATGACGGAGACTGCGGAACTCAGCCATGAGTGGGGCATTGAATTCGGCTCGCCCAAAGTCGGGCTTGATAAACTGCGGGCGCGAAAAGACAAGGTTATCTCGACTCTCACCGATGGCCTCGGTCAGTTGGCGAAACGCCGCAACGTGAAAATCATTGTCGGAGACGCAAAATTCCAGGATGCCAAGACATTGGTCATCGACGGAGAACATGCCTCGATCCCGGAAGGCAAGAAAATCACGTTCGACCATTGCATCATCGCCACGGGCAGTGTCCCGGCGATGCCTGGCCCATTCCGAATCGGAACCGATCGCGTGATGGACTCAACCGGTGCCTTGAATCTGGTCGACATTCCCAAGACGATGCTGATCATCGGCGGTGGCTACATTGGCCTTGAAATGGGTTCCGTCTACGCTCAATTGGGAACGCAAGTCAGCGTTGTCGAATTGCAAAAGGGCCTCCTCCTAGGGGCTGATCGCGACTTGGTGAAACCCTTGCAGCGACGACTCGAAAAAATGTTCGACAAACGGATCTTTCTGGAAACCAGAGTCGGCAGTGTTGCTTTGGTTGGCGACCAAGTTCAAGTGGCTTTCGAAGGCCCCGGCAAATATGGCACCGAGTTGTACGACCGTGTGCTTGTCTCCGTTGGCCGTGCACCAAATACTCGTGGGTTGAATCTGCAAGCCATCGGAATCACCACTGACCAACGCGGCTTTATCCCTTGCGACAAACAACAGCGGACCTCAGTGCCGAATATCTATGTGATTGGCGATGCTGCCGGAGAACCCATGCTCGCGCACAAGGCGACCCATGAAGGTCGCATCGCAGCCGAAGTCATCTTGGGCCATGATGTGGCGTTCGACAAACGAGCGATTCCAGCCGTCGTATTCACCGACCCCGAAATCGCTTGGGCTGGATTGACTGAAGAAGACGCGAAGAAGCAGGGCCGCAACTATGAAGCTTGCCTCTATCCATGGGCAGCCAGCGGCCGCGCCCAAGCACTCGCGCGAACCGATGGTCTCACGAAATGGCTGATTGACCCCGAAACCGAACAGGTTCTTGGTTGTGGTATCGTCGGAGCGGGAGCCGGAGAATTGATCGCCGAAGCGGTGCTGGCGATTGAAATGGGTTGTAACATTCGCGACGTTACCGAGAGTGTGCATCCGCACCCGACCCTCAGCGAAACGCTGATGAATGCGGGCGAAGTCTTCTTCGGTACTGCAACCGAAATTTATAAGCCGAAAAAGAAATCGCCCTGATCGGAGCCGAATACGTGTCAGCCAAGGGTGTTCGTCGAATTCTCCGATCGCCGCGCGAAATCGCCAAAATGCGCGAGGCGGGCCTCGTTGTTTGGCAGTCACACCAAGCCGTCCATCGCCTGCTTAAACCGGGCGTGACGACCGCAGAACTCAATGCCGCTGTTCGACAAACATTTCTGGATTATCGCGCAGAACCGTTGTTTTTGAATTATGGCGGCCCGCCCCCTTTCCCCGCGGAAACCTGCATCTCAATCAACGAAGAACTCGTTCACGGAATTCCAGGTCCGCGGAAGATCAAGGCGGGCGATATCGTAAAAATCGATACAGGTTGCCGTCTCAACGGATGGTGCGGCGATGCGGCATACACACACGCGGTGGGCGATGTCAGTTCGGTTGCGAAGAAACTGCTGTCGGCGACCCTGGGTGCTCTCAATCTCGCAATTGAATTGATGGCAGTGAAAAAAATGTGGAGCGAGGTGGCCCGTGAAATCGAGGCTTACGTCGAAGATCACGGTTTCTGCGTCGTCGACACGATGGTTGGACATGGCATCGGGCAGAAGCTGCACGAGTCACCTCAAGTCCCCAACTACTTCGATGCCGAATGGGCGAAGGAGGGAGATTTCGATTTGCGACCAGGAGTTGTGCTGGCCGTCGAGCCGATGGTCAACGTGGGCACTCCCGATCTTTTGGAGCTTTCCGATAAATGGACCCAAATTTCCGCCGACAAAAGCTTAACCGCCCACTTCGAACACACCATCGCAATCACCCCCGACGGCCCTCGCCGTCT
>JBEBGH010000396.1:0-4537 GCA_040081565.1 Pirellulaceae bacterium
AATCGATGTGCAGCCATGGGCGGACAAACCTGTGGTCCTTAAGCTTCTCGATCCGCAAGGCGTTGAGGTCGCACGGTTTGATAAACATACCGACGCATTCGCAGGCGTCGCTGGCGAATACACATTTGGTGAAGAAGCGGCCTTAGGTGTCTACACGTTGATAATTTCTGACGCCGCGAACGCCCATATCTTTGCCGGGCAAGTGAACTTCCGCATTGAAGAATACAAGAAGCCCGAGTTCGAGGTCGTCGTCACGCCTCCGGATAAACCGACCAAACTTGGCGAAAAGATTCCGGTCAAGATCGAAGCGAAATATTACTTCGGCGGCGCTGTACAGGAAGGAACCGTCAAATACAAAGTTCACCGCACGAAGAAAGATCAACGTTGGTATCCGATTCGTCCTTGGGATTGGCTTTACGGCAACGGATACGGTTGGTTTTGTGGTGATTACGAATGGTACCCGGGTTTCAAGACGTGGGGTTGTCGTTGTCCAATTCAGCCGTGGTGGGGCTATTCTGCCGACCCGCCCGAACTCGTGATCGACGCCGAAACCAAGATCGGTCCCAATGGGATCGTCGAATTTGAAATCGATACGGCACTCGCCAAGGAAATCCATGGCGACAGCGATCACGAATATGCAATTACCGCAGAAGTCGTGGACGCCTCGCGGCGGACAATCGTTGGATCCGGTAGCGTCATCGTTGCGCGCCGACCCTTCGCGGTGTACGTTTGGGCTGATCGTGGTTACTCGCAAGTTGGTGACGCGATCAATGTGGAAATGAAAGCCCGCACGGCCGACGGCAAGGGTGTTGCCGGCAAAGGCAAACTTTCGCTACTCAAGATCACTTACGACAAGAACGGTAAACCCACCGAAGACGCTCTCCAGACCTGGGACGTGAACACTGACGAAAACGGGGACGCCAAACAGCTGATCAAGGCGACCGAGGCAGGCCAATTTCGATTGGCTTATTCAGTAACCAACGATGCCGGTGAAACGATCGAAGGCGGACAACTTTTCAACGTCATTGGCGCTGGCTTCGACAGCGCAAATTTCCGTTACAACGATCTGGAAATCTTGCTCGACAAATCTGAGTACATCCCGGGGGACAAAGTCCGATTATTGATCAACACCAATCGGGCTGATGCTCACATCATGTTGTGGATTCGACCGATCGGCATCTATCCAGGTCGCCCCGTAATCTTGCAGGCAAAGGGGAAAACGGCAACCTATGAAATCGATGTTGCGCAAGCCGATATGCCGAATTTCTTTGTCGAAGCGACAACGATTTTTGATGCCAAGGTTCACCAAGTTGTTAAAGAAGTCATCGTCCCGCCAATGAAAAAGGTGGTCAATGTAAAGATTGAGCCGAGTGAATCGACCGTTGTGCCAGGGAAGGAAACGAAGGTCAAGATGACGTTGACCGATGTCAATGGTCGACCTTTCACCGGGTCCGTCGTGATGACGATGTATGATCGCGCCGTGGAATACATCTCCGGTGGTTCCAATGTAACTGCGATCCGGGAATTCTTTTGGAATTGGAAGCGCGGACACTCTCCTCATAGTGAACATAACCTTTCGCGAATCGGAACGAATATCGTCCGCGAAGGGATGATATGGATGTCAGATTTGGGCGTATTTGGGAATATCTCGGCTGACGTTACCTCCAGTGATGAAGCGGGCTTTTTGGGAGACGGCCCTGGTGGAAGCGGCGGAGGACTTGGTGGTGGCGGGGGGCGGGCCAGGTCTGCTCCTGGTGCTCCGATGGCCGGTGAAGAAATGGCCAAATCGGCAAACTTTGCCATGGATGCAGTGGCCGAAAGTAAAGAAGCCTATGGGGTTGCCCAAGGTTCCGAAATGGTTGCGCCCACCGTGCGCACCCAATTCGCCGACGCAGCCTACTGGAACGTCGGCTTGAAACCGGACAGCGATGGCGTGGTCGAGGCAACCATCCAGATGCCGGAGAATTTAACCTCTTGGAAGATTCGGACTTGGGCTTTAGGTAGCCAAACCGATGTCGGCGAGGGAACTGTTGAAATCAAAACAGCCAAGAACATCATGGTCCGCTTACAAGCCCCACGGTTCTTTGTTGAAAAAGATGAAATCGTCCTTTCGGCCGTCGTCCACAACTACTTGGACCAAGACAAGTCGACAAAGGTCGTACTTGATCTGGCTGGCGATACACTCAATACCAGCGATCCGCTGGAGAAAACCGTTGAGATCAAAGCGGGCGGAGAGACCCGAGTTGATTGGCGGGTCAAGGTTGCCCGAGAGGGTGAGGCTCAAATTACGATGTCTGCCTTGACGGATGTCGAATCGGACGCGATGCAGATGAAGTTCCCTGTGTACGTCCATGGAATGCTCAAGACCGACTCGTTCAGTGGTGTGGTGCGGGATGGTCAGCCTGGAACCACGTTTACGATGACGGTACCAGCTGAGCGTCGGCCAGAGCAGACTCGTTTGGAGGTGCGTTATTCGCCGACATTGGCAGGTGCGATGGTGGATGCCCTGCCCTATCTCGTCGATTTTCCTTACGGTTGCACTGAGCAGACATTGAATCGTTTCGTTCCAACGGTCATCACTTATGACATCTTGAAACGGATGAATTTGGACTTGGAAAAAATTCGCGAGAAGCAAACCAATTTGAATGCTCAAGAGATTGGTGATGATCGCGAACGGGCGAAGCGTTGGACAACAGCACGCGGTAATAATCCTGTCTTCGACCCGGCACAAGTTGAACTCATGACGAAAACGGGAATCAAGGACCTGACGGCCATGCAGTGTAGCGATGGTGGTTGGGGCTGGTTCTCAGGCTTTGGCGAACACAGTTGGCCTCATACGACAGCCACTGTCGTCCACGGATTGCAACTGGCAAAACAACGAAACATCGGGATCGTGCCCGGAGTGCTGGAGCGCGGTGTGGCCTGGTTGCAGCAATATCAGGACGAACAGGTCGCATTGTTGATCGAGGGCGATCGTTTGCGTGATTTGCCCCGCGACAAATGGCCGACTCACCCACGCTACCGTGATTCGGCCGACAATCTCGATGCTTTGATCTACATGATCTTGCTCGAGGCCGACGTAACGAATCCCAAGATGGGCGATTACCTGTTTCGCGATCGAACGAAATTGTCGCTTTACGGGCTCGGCCTGGTGGGGCTCGCGTTCGACAAACAGCAATTGATCGAACGCCGGGACATGGTGATCAAGAACCTCGATCAATTCGTCAAATACGACGAAGAGAATCAGACGGCGTTCATTGACTTGCCAAATCAGAATTACTGGTGGTATTGGTATGGCAACAACATTGAAGCGAATGCCTATTACTTGAAGCTGCTGTCGCGAGTGAACCCGCAAGATCCGAAGGCCGCCGGCCTGGTGAAATACTTGTTGAACAATCGTCGCAACGCCACCTACTGGAGCAGCACGCGTGACACAGCGATTTGCATCGAGGCTTTAGCCGAATTTATGGATAAGAGCGGAGAGGTCGCACCGAACATGACCGTTGAGGTCTTGATCGATGGCCAATTGAAGCAGAGCGTTGAAATCACTCCGGAAGTTTTGTTTCAATTTGACAATTCGTTTGTCATCGAAGGCGCTGATCTGGCCGACGGCAAACATTCCGTCGAAATTCGACGAAAAGGCAAAGGCAATGTTTACGCGAATGCCTACCTGACCAACTTCACGCTGGAGGACGACATCGCCGCGGCTGGTCTGGAAATCAAGGTTGAACGCAAATTCTATCGGCTGGAGCAGATCAAGGATGCGGAAACCAATGTTGCCGGATCTCGCGGTCAAGTCGTTGGCCAAAAGGTCGAGAAGTACAAGCGCATCCTGCTCAAAAATTGGGATGAAGTGAAGAGTGGCGACCAGGTCGAAATCGAACTCGAAATCGATTCGAAAAACGATTACGAATACGTTGTGTTCGAGGACATGAAGGTGTCAGGCTTTGAGCCGGTCGAACTGCGAAGCGGTTATGTTCCGGGCAGCCTCAACGCCTATGTCGAGTTTCGTGACGAGCGCGTGGCGTTCTTCACGCGTCAACTCGCGCAAGGCAAGCATAGCTTCAGCTATCGGATGCGCGCCGAAATTCCTGGACGATTCAGCGCCCTGCCAACCAAGGCATGGGCGATGTACGCACCGGAATTAAAGGCCAACTCCAGCGAGATGAAGATTGCGGTAACAGAATCAGAGTCCAAAAAGGAATCTGTCGAAGAATAACCGAGAGGTCTCGCAGGCACGACCCTTCGATTTCGGCAACGATTTCGAGTATGCTTGAGCACTTACATCCAAGTGACTTTTGCGAATTTGTTTGCCTCATGGAAAGATCGAAAGCATTGGTCGTTCACAATTTGGACGATGGAACGATCACCCGAGTCATCGAAACGAGAAATTTGACGGAGCCGCGGGAGGATTGGGTTCGAGTGCGGATCAAGTATTCCGCGCTCAATTACAAGGACGCATTGGCAGCCACCGGCAATCCTGGAGTCGCTCTGACATTCCCGCTGGTTCCGGGAATCGATGCGGTTGGGGAAGTGG
>JBEBGH010000397.1:0-4537 GCA_040081565.1 Pirellulaceae bacterium
ACCTCAACCCCGCCAGAAAACTCAAACCCCAAAAAAAACGGAATTCGAAAATCTTTTTTCGAATCTACTATTGAACTAAACTAAGACCGTCGCTGACACTCATTCGGCCAGGCTGCCAGCCGCAGACGTTCATGCACGACTTCGGCATCTTCCAAAACAGCTTCGATCCCAAGGCAACCGTTGACCCGCCCGAGCCGGAAGAGATCGATCCTCGCCTCGCGTTTCTCGAACCAGATCCGGAACCGGCAGCGCTGCGACCCTGGAGCCAGTTTGACGAAGTTGCTCAGAGCTGGTCGGAAATCGGCGTGCCGATCGCCATCGACTTTCGCGACCGGGTTCAGTCCATGAACTACGGCAAAGCGGTCAATGAATTCCGCAAGTACGAAACCGATCGCCTGGCGGATGCTCTTGAGGAAGCCGGACTGAAATTCAATCGCAAAGAACTGCTTGACGCGCTTTTGTGGAAGTCGGTGACTGAGCGAGAACGGGATGCCGATATCGGAAACTTGCCAAGGGTACTTCTCGCGCTTGGCCTGAAGGGGTCGATTGCCAATTTCTTCAAGCAGGATGGGGACCAAGAAATCCCGGTCGATGAGGCCGCGGGCGATTCGGATGACGACGGTGAATATGAAGAGGAAGATAGCGGGGAGTTTGCCGAGTACGATCTCGAACAGGAGGACGGGGAGGATGACTGGGAAGACGAGTATGACGGAGAAGACGAGATCAGCGAAGAAGACCAGCGCGAGATCGAAGAGGCCGAATCCCGCATGCAGGAGATGATGCAGGAGGCGGAGCGCGGACGGCAAAAGGACAAAGGCCCTAGCAAGTCCGACCAGTCGAAGGAACCATGGGGGCCCGACACGTTTCTTTCCGCGACGCTACAGGCGGCGCAAGCCCACGATCTGCTGCCCGTCGCCGGCGAACCAGTCGAGTTGAATGTCGGCGAGATCGCGCTGCTGGGCTTTTTTGCCAGCGCCATCGACGCGGGCCAGACTTTGCCAGCCTTGCTGACCTGCTTCCCGCCTGCGGAAATCGAAGCAGCCAAAATGAATGTGCACGATACGAAAGACTCAAACATGGAGGTCCGGCCAGCCAAAGCTGGATGGCACCTCGCGCTTCGTTCACTGGAATTCATTGAGACCGAAGGTTTCGTCGACGACGGCGGAGACGATTATCTCGCGACCTGTGTCGGAACGGACCTGGCTTCACTGGTTCGCGAACCTCCGGATGGCACACAAATCGAGGTCAGTTCGGCAGACGCCAACCGACCCGAACTGTGCCTGCGTTTCGCGGGTCCGGTGACTCGCGGGAAATTGCAGATTACGGAGGCCTTTCCGCAGATCAATCATGACTCACTGTCCGAAGCCGTTTCGCTGGCCAGAGAAAACGAACAGTACAAATATGTGCTCTCTGGACCGGACGAATCAGAAGCCGTGATGCAGGCCGTTAGCCGCGACTTGTACCTGCACAACATGGGTGTGGTACGCACGGCAACACGATCAGCTGCGAACACGACGGAATGGGTTTCATTGCCCGGTTGATCCTGCGGCATCGCCTGCGCAACATCTGGAACTTCGCCCCGGCTATGCAGCATCTCGAGAAGGAATGGAAAGAACGCGAAGAGTTGGATAAAAAGTTGCGACGCCAGGCAGCGACCATGCGGCGCAATCAGTCGGCACCGGTCGACCGCAGCAATGTCATCTTTCGAGGCGACGAGAGCGTTTACTGGGGTTCCGATCTGGGAAGCTGGGATGCCGTGGACCGTGCTCAGCTTGACCAGTTGATGTCATCCCTGGCTGTGCTCGGCTTCCGGCATGTCGGAGATTATGTCTGCAAGAAACTGCGTGCCTACATGCAGCGATGTCTGATCAGCCCCGATCGCCAGTCGTACGCGGTGATCATGGCCGGAATGGGCGGGCTGATGGGCCACGAGTTTGTCAGCCATTTCAACAACGGCGCCCACTTGACCACATCGACTTCGTGGCTGGCGCACAGTCACCCGGAGGTCGAGAACTACGCCCAGTATTGCCCCGGAGCGGAAACCGCTGCACTTCACGAGCGGCACCTTTGGGGTATCGGCAGGTTCCGGTCGCACAAACAGACCGAGCCAATCGAGCTGGATGGAACGCTGGCCGGAATCTGCCGGTTGTTCGATGAAATGTTGGGGCGGATGAAGAATGTCGAAAGCGGCCTGATCAGCTTTGAGACCATGGGCGACGAAGAGAATGACTGAGCGGTAGATCGACCATAGAGTCGCCAACGTGACCTTCGGCGACACCACCCAATGCCGAGCTGAACCGCGCTGAATTGTCGGCCAACAAGGGCTTCGATGATTTCAGTGATCATGGCCGTGGAGGCGCAATCGTTATGGAATCCAAACTTGAAAATGGTAAACTGTAATCCTGGTTTCTTTCGTTGCTCGGCATTCGTTTCCAAACCTCAACCCATGGGATAATCAGATGAAAAAGACCGCATTGGGATTACTTGCTGCACTGCTGCTTGTGGGATGTGCTGATTCTGGACGCGAATCGAAACCGGCGAGTGTTGCTGAACCAACAACAAAACCGGCAACTCCGAGCGCAACCGGTAAGTCAGTGGCCGAAACAAAGACTACCGAATCGCGTATCGATGCCGAAAAACTTTTCAACGATACGCTGGCGATTGCGAAAATGCAAAACAAGCGTGTCATGGTGCACCTCGGTGCGCCGTGGTGAGGCTGGTGCAAAGTACTCGAGGAGTTCCTCGATTCGAACGCGACTCTGTTCGCTGATGATTACCTGGTCCTGAAGATTGACATTCAGGAGATGCAACACGGTGAGGAAATCGGAAAAAAGCTGCGCGGTGATCGCGACGGCGGAATACCGTGGTCCACCATACTCGATGGTGACGGTAAGGAGCTGGTAACTTCCGACGGCCCGAAAGGTAACATTGGTTGCCCAATCACGGAGGATGAGTGTGCCTACTTCATGACAATGATCGAAAAAACGATTCAGCACGCACCAGCCGACAGAATCGCAGCGATTGCAAAGGCTCTGGATGAATATGCCCAGAAAAAGCGTGATCGACAATAATAATGCAAGGCAATTTATCTAAATCATTGCGTTGATCGCAGTGCAACAGTTTGCTTGCCGATTCAATTACATATCACTTCGATAGATTCTCGATCATGAAGGCCACTAATCTCGTCACGTCGGCCGATGCTGGCCTGTAGTCATCGTCGCTGATCCTTGCGTCGATACATTGCGGGCAGGCCCCAGCCATCCCTGACTTCGATACCATTCGACAGTCTGCTCCAGCCGATCCTGCAGCGGCACCGGCAAATAGAATCCGGTTTCCTCTTTGATTTTTTCGTTCGAGCAAACCCACGAACCGGCAAACGCTTCATGAAACTTGTCCATGTTCATGAACTGCGGCTTCGATTTCAGCCTCCCGATCGACTCCGCTTTTTGGATTTAACGGTTGAGCCACAAATCCTTGTTCGGTCATTGAGCCTCGTTACCCGTTTCGAACATTTTCTCCGACGCTAGCTTGCCTGGTGATTTTCGGAATTTAATGAAGGGTAGAGGCAACGGATAGGGATTTCCATAGGAGCGCTCTGCTCTGACTTATCTCTTAACTCGTCTAGAAAGGACTTCACCATGGCTTGCCAAGCCTCGTTCATTTCCACCCGACTTTTCACTGTCCTGGCGACCGGATTCTCGATGTTCGTCGCGGTCTCGACCGTGTTCGCCCAACCCGCGCCCAACCTCTCGGTAAGCATCACGCCGCCCCCCCTGATGGCGGTCTACTCGACGGGTACCTACACGGTAGAGGTCGCCAACATCGGCAACAAAGATGCCGCGGGTGTGCAGCTCACCATCCAGCTGCCGAAAACGGCCACGAGCCCGCAAGTGTACATCATGGGCAACCTGATCAGCTACACCACGCCGACCCTCGCACTCGGCGGTGCCTCCGGGACCGATGCTGGCACCCGCCTTCTTGGCAACCTCGGCACAATCAAGAAGAACAAGAAGAAGACGGTAACTTTCGACATCCAGCTCCCCGAAAAGACTGGCGCGCTCCTGATCACGGCTAGTGCGACCACCACGACGCCAGGCGAGACCACTCCGGCCAACAACAGCGCCACCGTCACCGCCGCCCTCAGCTACTACTCGAACATCGTGCCGCTCAACGTTGACATCCAAAACCAGCACTGCACCGGCATCGGGCTCACCGCGTTCTTCGAATGCACGAAGTTCCCGAGCTCGATCAGCTCGCACATCTCGCAGTTCCACGACGACTTCGCCGGTAATCGGACGATCTCGTTCCCGACCGAGCTTGGCTACACCGGGACCTGGGACCAATTCGGAGACGTGCTCATTTTCAGCTATTACGATCCGATGAATGTAAACGTCGCGAACTTCATCGGTCGCGGCGTTCCCGGCGGCTACTTCGAGGGTCTCACCACCTTCCCTGGCAGCCCGTACGTCGCCCCCTACCGCGTTGGCCTGTAATTCCAGCCATTGGGTCCATCAGAAAATGCCGTGGAGGCCCAGGT
>JBEBGH010000398.1:0-4528 GCA_040081565.1 Pirellulaceae bacterium
ACAATTTTCATTGCGCCAACTTTTTCTAATCATTGCTTGTGTTTCCGTTTTTTTAGCAATTTACTTACGATGGTCGGCAATTTATGGAACGGTTGGTGCTTTGATGGTTGTAGTGATTGCCGTCTTGATTTCGGTAGTTGGCTACGGAGCATTTACGGACACTGGCAATTTCAAATATCTTTTTCGCCTTTTGGCCGTTTGTGTGGTTTTGCTTTTCTGTCTCGTCACAATTTTTCCGTTTTGGGTCAATCCCGATCTCAAACTCTTGGCTTCAGAAATCAAAAGTGAGCGAGATGCTTCCGCCAATCTTCAGCTCACGATCAATTCTGAGCCGAGGTTTTCCGAATTGTCCTACTCAGTTCAGCGCAATCCAAAATTATATTGGTTTGAGGTCAAAGGAACCCTGATGTCGGAATCCGATTTCTTGGATTTCAGGAAGAAGATAGGGAAAGACACTTTCTACATCGAATGGGACATCACTTTGAAAAATGGCAAGAAGATTTCGGGGAGCGATCGTGCGATCGTCAAAGAAGATAAGGACTAGACGAGCGGCCAGTCGATCAGACAACCTTTTTTTGGGAGGACGCCGTTGAGTGTTTTTTCGGAGACCATAGGAACGATGAGGCCGCGAAATTCGCTTGATTTCTAGCCAGCAAACCAAAGCGCGGCACATCTGGTCATTGTTGAGCAGATTGAAAACGCGACAAAACGTATCGTGCGATCTGATTCCGTTCTTGAGTTTCAAGAACCGCCGCAGGTAAGACAATTTCCGCTTGCCAATCAACTCGACGTCGTTCCACGAGTTGCAACGCAAATGGCAGCCCAACGGCGGTGAGAATAATTTCCAACAGCGAATGCTTTGAACGTCTTGATCGCAGGTCCTCAACCGCCGAAAAAGCCACGCCCTCAATTTACCGAACGGAAATCGTAATTTCAACGACCAAGTCAGCGTAAGATGGATTCGGAATGGCTTTCCATTTTCAACATGCGGTGTCCAATCCATGATTCGGCCAGGACTTCGGGTAAAAACTCGTCGACATCAGCCGATTTCGACAGCTCTTCGAATCTGATATCTTGAGGCTTTGTTGACCAAACGTGTCATGGACCTCGAATATTCTTTGAGTTCAAATTGAAATCGGGAATCGCTTTAGACGAGTAGATCAATGAGCCAGAATTCAAAAATAGAGTGGACCGATGCAACTTGGAATCCTGTTCGTGGCTGTACCAAAATCAGTCCAGGTTGCAAAAATTGCTACGCAAAGACCTTTGCTGAGCGATTTCGTGGCGTCCCCGGACATCCGTATGAACAGGGCTTTGATTTGCGATTGGTACCTGAAAAATTGCTTGAACCGGTTCGATGGAAACAATCGCGGACGATTTTTGTTAATTCGATGAGCGATCTGTTTCACGAAGGCGTGCCCGATTCGTTTATCGTCGCGGTTGCCAAGACGATGGAGCTTGCAAATTGGCACACATACCAAGTCCTCACAAAACGCGCAGATCGGATGGTGAAACTACTTGAAACCAAACTGAAATTTGCGACGAAGTTAACTCATGTATGGTGGGGCGTCAGCGTTGAAGACAAAGCATACGGACTTCCGCGCAGCGAATTACTTCGGCACACTGATGCTGCTGTCAAATTCCTTTCGGTTGAACCTTTGCTTGAAGACCTCGGCAAGATCAAGCTGGAAGGGATTGACTGGGTGATCGTTGGCGGCGAGAGCGGACCTGGAGCGCGACCAATGGACGAAGAATGGGTGCTTTCGATTCAAAAACAGTGTAGGCAAAGCAGGATTCCGTTCTTTTTCAAACAATGGGGCGGAATTCGCAAAAAGGAAAACGGTCGAATGTTGAAAGGCCGTACGCACGATGAACTTCCACGCCGTCGGCAAATTACTAGAGTATTGAAAAAGGATGACCAACTTCGATTAACAACTGAACTTTCCGTTTTGGCAGGTATTTCGTTGGAAGCGATTGGTGTGAGGTAGGGATTCTCCGTGAGTCATAAAGCGAACGAGAACTTTTTTGCGACCAAACGGCATTGGTCCCAACGCAAAGACGAAATTCTCAAGTGTTATCTGACTGCGTATTTGCCAAAAATTCTGAGGGTCGGAAAACCAGTCCTCATTGTTGATGGGTTTGCAGGTCCAGGGAGATTCCACGATGGACAGGCTGGATCGCCAATCATCATTGCCGAATGCGTTATCCAGACTCTTGCCAAGAACTTGCAGTCCAGACAAGAAATCGGATTGTGGTGCATTGAAAAGACGATAGGCCTGTTCAATTTGCTTGAAGAAAATTTGACGCCAATTCAATTTGCAAAAGCAAAAAGCGGTGAATTTGGCGACTACGCCTCGCAAATTTCACAGGCTGCGAAAACCCAAAGCGTTTTTCTTTACGTTGATCCATTTACAGTCGAAGGGCTGGACTGGAATCAGTTGGACCAGATTTTCCAGGGTCTTGGAACGGGAAACAGCGTAGAAGTTCTTCTCAATTTGAATTCAGCAAGCTTTGTTCGTCGTGGACTCTCGGTGCTGAAGTGCAGTCTGAAGAACATGGACGGTGACGCTGACAGCAGTGATCCAGTCGACCAGGAAATTGAAGAAACTCCAACATTGGAGGCGCTCAATTCAATTGCTGGCGGAGTTTGGTGGCGCCAATTGATCTTGAATGCTGGGTCGTTTCCCGAAGCGGTTGCAGAATTTACAGGACAATTTTGCGTTCGTTTGAAAAACCGATTCAAGCACGTCGTCTACCATCCGATAAAGGCGATGCCTCATCACCAGGTCGCGAAGTACTACCTCGTTTTTGGAACCAGGCATATTGATGGATTGACGCTAATGAATGACGAAATGGTCAAAAGTAGGCGAGTGCTCGCTGACATGGCGAAACCCAAGGAAGCGTTGTTGTTCGAAAAGCGTTCGGAAGAATTGGTTCCAGATTTAGAGCGGCTACCTAGTCTAATCTTGGCGAGAACACAAATTCCATTTCCGCGAGGAGACGTGATTGATCAAATTATTGAAAACGAATTTTGCCAATTTCACCGCACTGAAATCCGAGGCTGTATCGAAGAGTTGCTCAAGTCCGGAAAGTTGGCCTCCGAAACCAAGAAAACCAAAATCAACGATGACTGCAAGATTTGGGTACAAAAAAAATGACACCGATTGTTGATTGTGTTTTGGAATTCGCAATGGGAATCAAGGATTAGACGGTTTCTTGGGAGTTCATTGCAAAGTCTGGTCGACGCGTCGCCGAATTGTGCACCGACCAAAACTGGCTAAAGACTGCCTTCGGCGTAGCCCTTACCGGTTTTTTCGGCGACGAGTTTGTTGTACTCGGCCGTCGCTTTGGCAGCGAAATCAAACGACTTTGTTTTCGATTGGCCGCTGGTGCCGAGGCGGCCCCAGCGCGTCGTGATGTCGGAACCGTTTTGTTCGATCTCCCATAACTTGCTGGTGTGAGGCGAAGTCGCCCGTTAGCCTACGATTCTTCTTTCGCCGCTTTCGGTGCATAAATATACAACATCCCGATCTGTTTGTAGCCCAGACTCGGGTACAACAAAGCTCCGGTGTGTGAGGCCAGCAAAACGCTGGTGGCGACGCCCAGTCGGCGATCTGCGCGCAACATCTCCGCCAACAGTGTCTGTCCGATACCGCGGCGACGATGGGACTCCATCACTCCCAAGGTTGAGCACCAATTCGATTTTCCAGCGGGCACACTACGAACCCAACCGACAATCTGTTTCCCATCCAAGGCGACATATTGGCGAAACAGCCCGCGTTCGCCAAAGTAGGCTTCGGTCAATGGCCGCATATTCATTGCCTTACCCAACCTCGCAGCCAAAGATGCTTCCTCGACCAGTTCAATCTTCACAGATTTATTCTTCGGCGAGGGAATGCGTTTTAGGTCGTGAACAAAAAAGGGTTCGGTCGCCAGCAATCGATATCCCAAGTTCTTGAACTCGCGACGATGAAGAGCGTCGTCAACGCTCGTCGGCACAATATCGCAAATGAAAAAGCGGCCCCGAGTCTTTTCTCGTGCGATCGAGTCGACCTTGGATGGTGCGATTCCACATGCAACGTATTCCTCCTTGCGATAGTTGAGCGCATTCTTTCGCGGTGCATCCCGCAACTGCCAGATCGATCCAATTTGATTCGCTTCGTAGTGATGCGTGACGCTTTTGCCGACACAATGCCCTTTGGCGAAGACGGCGATCGCGTCTTTGAGTTCTTTTTTCACAGGGACCCTGGCGGAAAGGGAACAACAATTGTTTCGGGCGAATTTATTTTAACTTGCGCAAACCGTTTCGTTCCCTCAAGTTAGAAACCAGAATCCAAGCCTCTGGCTCCAACCGCAGGAATTTCGCAAGTTGCGTCGCGGTGATTTTGAGAGTATCTGCCACTGGAACCAAGTCTCCGCCGGCCGCAAAAATCAAATCCAAAGCGTCGGCCAGAAGCGGCGGGAATTCTTCGTTTTCGTGAGCGATCTTTACTTTCTCGGCAACAACATATTTTTGCCATAACGGGAG
>JBEBGH010000095.1:0-16315 GCA_040081565.1 Pirellulaceae bacterium
GTTGATTGCTGGCGCTGGCGAGCACGGCATCACAGATCTTTTGAGTTTCCAGCGCGTCACGGAATGTTGGCCCCGCTGGCTGACCGGAAGCAAGACCGCTGAGGAAATCGGCGACCTGATGAACAAAGCTATGTTCGTAGCCAATTTGCAATCCGGGTACCCACCAATGGTCCATGTAGGGATGCTCGCCGCCGTGATCTGTCACGTGAATGCTTCGCCAGCCGCGCAAAGCACTTTCGTCGCCATGATCGAAAAATTCTAAACGGTGCAAGTCGTGCAAATCCCAACGAATTGAGGCCTTCTCGCCATTGATTTCAAACGTGTACAGCGCCTTGTGGCCGCGCGCGTAGCGAGTGGATTCGAACAAGCCCAGCGACCCGTTGTTAAAGTGGCAGAGAAACGCACAGGCATCGTCAATTCCAACCGGTTGCACTTTGCCCGTCTCAACATGTTTTCGCTCCTTGACGAAGGTTTCGGTCATCGCCACAACATCCCGAATGCCTCCGTTAATCCAGATCGCCGTGTCAATGCAATGGGCCAGCAAGTCCCCGGTGACTCCCGAACCGGCCGCTGCCGCATCCAGCCGCCACAGCCCGCCCCCCCCTTGAGGCACGTCTGCCGAAATCGTCCAGTCTTGCAAAAAGTTGGCCCGGTAATGAAATATTTTTCCCAATCGTCCGGACTTCACGATGTTGTGGGCGAGGGTTACGGCTGGAACACGGCGATAGTTGTACCACACGATATTGGGTACACCGGCCGCTTCGACAGCGCGGCACATTTCTTCTCCTTCTGCCACATTCATTGCCAATGGTTTTTCGCAAAGGATGGCCTTCCCGGCTTTCGCGGCTGCAATTGCGATTTCTTTGTGCAAATTATTGGGGACACAAATATCGATGGCGTCGATGTCTTTTCGAGCAATCAGCTTCCGCCAATCGGTTTCGATCGAAGCATACCCCCAGTTGTCCGCAAACTTCTGAACGGCCTCGGCGTTGCGAGCGCAAGCCGCTTGTAGCACTGGTCGGTATTCCAAATCGAAGAAGTGGTTGACTTTGGCGTAGGCATTCGAGTGCGCTCGGCCCATAAAGCCGTAACCAATCATCCCAATTCGCAATTCTTTTTTGGCCATTAATCAAATTCCAATAAACGATCGTGAGTAAGTAACCTCAATTTGTAAGTCGTTATCATAACGACGATCACCTTTACGATTCAATCAAGGGTCGTCTACTTTTATGACGAGGAACGCGCGAAAGTACGAACAGCAATTTGCTGAAATAATTTGAGCGGGCGAGCGCTAGCGCAAACAACGCTGAAGCGTCATGAGCGCGAAGGCGGTGCCGTAAGGCCGATGGTAGCCATACATCGGGTAGTCCCACCAGGATCCATCCGTCTCCTGATATTGCAGAATGATCGCCGCCAGATGGTCTTGGTAGGGCGGCCGATCCTCGGGCTTTAATTCCTCGATCGCGTAGGCTGCGTAGTAGTGCCCGTAGTAATAAAAGTAACCGGCGACTTGAAACCATGCCTCATGCGGGATTGGACGCTTGCGGCCAATACTCAGCCAGCCGTTTCGAACGTACAGCCGATACAGCCAATTCTTCAGCACGAAGTCCGTCACCTTCGTGTCGCCCCATTGACGGAGTGCTACGTTGCAGGCTTGTGAACGCCCCAAGCTCCCAGCAGGGCGATTGATTCCCCGCGTCGGCCCTGTCTTCAGATATTCGCCGTACAAATAGGTGAAGTCGGGTTTTTGTTGGCGTTGAGTGGCGTCAAAAGCTCGCTTCACAATCTTCGGGTCAGCCTTGACGCCAATCTTTTCGGCTTCCTTCATGGCAATCAATACGGTCGCGTTAACGAAGCTGGTCGAGGAGCTCGTCGGCTTGGCCGCTCCAGCAACGAAATCGTAGTAGCCCCAACCGCCATCCACCGATTCGTAATTCTCAAGCATCTTAAGTTGATTCTCGATAAGTTCTATCAACTCGGCTTGACGCTGCTCGTCACCCTTCGCCCGATCATGCAGACGCACGAAGGCCTGAATCGAGTAGGCATGAGACCAGACATTGTAAATTGCATCGGCGGTCGCCCGTTTGACATTGCCGATGTTTTCGCGAAGCCATTTTTCACCGCGTTCAAGCGCGGCGGTCGCCTCCGGTTTCGGCGAGTTCGTTTCAATCAATGCGGACACGCACATCGCGGTAACGGCTGCGCGAAAGGCATGGTGAGCACCGGGCAAAGGCGCATAGATTTGGTACGGCCGGGATTGGTCTGGGCTTCCCCACGAGCCATCCTTGTTTTGCGAGCCGATCAAAAAGTCGACTCCTTTTGAGATGGCCTCGCGGATTGTTTCTTGCTTTGGCGCAACGATCGCTGGCAGAACCGGTTCCTTCGAGAAGTCGAACGGGTCCTCCAGAATTTGCTGGCGCTCGGAGGCCTCGATTTTTTCAACCCATTCCGGGTCTTCTTTGACTTGACTCAAAGCGAACGAGTTTACGGATAGCACAGCAGACCAGCCAACGACCAAACTCAACCATTTGCAAAGCATTACCAATCTCCTCGAAGTTCAACCGGAATTCCTGGACAACCTATTGAGGCTTGGCCTTGAGAACTTTGTCGCCTTCGGCGAGCCCTTGCACCACTTCCAGTTGATCGCCGCTTTCACGCAACGCAACGATAGGCCGTTTCGCGGCTTTCTCGCCAACCCATACGTAAACGTATTGGCTCAAGCCACCGTCGTCCGAAAACACAGCGGTCTTGAGGACCAACAGGGCTTTATCATTCTTGTAGGAAACTACCTTGACCTTGCAGGTCATCCCCGGCACGATTCCCTCGGGCACCGAAGCCAACTGGATAACGCCGTCAAATTTGCCATCGTCCAAGGGAAATTGTCCAATCTCCAGGATGGTACCTTCGACTCGTTCGCTGGGGCGGTCGTCGAAAGTAGCTATAACTTGCGTGCCCTTTTGCAAATTTCTCTTTTGCTTTTGGTCAAAGTCGCAACGCAATTGCAGGTTTTTCAGATCCACCAGTGTGATCACGGGAGCCCCTACCGCAATGGCATCGCCGATCTCAATCATGCGAGAGGTCGTTGTCGCCCCTTTGGTCCAAGTCCCGCGACGAGCCTGGCCATGATAGACGACCCCATCAGCCGGAGCGGCCAGTTTCATGAACTCGGCATCACGAATCAAGTCGTTGTAGTCGCGTTCTTTCTTCTCGAACGCAAATTTCAACTTCGCATAATCAAGTTCTTTCTTCTGCATCGTGCGTGGCAATTCCAGAGACTTCTTGGCATATTCGAGGCGGCCTTTTTCCAATCCCGTTTCTTTATCTTTGATTGTTCGAGGCAAATCTACCTCCAATTGCCGACGCGTGGTGATGTCGGACATTTCTCCATAAAATTTGGATTGATCCAGTGAACGTTCTGCTCGTTTCAAAACCATCTTTTCCGACTCTTCGGTCAATTGATCGGCGTTGTACATTTTTTGCAGTTGATCAAGCTCGTCTTGGGCGTACTCTACTTGGTATTTTGAACTTTCGAATGAGCGCTGTGCCTGTTTTTCCGCGAGCGGTTTTTGGACCTCGAAATAGTACTTGGTATCGTCCTGCGTATTTTTCCAAGCTCGCTCCATCAAGTCTTTTTCGATTGGGCTGACCTCGGCCAGAAAATCCAAATCGGCCTTGGCGGCATCCAGATCAAGCTTTGCCAAATCGAAATCGTATTTCATTTCCTGCAGGCGAGCGGCAATGTCCTTGGGTTCAAAAGAAATCAGCGTGTCGCCTTTCTTGACGGCTTTGCCTTGCGGCGCGACCTCATTGACTTTGAACGAAGTCCACACCTTTGCGTCGATCTTGATGGTTGTTGCGTTTTTCGACTCGACCCGGGCATCCAGCGAATCAACGATATATAGCGGAGCGGCTTTTAGCGTGATTGTCTCCGGCGGCGCTGGCGTTTGGCAGAATGCGAAATTCAATTTTGCGGCGAAAAACGCGCACAACAAACCGGTGAAGAAAAAATTGCGAATCATAAACGAGCTCCGTTGTAATCGGTCTTTGACTTGTGTCTTGCGGCTTGGAACAGACTTGCCTTAAGTCCGATCATTCTAAATTCTCGCGAGTCCAAAGTCATCCGGGCGACCGGGGCGGTGTGCCAATTGGCGGATAAGTACATAGGGATTTGTAAAAAGGCCCGCGCGGAGCCGTAGAAGTCAGCCTTTCGTTTGTAACGATTGGTAACATCGGTTGGATTGCACCGCCGAAAATCGCCATTCATGGGCCTCTCGGGCGCCAAAACTTTGGCGACTGTTTTTATTGTGACGAAGTTTACAAGCCACATTGAGCCGGAAAACGAGTCTCGTCGATACATGAAATGGTTTTCTCTTGTTTTGCCGAGTCATTTCGGCGGACTTTCATTTCCACGCAACAGCAACAATGACCAGTAAACGCAAGAAGTCTCGCTCGATTATCAATGCCAGCCAATTCTTTGGAGGAATTCGTCTCGGCGGTCTGGCTTCTAGCCCAGTCCTTTGGATTTTGGGAGCGACCGCAGCATTAATGGTTGCCTCTCAGCTCTACTGGGATCGCTTGCAATTGTCGGTCGTCGTTCCCGACAAAGAGTTTCTCATCAGTGAAGGGACGATCAAGATCAACCAACCGGAGGCTTGGATTGGCCACTCTCCCGAAGCCCTGATCAAGACCGAATTTTTGAGTCGTCCACGAAGTCTGCTCGAACCCAATTTGGTCGGCGAGCTGGCTGGCTATCTCAAGAGTTGGCCGTTTGTGGAATCGATCGAATCGATCGTGAAATCGAAACGGGGAGTCAGCGTTCAATTGACTTATCGCCAACCGGTGGCAATCGTCGAATGGAAGACCTCACAACAGGTCAACCGACGCTTTGTTGACCGTTCGGGACAAGTACTTCCGTTGGCCTTCAATTTGCCCCAAGAGGCCAGCAATCAATTGGCGATTATCAATGTGCCCGACCCCAAAACGTCGAACCTGATTGACTGGTCGATTTGGTCAGACAATCGGATAGTTGATGCGGCGAAAATCGCGCAGGCCATTGGCGGCGAGTTACAGACCCTGGGTTTTCGCCGAATCGTCACCTTTCGCCACGGTCGACAGTCAAACGAACCATTCGAGTTGTGGACGCGGGCAGGTGGCAAAGTAATCTGGTCCGATGATCCAGCAAATGACTCGCCCGCAGTCATTGAACTACGGCTCAACCAGATCAAGAGTTGGGTCGAAGCGAATGGAACTTTGGATCAACTGGCCGGCTGGAAAAAAATTGACGTTCGAACCGGGACGGCGAAACTGGTTGACGACGTCAATGATGTAGCTGAAAAGACCAGTCTCTGGAATGAACTGAAGTAATCAGCGTCGGCGATCATCCTTGCGACGGTGCTGTTTGATCAATTCGAAAGCCTTGATCAACTCGTCCGGTATCGGCGCTATAAACTCTAGCCTGTCGCCGCTAACGGGATGGTTGAACGCCAGTCGGTACGCATGCAAGGCTTGGCGGGTCAGCAACAACGTCTGATCTTGGTCGTTGAGCGTCAATTCGCAGAGCATGATCTTGGCGCGACCGCTGTAAAGTTTATCAGCCAAAATTGGGCAGCCGATGGATGCGAGATGCACACGAAGTTGATGAGTGCGACCGGTTTTGGGTAACAACCGCAGCCAGGCAAAACCTCCAACCCGTTCCACGACTTCGTAAAATGTCTGCGCGTTTCGACTGCTGGTGTGGCCCTCGCGGATTGCCATTTTTTCCCGTTGGTAGGGATGCATTCCAATCGGCTTATCGATCCAATCGCGATCATGATCGGGAGCCGGAGTTACGATCGCGACATATTCTTTTTCGACCGTTCTTTTTTCAAACTGTTCCGTCAGTTTGGCATGAGCTTCGTCATTTTTCGCGATCAGAATTGCTCCCGAAGTGTCGCGGTCGAGTCGGTGAACGATTCCGGGACGAGTCACGCCTCCGATCGTTGAGAGATTCTTGAAGTGATAGGCGACTGCGGCGGCCAAGGTTCCCGCCCAATGGCCTTTTGCTGGGTGAACGACCATGCCGGGCGGTTTATCAATCACCACGAGATGGTCGTCTTCGTAGAGAATCGACAACGGAATTTCTTCCGGGATGGGACCGTCGGGTTCCGCTTCCGGTAATTGCACAACGACGCTCTGACCAGTGTTCAATCGTTGCGAAGGCTTGCCGGGATGCCCGGCGACTTGCACGAGCTGTTTGCGGATGATCGCTTGGATTTTCGAGCGACTCAGGTCATCGAGCTTCTTGGTAAGGAATTGATCGAGTCGGACTTGGTCAAATTCTGCATCGACCTCCAAGTTGATGAGCGTGGACTCAGGGTTAGGCGAAGCAGTCAAACTCAAACTCCGTAAATTTCGGGCAATGGACTCCACTTAAACTACCACATCGCACCCAAATTAAATCACGACACGAGGTTTCGACTGCATCGAACTTCCCAAACATGGCATCTTCGGGCCTTTCTCGGCACGATTTCCCAACTCTTCGCAAGTTGCTGGCAGGAAATTTCAATGTCGTTTACTTGTTTGTTGTGGGTATGATTTTGAATTTAAAAAACCTCAGCTACAATCGAAAGCAGGGAATTGAAAGGAAGATATGGGACGATTTGTCACGAAACATGGTTTCTGCCCGGATTGCCGGAAGAACGTCCATCACGTGCACGTGTACCGATCACTTACTGCGCGGCTAGCTGACGGTTGTACGTTATGGTTGGTGCCCAAGGTCCTGCGTTTGGGATCTTGGCATTGCCGTGTTTGCAATCGACACTCGACTTTGCTTGCCTTTTGCCGTTCTGGGGCTTTAGATTATGAACGCCCATCGCCCGAACCCATTCAAACAGCCGCTGGCAACTTCATCAAACGGGACCAATCACTGGTCATGCGATCCGAACGGAATAGCCGTTACACCAAAAAATTTCGCCAAGGCGTCGTGCAACGAATCTTGACCGGCAATGTTACGTTAATATCAATCCGCGAAGAGTTGAACCTGTCGGAGTCGGACTTGATTGGTTGGATTAATGAAGTTGTCGAAGGTCAAGCCGAGCTGATTAGTCAACTCAATCGAATGGTCGATGTTCTCCTTGAGAATTCACCGGACCAAGCCCGCATTCGGGCGGACAATGAATTAGTTTTTAGTGAAAAAAATGGTGGCGAACAGCAATGAGTGGGAAAATGAAATTTATTGAAATGACCGGCGAAACACTCTCGACTGTTCTTAATGATGGCGAATTGCACGAATCGGATTTCGAATCGGCTGGCGTGCAATCAGACTCGATTGTTCGCGTGAATCAACAAGGTGATATTGAAGTCCGCCGAGCGATGAAATGGGATGTCATTGGCGGCTTGCTCGGCAACTTCGAGGATCGAGTCCGCAAGACGACGGGATTAGACTGGGCGTAATTCTCAATCGCGTTTTTTGACGGAAGTCATTCCCCATCATGAACGATGCCGCGCTCAGCAGCCGAAAAAAGCAATGGGCGGTGGTAGTGATCGCAATTGGTTTTCCATCATTGGTGACGCTCGCCTATTTCGTATGGTTGGCTGGAAAACCCTCGGCTTGGCAACAAGTCGCATTTGCTATTGGGAAGGTATTGCAATTTGGCTTTCCCGTTTTCTGGGTCTTTGTCGTTCTCGGCAGACGACCCAAAATTCGCCGCCCCGACGCGGCGGGGCTTGTTATGGGGCTATTGTTCGGCGGGTTGGTGGCAGTCGCCATGTTTGCTCTGGCGATTTTCTGGCTGAGACCTGCGGGCCTGCTCGATCAGCCCATCGAGATGATGCGGCAGAAGCTTTCCGACTTGGGGATCAACTCGTTTGGCAAGTATCTGGCCTTGGGAATTTTCTATTCGCTGGCGCATTCGTTTTTGGAGGAATACTACTGGCGCTGGTTCGTCTTTGGACAATTGCGGGAAATGGTGAGCGTCCGCTGGGCAATATTGATTTCCAGTTTGGGCTTCATGGCGCACCATATCATTTTGTTGGGCGTCTATTTTGGTTGGTCATCATCAATGACTTGGCTGTTTTCTTCGGGCGTTGCCGTGGGAGGTGCCGTCTGGGCCTGGTTGTATCATCGCACTGGCACCCTGTATGCACCTTGGCTCAGTCATTTAGTTGTTGATGCGGCGATCTTCAGCTTGGGGTATCTGCTCGTTGGAAGTGTTCTTGCGAACTGAAGTTAGGTTGCTTCGTCACCAAATCCCGCGTCGATTTCCAGGAGCTCTTCAATCCAGATTCGCAAATCGTTTTCGTACTCGCTGGCCATGTCGCCTTTGATGAGTTGACGCAAGAAAGCCGCTGCTCCATCTTCCATGGTCAAGGCAGCCTCGGCACTGTGGAAACGATCTTCCGGGTTCGGCGCGACCAAGCCCTCGATAAAGCTCATCAACAGGCTGTTCGTGGCGACCTCCCGGGGCATCAATTTCGGAAGCTCATTCACCAGATTCTTTTTCAAGTTGAGAATGGCCTCGAAATTCGTAGCGCCCGAAAAGAGCGAGCGACCTGACAGAAGCTCAACGGTCACGTATCCAATGCTGGCCAAATCGGCGAGCGGCGTGCACTTTTTGCCTTCCAGAACTTCCAGCGAAGCGTAGGCTGGCGTGCAGGCTCTGCGCTCCGGTGGTTGATCGAGCGAAAATGCCGAGCCGATGTCGATGATTTTGGCTTGGCCGGTTTGTTTCAGCATGATGTTGGCGGGTTTGATGTCCGCGTGGACGATTCCATTGCGATGCAGAGCCGCCAATGCGTTGAGACAGCTTTGAATGATGGCAATGGCCACGCCGGGCTTGAAGCGTGGTTGGTCCGGCCCCGCCGTTACCAGCACGTCATTCATCTTCTTCCACTGCCGCTCAGAAAATCGCTCTTTGATGTATCCGTAGAATCGCGGGGTCAATAATCGACGCAAGTCATACCCCTCGACCCACTCCATCACCATCATCCGGATTCGATTGCGATCCAGAAAATTATGGACCAGCAGCAGGTTATCATGCTGGATTCCTGCGACGGTACCGGCAACCGCGCCAATCCGGGCCATGTCGAGATCGTAATCTTCTGGCGTGCGATAGCGATCAGGCGAAAAGATCTTCAGCGCGACCGGCAGGGTGAATCCATCGGCTCCCTTGCGCTCGCTGAGAAATACAACTCCCTGCCCGCCTGAGCCAAGCAATTTGAGCAGTTTCAAATGCGTTGTCCAATTCATGCGCTTTTCGCCAATGATCGACGAATACCGCTCGATCAATTCAGCGCAGCCATTCAGTGCAAAGTCCCCGCCAGAAGTCTGCGTCAATTGCAGCTTCTCGCCAGCTTTGGTTTGTACAAGTTCGGTATTGGAATCAGACAATTTCATTTCCACTGACTAAGGCAAGTTCGACAATTCATTTTACCTCGTGAGAAGCGAATCCGGCAGATGATTGTCGGCGAACCAATCAATCATACGAAGGCCGTCGGCCAAAGGTCCAGATCATTTTCGCCGCGGAATGCCCGAAAGCTAACGATTCGGCCAATCAATCGGAACTCGATCTTGCAATTTTGGAAATCCAAGCTGTTTATCGACGAGATTCAAAAGTGATTGCGATTTCTTCCAGCGGGTCAGATTGTCGCAGAATAATTTTATCGTATCGGTCACTCGAAATTTTGATTGCGCAGCAACATGCGGCGTGATGATCAAGTTCTTGGTTTCCCACAAGGGACTTGTCGAAGGCAACGGTTCTGTGAACGCGACATCAATTGCCGCGCCCGCGAGATGTTGTGAACGTAGCGCCTCGAAGAGCGCTTGCTCATCCACCAGTTGCCCGCGTCCCATGTTGACGAAGTAACTTCCTCGGGGCATCCGTTCAAATTCTTTAGAACCCAACGACAGATAAGTCGACTCGAGCAACGGCAACGTGCAGATCACAATGTCTGACCGCTCAAGCACCGTTGGGGTTCGGTGCGGCTCTACGATTTCGACGCCCGGAAACGAAAGCTCTTTGGCGAAATGATCAGTAGCCATGATCGGTCCACACATTGGGCGTAGATATTCGGCCACTCGTTGTCCGTTGCCGCCGAAACCCAGAATGCCAACGCGTTTGTCTCGCAGTTCATCGGTCGGCAATCGTTCATATTGCCGGACTGTCTGAGCGACAAGAAAATCCGGCAATTTTCGGACGAGAGCCAACAGCATCGCCAGCGTGTGTTCAGCAACCTGGCGAGAAAATAGCCCCGAGGAGCCGGAAACCACAATATTCGACTCAACGACGGCGGGCACGAGGCAATGATCTAAACCTGCCGCCGTCGACTGGATCCATTTCAATTTGCCTTGGCGAACGACACCCGGCCAGTCAACGGGCACCTTGGCATGCCCACAGAAGATAGTCGCTTCAAAAATTCGTTCCGCGATCTCGTTCTGTTCCGCCGCAATCACACGAGCGCCGTCGGCCGCCTGGGCAATTTCGGCGACTTGATCTCGTGTTACGGGAAAACAAAGAACGATGGTTTCCATTGGACCAGCCTGCCGCCTTCCGAAAAAGTCTGTTGAAAAATCTATGCGACGGTCGTCTTGTCAGCCAGTTCGTCGTGCAATTCGCAAATAATTTTTGCGGCACGTTCCGCGTCTTCATGATTGATATGCAAGTGAGTCACTGCGCGGACATGACATCGGCTGAACGGCATCATCCAAACGCCAGCCTCTTTGGCCAGTTCACAACACTTGGCTGCCGGCAATTGGTCATTGTTAATCTTGAAAATCACAATGTTCGTGTCGACTTGCGGAGGATCAAGTTCGAATTGCTCGCATCGATTTTGGATGGCGTTCGCAATAATCCCAGCTGAAACATGATCGTCGGCCAGTCTTTCAATATTGTGTTCCAAAGCGTTAAGTGCACCGGCCGCGATGATTCCCGATTGCCGCATCGCTCCACCAAACAATTTGCGATTACGCCGCATGGCTTTCAGCATCGATTTTGGTCCAGCCAACGCGCTGCCTACGGGCGCTCCGAGGCCCTTGCTGAAGCAGACGCTAACCGTATCGAACTCACGGGCCCAAGTTTCTGCTGGAACTCCTGTCGCCACGACCGCGTTGAACAATCGTGCACCGTCGAGATGTGTTGCGAGACCGTTGTCCCGCGCCCAACGGCAAGCCGTTTGCACATTTTCGAGCGGCAGGATCGCACCACCACCGCGATTATGGGTATTTTCCAAAGTCAACAGTCGTGTTCGGACCGCGTGTTCGTTATCGGGACGAATCAAATCGCGCAGGTCGCTAAGACGAATCTGACTGTTGCTGCCTTTCACTGTGCGGGCGATGACCGCCGAAAGTTGAGCGAAGCCGCCTTGTTCGTAGTTGTAAATGTGGCAGCCTTCTTCACAAATCATTTCGTCGCCCGGTTGGCAATGCAACCGGACAGCGATTTGATTGGTCATGGTTCCTGACGGCATGAACATCGCGCATTCTTTGCCGAGAATCTCGGCAATCTTCGCTTGAAGCCGCGCCGTTGTTGGATCGATATCGATGACGTCGTCCCCGACTTCGGCATTGGCCATCGCCTGACGCATTTGGGGCGAAGGCTTGGTGACGGTATCGCTGCGAAGGTCAATCATGGCAGACTCGATGTTGATGGTGGAGAACAGTCGAAATCAAAGGTCAACGAACGAGCGTAGTCGCAAGCCTTACAATTTCGCAAAGGCGTCCAAAGCTCGTTCGATATGTTCGTCATTGAGTGCAGCGGAGACTTGCAATCGCAAGCGAGCCTCACCCTTGGGTACAACCGGGTAACCAAAGCCGATAATCATGATTCCCATCTCAAACAGCCGCTTGGACTTGCGGATGGCTTCGGCCTCATCACCAATCATGATTGGAATAATCGCGGTTGGGCTGTCGGTGCATTCGAAACCAAGTTTTTTAAGGCCCGAGCGGAATTTCGCCACGTTGCCATGGAGCTTCGCAACGATCGAGGGATTGGCGTCGATGATCTGAATGGCTTTCCTCGCGCTGTAGGCGACAGTCGCCGGTACCGCATTGGAAAACAGGCTCGGTCGCGCTCGCTGCTCAAGCACTTCGACCGCTCGCTGCGAAGTGGCAATGTACCCGCCCGCTGCGCCGCCCAAGGCTTTGCCAAGTGTTCCCGTAAGAACGTCTATTTTACCGAACAATCCAAAATGCTCGGGCGTTCCACGACCGGTCTTTCCTAACACGCCGATGCCGTGCGAGTCGTCGACAACCAGCATGGCGTTGTAACGTTGGCAGAGTTCCGCCAGCTCAGGCAATTTCGCGACATCCCCCTCCATACTAAAGACACCATCCGTAACGACCCAGCGACAAGGATGAGCTTGGGTCTCCTTCAGTTGTTCTTCCAACTGATTCAAGTCCGAGTGTTTGTAAACTTTTTTCGTCACCGTTTTGGTCATCAACTTCAGGCCATCGATGATCGACGCATGATTAAGTTCATCGGACATAATGGCGTCTTGCGGGCCAACCAAGGTCGGGAACAACGCCTCGTTGGCGCACCAGCAGCTCACATAACTCAACGAACTTTCTGTCCCGACAAACTTGGCGATCTCTTGTTCCAGTTCCCGATGGCAGGAGAGAGTTCCGCAAATAAAACGTACCGATGCCGTGCCAGCACCATAATCTTTCAGACCTTGAACCCCGGCGGCAATTACCTCGGGATGGTCAGCCAGTCCCAGATAGTTGTTCGCGCACAGCACCAATACCTCTCCCTTGCCCTTGATCCGCACGATCGCGCGCATCGGAGATTCGATGTCGTAAAACGGCTTCAGTTGGCCCGAGTCGGTCAAACCTCGAATTACTTCGTCGCATCGTTTGGCAAATTCTGCGTTTGGCATGTGGCACTCGAATGGGTTATAGGTCAACTATTGATTCACTGGGCGAAAAGTCATCGGGTTGCGGTTGCACGCGGTTTTCGCAGATCGCCTGTGCAAACTGCGGTCCGGCAAACGAACTAGGCGTGCACGACCTCTGCATGCAAATGGACTTTTGATTTCAACGAGTTTGTCACCAGGCAAGTCTGCTCGGCCTTTTCCAAAAGTCGTTGTGCTCGCGCGGCATCGACGTCTGCGGCTACCGACAGCCTCGCGTGGATCTTAAATTCAGTAAACAACATTTCGCGCTCCACGCGATCCAGCGATCCGTCAACGGTAACGTTCAATTCGTTGAAAGCGAATTTCGAGGCGGCCGCAATGGCGCGGAACGACAAAATAAAACAGTCCGCCACGGCGGCGACCAACAAGTCCTCAGGCGACCATTCTGTTCCTGGGCCACCAAACTGGGCTGGGGGAGCCGATTGCAGTGGTTGGAGTTTTTCACCCGACAACGTCACCAATCCATCCGCTTGTGCGCGGCCTTGAACAACATACTGATGCGGAAAATTCATGAAATCCTCGAAGGTTTTTGTAAGCAACGGAATTGAAACGCCCGATTCTTGACACGCGGCTTGGATTCGGCGTTTCGACTGGCTAATCCTGAAATTCTACAAAAAACGGCCGCGATCGTGTGCACGAAAGCGGCCGGTGACAGGTTCAAATTGTCGCTGCATCGCAACCGTTTAAGACGGTTGTGTTTCCCGCAGGCTGGAAACAACTCGGTCGATCAGGTTATACGCTTGTGCTTCGCCAGCCGTCATGAAGTTGTCGCGATCCGTGTCCCGCTCGATTTTATCCAGCGTATGACCAGTGTGATGCAACAGAATTTCGTTCAAGCGATGTTTGACGCGTTTGAGTTCCTTGGCATGAATCATGATTTCTTCCGCCGTGCCTTGCATGCCGGCGAGCGGTTGGTGAATCATGATCGTGGCGTTGGGCAAAGCATAGCGTTTGCCCTTGGCACCGGCTGTCAGCAGGAGGGCCCCCATCGAGGCGGCCTGTCCCATGCAGTAAGTGCATACATCACAGGTCAAGAACTGCATGGTGTCGTAGATCGCCATCCCCGCAGTGACACTGCCACCGGGCGAGTTGATGTACAAGTGGATGTCTTTCTTGGGATCTTCCGATTGCAAGAAAAGCAATTGGGCGACCAGCGAGTTGGCGAGATCCGCCGTTACTTGCGTACCCAGAAAAATAATTCGGTCTTTGAGCAAGCGACTGTAGATGTCATAAACGCGCTCTTCACGACCGGTGTTATCGACGACGTAGGGAACATAAGGCATTGTGGTTTCGACTCCAGAAAACTTGTTTGTGCGATTCGCGATGAATAAGACTACCGATCATCTTCCTCAGCCACCGCTTTTTCGGAGCGGGTGGTGATTTCGTCGACCAAGCCATATTCTTTGGCTTTCGGGGCCGTCAAAAACAGGTCACGGTCCATATCCCGAGCAATGGTGTCCGCCGATTTGCCGGTGTGCCTTGCGAGAATTTCGTTGATCACTTGACGATTGCGAAGAATTTCGTCGGCCTGAATTTCGATGTCGCTAACTTGGCCAGAGACACCGCCGTACGGCTGATGAATCATCACGCGGGCATTGGCGAGGGCGTAGCGTTTGCCTTTGGTTCCACCAGCGAGCAATACGGCCGCTCCACTGGCGGCCTGTCCCACGCAGTAGGTAGCGACCGGGCAACTCAAGATCTGCATGACGTCGTAAATGGCCAAGGTCGCGATGACATCACCGCCCGGCGAATTAATGTAGAAGTGGATGTCCTTCTTCCGGTTTTCACTCTGCAAATACAGCAGCTTCATCACGAGTTCATTCGCATTGCCCGAATAAATCTCGCCTTGCAGAAACACAATCCGGTTTTCGAGCAACAAGTCGCCCAAGGTCATTTGGCGTTGACGTTGGTATTGTTGCGTCGCGTACGAGTTTTGAATTGCCGCCAACGGGTCGCCGATTTCCATCGAGCGGGAACTATTCAAGTCCATCAAAGGTTCCTTGTCCAAGAAAAATAATCAACCACCAACGTGGCCGCGAAATCCAACGAATTCGTCAGCAATGATTCACGTGGCGAATGATCCGATATCCACGAATATAAACTGCTCGTCGATTTAGCTAAAGGGCAGCATGTCCAGGCGAAACCCAAGCCACTAGCAACAAAAAAACGCAGGGCGAATTCCTGCGTTTGCTGGTTGTGGTTAAAAAAAGTCGCATTGACCAAGTGTCCGTTTGGTCAACTGTTTTCAATCGGCCAACTGTAATCAATCGGCAGATGTGTCCGACTAGCCGACGGTTGGGTTGGACTGTTTGTCCTTGCCCACACCGGGAATCGGCTTGTCGGGTTGCTCATCAAACTTGGCCTCGGGAATTTCTCCCGCATCCGTTCCGGTCAAGGAAAAATCAACCGCTTCCACTTTGCGATCAACGTCCAAGGTGTAAGGAGCGGATTGGAATTCGGCTGCTTCCTCAATCATGCCGATCACCTTGCGTTCGATGATCAGATTACGCAAAACATCGATTTGACCGTTCTTCTCCAATCGAGCACGAACTCGACGCGGCGAATCGTTGGACTGCATCGCGATCTTTGCAATTTCGAATTCGTAGTCTGCCGGCTCGTCTTCGATGTTCTTTTCTTCGGCGATTCGCTCGAGGATAAAGTGTTCTTTGAGGAGCGTTTCGGTGCGGTTCTTCGCATCATGTCGCAAGATATTTTCGCGAGCCTGGATGACGTCTTTCGAAAATCCGGAAGACTTCAGCTCCATCACGGCTCGATTCAATTCGCGGCGGAATTGGCGTTTCACCAAATCCGGCGGCAGTTCCCATTTGGCCGATTCGGTCAACAGCGAACTGATTTGTTCCCGAATCTGACGATGTTGCTCGTAGGACAATTGATTTTCGAGAGTCTTCTTGATTTGCTCGCGAAGTTCATCGGCGGATTCCAGACCGTAATGTTTGGCGAGGTCCGTCACGTTTTCCGTGTCGACTCGTTTCACGTCGAGGACTTCGAATTCCAAGTCGATCGATTTGCCTTGTAATGCCGTGTTTTCGGCAAAGTCGCTGACAGCGAACTTGGTTTTGAATTTGTCGCCGGCCTTTTTGCCAATCGCCAATTTGTCGAAACCCTCGATCTTGCCGTCGTTGAACAGCAACGTCGGTAGAACGCCGATCATCTTCTCGTGCACGCTGACGACCTGGTTTCCGTCGAGTGTTCCCGTAATGTTGAAGACGACTTCATCATCCGCCTTAATTCCATCGTCCACGGGGACCAAATCGGCCTGTTCTCGTGCCAAGCGTTTGACATAGGTATCAACGTCGGCTTCGGTGAATTCGCGTTCTGGTCGTTTGATTTTCAGACCCTGCCAGTTCGGCAATTCAAATTCGGGGCGAACTTCGATATCAAATTCGTAAGTCATCGGTCCCGTTTCAGG
>JBEBGH010000399.1:0-4483 GCA_040081565.1 Pirellulaceae bacterium
CCTTTACCGAAGCACAAGGCACGGTCAATCTGCTGAAACTACCCTACCGTGAACCATTGGAATTGACCGGCAAGGTCGCAGTGCCCGCGCGGCCCGTGTTTGGACCGGTTGTCGCCAACAATCTGGTATTAGCTCATCTCGACGACGGACAGCTTTATGCTTGGACCCAAGATTTAGAAAAAGCCTGGAGCATCGAACTGCCGAACGACAAGATCGCCGCACTTGTGGAAACCAACAGCTCAAACAGCCTGTTGGTGGCGTTTGAGTCAGGCCGAGTGCTCAAAGTCGATTCTTCGGGACAGGTTTCTGCCACGATCGAGTTAGGTCAACCAATCTTGCATGAACCGCTACTGCATAACGGAAAATATTACTTTACCACGATCAACGGCTCGGTTTTGGTTGTTGACCCCTCCAATCTTTAGGCTTTAAAACTGCCAGAATCGGCGATCAAGGTAACATGCAATCAATTTTGAAAACAAAAATTAAGGCGCTCCTGAGCTGGCAACTTTTGCTGGTTGTTGTTTGGTTCCTGAGTACTAGTGCAGGCTGGTGTCAGGAAGAAAAGAAACCTTTGGGTACTAAAGTCCGTGAGGCATCTGATCTGGTGGACCAGGAACCTTACGACATGATCATCCTCGATGATTTTAACGAGAAAGCGGAAATTCACATCGTGCCGTTGGCGGAGATCCCCACCAAACCTTTTCCCGAAAGCGGGAATCTGATTTTCAATTTGATGGACGGATCGTGGCCCACCTTGCAAGTGCCCTGGGGTAACGTCACCGATTATAAAACGTTTAACGAAATGCTTTCAGAGGAAGCCGATCAGCGAATTGCTGCGGGTGAATACGCTCATGCGTTCCGAAACTTGCTCTACATTCTCGACCATAGCGACCCTGGCACATTACGTGTCGAAGATCGAATTCAGAAGGTTTTGTTTCTCGATGGCAAGGCGAATTACGACGGCGGCAACTATGCGTTGGCGTTGTCGATCTTCGAAGACCTCTATCGCCGCAATCCCAGATTCCAAGTCGCCGGAATTCCGCTTACGGCGATCGACTTGATTCTGGACTGCTATGACCGCAGTTTGAACCAATTCCTGGAAAAGGACGAATTCGATGCGATTCGGTCTCAGCTGGCAACGCTGAATGATCAATATCAGGCAGATGGTCAACCACTGATCACGAAATGGAATGACAAATTGGATGCCTTGGCCGCCGAATTCTTGTCGAACGCACGTCAACACCTGCTCGACGGAAATGCCCGAGACGCCCGTGCGCAAGCGCGGCGAGCAATCAACGTGAATTCCAAGTTGGAAGCGGCTTACGAACTTTTTGATGAAGTCATCAAAACCAACCCGACGGTCTTTGTGGGTGTTAGTCAGCCTGCCCTAAACCCGAACCCAAATCGAATTGAGGACTGGTCATCCCGGCGCGTCGGTCGTTTGACCCAGCGGCGACTAGTGGAACTGGTTGGCTTGAGTGAAGAGGGTGGGCGATACGAGTTTATCAATGGTCGGTTCGTGCAAACCGATCAAACCGGTTACAAATACCGGTTCCAAATTGACCCAAGCCCCAAGAGCTTTGCGGTGCCGAAAATGGAGTCGTATGAACTGGCATCGCTCTTGTTGCGTCAAGCCGATCCGGAAAACCCCAAACACGTTAACGCTTGGGCGAAAATCCTGAAAACCGTTTCCGTGACAGGACAATATTCCGTCGATATCGAACTCAAGGTTCCCTATGTTCGGCCGGAAGCCCTGATGAATTTCGCCTTCAAGGAATTTTCGTCCAACGCTGAAGACAAGACGGGACCATACATCTTGGGCGAACAAACCGAGCGCGTAAATTCGTTCGCTCTGAATCCAAACTACGAACGAAATAGCGACAACCAATATCCGCAAATTTCGGAATGGCTTTTTCCGAACCCGTCAGACGCCTCCGACGCCTTGCGCCGCGGAATGGTTGACGCCGTTGACCGGATTCCCCCTTCCGACCTTTCGAGACTTCGCCAAGACCCTCAGATCGAGGTTCGTCCGTATCTGATTCCTACGATCCACATGTTGGTGCCCAATTTTCGTAACGACTTCTTGAAACAAGCAACCTTTCGCAGTGGTTTGCTCAAGTCAATCAATCGAGAACAAATCTTGCACAATATGTTGTGTAACGGTGTGCAAATCGATGGAACCATGGTCATTGATGGTCCGTTTCCAATTGGATCCGATTCAAATCAGCAAATCGCCTATGGCTACAACACTCGAGTCACTCCCGTCCGCTATGCCCAATTGATTGGTGCGGTGTTGCTGGAGGCCACTCGACTAACGCAAGAAACAAAGCTGGTTGAGGCTGGTGCAAAAGATCCAAAAGTAATAATGCCGACGTTGATCTTGGCTCATCCCAAAGGTGACGTTCCCGCAATCGCTTGTCGCGCCATTGCCGGCATGTGGGATATCGCGGGTGTAAAAACGGAACTTCGGGAATTGCCACCAGGCGTGACCATCCCTGAAGATGACAATTACGACCTGCTGTACTGCGAGTTGACGATGGCCGAACCTTTGACGGATGCCAATTTCCTGTTTGGCACCAGCGGAATTGTGAAAAACTTGAGTGCTCCGGTGGAGCAGATGATGCGTGCCGTTAATGTCTCCAATAGTTGGCGCGCCGCCAGTGGCAATTTGCGACAATTACACCGACAAGTATTAAACGATGTGACGGTGATTCCTTTATGGCAAATGACCGAACATTACGCCTTCCGCCGCAATGTGCGGGAAATTGGTCGCGATCTCATGTTCCTTTATCAATTTGTTGACCGTTGGCAGATCGGGCCGATCCGCTCGCTGGAATAGGCTGAAATTAAGATATGAAAATTACCAAGCAAGCCACGCCTGAAATGATCGTTTCACCGAGCACAAAGCTCTGGTGGCGATTTGCCCTGTGCATGTTGTTTCTACTCGTGAACCTTCAATATGGAATGGCTCAGGAAACACAGGCAGAAACAGAGCCGGCTGCCGTGGCTCCAACCAAAACGCCTGAACAGAAAAAACCAGTCGACGGAGTTATGCCTATCGATCGAGCTTGGGAGTACAGCCACTATCGCGTTCGAGTTTGGATTTGCACGGATGGCACGCCAGAGACGAACGGATTGCGGGGGCATGTTCGCGAAGAGTTGGTTGCCAAGGCCGAAACGGTTGATCGCTCAGCTTGGGAATTACTGGTGAACGACGCGCCAAATCCGTGGAACTGGCGATTTTCCAATGACCTTATCAACGCCACAAAATATCCCGGGATTGAAAAACTTCAGGAGCTGGAGTTCGACGACAAGTTGATGATCGTGTCCTTGAAACGATCGGCGACTGGAGTCCGCTGCGAGGTCCGCGAGTTTGATTTGCTGGCCCAACAATGGGGCTCGTTACTGGCACGCAATTTGGTTCAGATCGAGGACATCGGACAATCGGTCTTCGAATTGGTCACCACGGCGTTCATGCCAGTCGCCCAAGTTGAATCGGCGGATGAGAACAACGCGGCGGTGCTACGAGCTCGAGCCGTTTTGTCCTGCATCGTCTCCAGGTTGGATGAAAATGGCGAATGGGTCGCAGAAACCAACCTCGTTTCTCCCGTTTACATTCGCGATCACGATGTCTTTCTACCAGTCCTTCGGCGAACTGACCGTGATGGCAAATTGGCTTCACTCGATCCAGTGCCTTATACCTTCGTGACGCTTGATTCTGTAGACGGCGCGAGAATCGATGGGCATGTTCAATCAACTGTCCGCGCTCCGCTCTCCGGCCGTCGCAGCAAACGACTGCAAAAATTGGCTTTGGTGATCCGTCCGCCTAATACGTCGACAGTGTTAAAGCTGTTTTCCAAGGATGAAAAGGGGATGGTAATGGAGGGAATCGAGATTTATTCCCGGCCGCCCAATGCCGACAAGGATGCGAGTTCAGAATATCTCGGAAAAACCGACTGGCGTGGTTTGATCACGATACCGCCCAGCGAAGACGGTCTGCGAATGATTTACCTGAAACGTGGGGCTCGGGCTCTACGAAAATTACCAATTGTCCCGGGATTTATTCCTTTCCTCGAAACCGATATCGCCAATGACGAAGCCCGCCTTTACGCCGAAGGGGTGATTGAAGGGATTAATATCGAATTGATCGACCTCGTTACCCAACGACAGGTCTATGAAGACGACATCAACAAGGCCCTCGATGCGGCCGATTACAATCGCGCTCGCGATATCTTGACCAAATACAACGAATTGCCCCGTGCGTCACAAATTCGAGCGCGACTTTCCGATGAAGAAGCTCGTTTAAGAACCCGCGCAAAAGACAAAAAAGAAATTGAATTTATCAACAACATGTTCTCCTCGTTGCAAACAATCTTGTCGACCTACGTTGGCGAAAGCAAAGAGTCCGAGATCCGCAAGAAGATCGATCGCTCGCAACCCGCCAGTGCGGATGCACCGAAATCTGACGTGCCCACTACCGAAC
>JBEBGH010000096.1:0-16250 GCA_040081565.1 Pirellulaceae bacterium
GAGTAACTGCCGAAGATCAGTACCATCGGCTTTTCTTTGATGACTTCTGCCAGATTAGTTTCTTGCTTGCCGTCTAGCGATTTCAGAGCAAAGGCCGGGGCCTTTTCCCCAACTTTCAACCCTTCATTTGCATCTCGCGCCCGCATTGCCTTCGCCTTCGTTGCATCGGCACGTCGCTTCTTGGCCGCTTCCGATTTGTCGGCATCCTGAGCGGTCGCTCCTATCGGCGTCGCAGCCAAAGCCAAACCCATTAAGATCACCATCAAAACACGGCTCATCTTCCACCTCCACAATGAAGTCAACGACGAAAAACTCTTGCTCCTCCATTGTGGCCAATTGCCAAAAAATTGCTACTGATTCAGAAACAAAATTGGGCATGTCAAAGTCGCCTTACGCTGCGGTTTTCAGCTAGAATCGTCTGTTTACCAAGGCCAGCATGTTCTGTGGACGAGTTGCGAAAATGAAAAACAGGCTCCCATTTCTTACCGTTTTTCTGGTTCTTTTTCCGTTTTGGATAAGCCCACCAGTGCTGTTAGCGCAGGCCAAACAAAACGCTCAGTCCAAGGACGCCGAAACTACAAATAAGAACTCGACTGAAAAAATTCGTGTACAACCAAACACGCTCGCCAGCCGGGTTGGCACGGCAATTCAATGGGAAACCGATTACGCCACAGCATTGGCTAAAGCCCGCCAAGCCAACCGTCCAATTTTTTGGTATATCCCATCAATTCCTGGCACGTTTATGGATCGCCAGCCAGAGATTGATCGATATATGATGGCAGGTGCCTTCAGTTGGCCGGCAATCATCAACTTGATCAATGAAAAAACGGTGCCGCTTAGAGCGGTGCCTCTCGAATCGGAAGCCAAAAAGTTTGGTCTGGCCACCTATGATTTCATCGAACCGGGTTTCTTGGTCGTGTCGACCAACGAGATTCCCGCGGTTGTTGCCGACCGATTGACGACGCAGCAACCAAAATGGTTGTTTCAGATACTCGCGAAATCATTGGGCGAGGCGCGTTCTTGGGTCGAAGTATCGGGGCAGCAGGGGAGCGACAAAATTGAATCGGCATGGCAATTGGCCGAACAAAAGGAATGGCAATTTGGCGAGAACGATTGGATTGCATTAGAAAAAGAAAACTCAATCGAATTAAAACTGCTCGCCGGAATGATGGCATTTCGGACAGGACGTCAACGAGCCGCGAAAGAGATCTGGGAGCGAGCCTCCGAGCAATTTCCGCAACACCCTCTTGGATGGAAGGCGGCATGTGAGGCACAAGGAATCGGGCCGTATGTCCGAGGTTTCGAGGTCTTCACTCCAGTCTCCGATGCTGTAAAAGTGCCTTTGAATGGCGCACTCCGGATTACAAGTAGTGCCCCGATAGGTTCATGGTCGGAGTCACAGTTATGGAAAAGTAGCGTGTCCTTCCTGCTGGGAATGCAGGATGAGACCGGCGGATTTTTCGACAGCGATTACGACTTCGGCGGTACTGATGGATTGCCTAATGTTCATGTCGCGATTACTTCCTTGGCTGGACTAGCCCTTTTGGACGCTTTGGATCGATGCGAATCGGCGCCATTGAAAGAGCGAATACAAAATGCGATCGACCGGGCCGTCTTGTTCGTCTCCAATGACAGAAACCTGAACCTGCACGATCGTGACGAAATCCTCTGGGCTCAAGCCTATCGAGTAAAATTGCTCGCGGCCGTCGGCAAACGATTGAATTCAGCCTCCACCATGAAATCACTGCAACTCGCGGTCAAGGAATTGGAAAGGCTGCAAATGCAGAACGGCAGCTGGTATCACGAATATCCAAATTCGTTTGTCACCGGGACGGCGCTGTCGGCCTTGCATTCGGCTCGAGAAAGTGGTGCGTCGGTGTCCAGCGACTCAGCGGAAAAAGGCTTGGAACGGCTGGCGAAACAGCGTTACAGGAATGGCGCATTCCCCTATGCCGTTCGTCAAGCCGAACCGCCGGAAGCACCCGAAGCTGAGGGCAGCCTGGAAGCCAGTGGCGGCCGAATTTCCGTTTGCGAACTTGCTCGCCACCAATGGGGCAAGATCACCGACGCGGAGCTGGCCGAAGCCGCGAACAAATCGCTGAATTTTCATGGACTGATGGCCAAGGCCCTGAAATACGACGACCACACTTCGACTTACGCTTACGGCGGGTTCTTTTTCTGGTACGACATGCAGGCTCGCAGCGAAACCATCGGGCGAATCTCTGACGCGACAACACGAGCAAAATTAGCGGCCAAACAGCGAGCCATCATTCTTGAGTTGCCGGAAATCGATGGCTGCTTCGTTGACTCCCACGAACTTGGCCGCTGCTACGGCACCGCCATGGCCTTGTTGAGCCTCTCCCAAGTGGAGACCGAACAAGTCCGTTTCAAATGATTAAGCCATTAAACAAAAAAAGCGGACCACATGGCCCGCTGTTCTAATGCTCGAATTTGTGTGAAACGATCCCTACTTCGTCGCTGGACTGCCGTCCATAAACAAATTGTCGTTGACGACAACCGGAGCAACCACATTCGGAGTTGCTTCTACTTTTTGATAACCAAGTTTCAAAAGCACTTCCAATATTTCCGAACAGGTCGGAAACATCCTGCCACTGGATTGCTTGTAGTCATCCATGGCTCGCATGAATTCAATTTCGGCTTCTTTGTAGTCACGCTCACAGGTTGTCGGATCGATGTTGCGACGTCTTGATCCCTTGCGCCGCTCTTCTTGAATTTGCATGACGACTTTTCGACGATCTTCGCTCGTGCGACGACCAATCTCGTTCATCTTCTCGACTTGGGCACTCTTCTTGGGATTTGATTTCGACATCGGTGGTTGGCTCTGCTGGGGACATAAGCTGTTTCGATAATGCCGCAAGTTGCGACTAGGAAAGATAGACCACGCAGCGAAAATAAAGCCAAGATATTAGTCAAAACGGTCAGTTTAAGCGAAAAGGCGACAAGCGGTAACACTTGCACGCCTTGCACCGATAATGACGGCTATTTGCGAGGTCAACGAGCAGCGAGGAGAAAGAAATCGTCAGATTACTTGGAATCGGGGCGGAACTCGTCTGCACCGTACCAACCGAACGGCAAGCCGGTTCAGACCGATCAGGCTACGCCCAAAGCCCAGAGACCGTCATTAAAGCCGCCTAATCCAGGACGTTTCACGGGCTCTTGCCGGTAATAAGAAGCCGGAACATATTGCTGAATCAAGTTCAACGTAGCGTCGACCGAACTTCGAATGGGACGAATGCCCGGCAATTCGGATGTCAACTCGTAACAAGTTGCCAAGGATACAGTGGCCGCCTGCCTTGACGGTGAATCGGTAGCCAATGGCATGGAATTCGAACGCGTGATTGCATCAGGAGAATTACCAACAACGGACGCCGGGGAATTGCCTCTTTCGACAACAACCAGAACAAGGATCGAGGCCGCCAACGCGCCAATTGCCAATCGCCATATACTTTCCGTACGTCTTCGCTTTTCAATGCGTTGGCGTTCCGCCACCGCAGACGGATGAGAAAAGGCCACGGCCACGAGGTTTTCAACCTTTACATAATCCGACAAAGTTTCCGCGCAAGCGGGGCACTCACGGGAGTGGCGGGCAATGCGTTGATCAAAACGAGGATCTTGCCGAGCATCCAACGCCTCATGAATCCAGTTTTCGAAGTCTTCGCAAGGACTAATTTCGCACATCCAACGTTCCTCGAAATCTCAGTTTCTCGACTAGTTCTTTTCGCGCTCGATGAACCCAGGTTTTAACGGTCCCCAAAGGTACCTGCAAACGGGTTGCGATTTCATTGTACGCCAGTTGCTGGTTGTAAAACAACAAAAATGCACGCTTGCAATCCGACTTGAGCGATTCCAAAACGGTATCGATTTCCTCAGCTAAATGCTGGGCCTCAAATTCCAAATGCGTCGCATCTTGAATCGGATAATCCAGTGACACATGGCCGGGTCGTCGTGATCGTTTCGCCAAACGAGTTCGACAACGATTTCCCGCGATCGTCAAAAGCCACGGTTCAAACGCCCGAGTTGGGTCCCATTGATGCAGACTGTTACAGACCCGGACAAATGTTTCTTGCGTCGCATCTTCGGCTTCCTCACGTTGACGAAGCATTCGCAAACATAGTCCATAAACCATGCCTTGGTATTGCTTAATCAACTCAGAAAAGGCCGATTGCTGACCGTCCAAGCAGCGGCTGATCAAGACGTTCACTTCGCTTGCCAAGGTTACGTTCCTTCCCAATGGTGTCGATAGATACCCCACAGGATACCACGATGTTTCGAGGTTTGTCTTTCGAGATAGTCGCCGTTGGACACAAGAAAACGAGACTTTTCTCAAAAAAGCGGCGTGAAACAACAGCTACCGGGCATTCGCTAGGCTGCTTTTGTTCTTGGGATAATTCCAAAAAAAATCTGCGGGAAACGCCGCAGATTTCGCTAACTTCAGGATTGAGACCGATCAATTTATCGTCGATTAAAGAACTTCCGCAAAACGTCGTCTGCGGCAACCTTTGATGAATCGTGCGAGAATTTCGGCATCGGTGGCAACTTCCCAGCACTTTTCTTCTCGGAACTCGGAGTTTCTTCTCTCTTGAACGAAGGATCGGAATCTTGCTGTTTACGAGCCAACTCTTTTTCGCGTGCCTTGCGTTCAGCTTCGGCCAAAATCGCCTTTGTATCTTCCAAACTCAATTGAGTGGTCGTGTCTGACAAGGCTGAATTATCTTGTTCTTCGACCAGCCAACTGGTGATGCTATCTTCCAGATTTTCGCCGCCGCGACCAGACGACTCTGCAGTACGTGCTACAGCGCCAGCCACACCGTCAACACGTGGCCGTTTGTTACTGGGCTCTGCAACATCGATTAAGACCTCAAATTGCAATCGCCCGACTCGCAGAATGTCTCCGACCTTGGCATTATGTTTCGCCGACAATTGTTGGCCATTAATGAAAGTGCCATTTCGGCTACCCATGTCCGAGATCACGACATTGGAGCCTTCAATTTTGATTGAGCAATGTTGTCGGCTAATCAAGTCACTCGCGGGTTTCAAATGTGCTTCTTCGCCGCGCCCAATAATAAACTCAGGGACGGCAATCTTGATTTCTCGTCCGTCGTTCTTGCCGCCAATAACCTTCAATTTGACTTGCATCATCCCTCCACGACACATGTTAATCGATCGGAGAAAAGTACTAATTCCTGGCAAACCACCACAGAATTAGCCACGATCTTGATGTCTCTCTCGTCCCATCATTCTAGGCAGACGTAACGTCGATAATCAAGCCTAAAGGGGATATTATTCGCAAACTTCCAGACGTAATGATGGGTTAAAACCCCTCCCAATACGGTAATTTACCGGTTATGCGTCCAAGTTGACGCGCCAAAACGCTCAGTTTCAATCCGCCGAGCCAAGTCAATCCATTGCGAGGGGATTTCAAAGGGCACCAATTCCGCAGCCATTTTCGACGAAATAAGTCCTTGCAAAGCTCCCGAGAGAAGGCGGTCGTCAATCGCAACCCCAGTGAGATCGGCAATGCCCGGTAATTCGACGGCAAATAGTGACCGTTCCAGCAGGATACTTCCGTGCTGCAGCAGGGAATTTTTGCTCCGGCGTTGTGCACTCCCGCCGATCTTGTGATTGCCAATCAAGATGTCGCCATCTGCACGACGCTCAAAGCAAAGCAACGGATTTTCACGGCTTGAGTGATTTGGGGAGCTATCGAATAACGTCGCAGTTACGCCTTGGCCCGCCAAATATTCAACGATTGATTTGTGGACTAAATCGTACAATTCGCGATTCGCCTGAGACCAACGCGAAGTAATGGGTACGACCAGACTGTAGGTCAACTCCCGGTCGTGAACAATGGCACCTCCACCAGAAGCCCTTCGCACGACGTCCAACTCGCGCGACAACGGATGTTGTTCTCGTTCGTTGTACGACTGGAAATAGCCCAACGACAGGGTCGCGGGACTCCAACGATAAAATCGCAAAATGGACCAACCCGTTTCGTCGACACATTCGAGTAACGCTTGATCCAGGGCCATGTTCCATGCGCCCCGAGCTGGCGAATCATCCAACAAAAGCAGCTTGCTCATCCGTCGGCCAGTTCACGAATTTCGTCCATTAATCGCCAGCGAAACGGTCTAGCCATGTTCGGCACATTGACGTTCGTAAGCGGCCAGGTCCATCAGTTTATTGAGAGCTGATTGATCACCTGTCAATTTGACTTTCATAATCCAGCCCTTTACATACGGGTCAGAATTCAGAATCTCCAGGTTGTCCGGCAGTGTGGTATTTACTTCGATGACTTCACCATCGACTGGACTGTACAAGTCGCTCGTTGCTTTGACCGATTCAACTTCGCCAAAAGGTGTGCCCGCGGTGACTTTGCTGCCCACTGCAGGCAGGTCCATGTACACGAGGTCGGTCAATTGTTCGACGGCGTGCGAGGTAATCCCAACGGTGGCCGTTGTTCCCTCGACAAAAGCCCATTCGTGTGTCTCAGCGTATTTGAGTTTTTTGGGATCCATTTCCAAGTTCCTTTATTGCTTGAGGTTAATTCAACGTTGGCGATTCTAGCTGCGAGAATAAAAAGGCATCTTAACGATTTCAGCCGCTGCCGGTTTGCCTCGAATATCGATTTCAACTGCGGTGCCGATCGCCGCGTGTTGCGGGTCGACATAGGCCATTGAGATTGCCTTTTGCAACGTTGGTGAATAGGTTCCACTCGTCACGAACCCGATTTTCTTACCGCCCAGCAAGACATCGCAATTCTCTCGCGCGGCTCGTTTGCCCTCAACGATCAAACCGACACGAACTGGCAAGTTTGACTGTTTCTTCGCGGCCATGATGGCGTCGCGCCCCACGAAGTCGCGGTCCTTCAAATTCATGGCAAACCCTAAATCGGTTTGCACTGCGTTGATCGATTCTGTTAACTCATGTCCGTACAGTGGCATTGCCGCTTCTAGTCTCAAAGTGTCTCGCGCCCCTAGTCCCGCAGGACGTCCGTCAACCTTGGCGGACTCGTTTGCAATCGCGGTTGCCATCGCTTCGGCAATCTCGGCATCGACAATCAACTCGCAACCGTCTTCACCGGTGTACCCAGTGCGACTGATCAACGCCTCTTTACCGCAGACTTTGCCGAAGGCTCCCGAGTAGTACTTAAGTTCGACCGGATCGAGATTTCCGAGTTTCGCCACGACGCCACACGCCTTGGGCCCCTGAACAGCAATCATCGCCGTGCGTTCGGTGCGATCGTCCAAGCTAATCCCGGTGCCAGCCAGCCTCGATTCAATCCAGTTTTTAATCTTCAGCCGATTGCCTGCGTTGACCACCATCATGTATTGGCTGTTGCCGTCGCGCTGCAAATGGTACACGAGAATGTCGTCTAGAATTGTCCCTTGGGCATTCGTCATCAATGAGTATCGAATTCGACCCGGCTCGATTCCGATAATACGACGGGTCGTCAAGCCATCGATGAATTGCTCGATTCCTGAACCCGAAAAGTAGAATCGCCCCATATGCGAAACGTCAAAAATCCCAACAGCGTTTCGAGTCGCATGGTGTTCGTCGATGATCGAGGAATACTGCACTGGCATCAGCCATCCGGCGAACTCGACCATTCGGCCGCCGCTGGCGACATGCCAATCACGGAGCGGTGTCGCCAACAGATTTTCAGTCGTTTCGGCCAATTCCGTCTCCTCTAAATAATCAACCTTTGATCATCGTTTTTTCAGGTTTTGATTCTAAGCCAAAACCCTTTTTCGTCCACTGGGCGGGGCGGACGTTCATTGCCCGATCACAAACCATCTGCTCGAACTTCCAACGGACTCTTGAACGCCGATCAGGGCGGACCTGTCAAATCCGATTTCTTCGGAATCCCCGGAATAGATTTCGCGAAATCCGTCTAATTTCGCACAATGAACTCCCGCAAAATTCGTTCAATCGCGCATATTGCTTTGGTTTTTCTTCGCGATGATCATTTCGATCGCCGAAAGTCAAGAGTCTCCCATGCAATCCGATTCCCTCCTCCAACCACTCGACCAAGCACTTACCAAGGTCTTTATCTGCCATCCACACTTGAGCAAGCGAAAAGTCCATTTTCTCGCAGAAGCAAATGGACGAGTCGTGTTGCAAGGATCCGTGCAGACCTACTTCGAGAAGCAACTTGCTCAAGAAGCAGTTCGTAACGTCGATGGCGTCGAACAGATCGACAACCAGTTAGCTGTCGAACCGAACTAATCTAACAAAGCGGTTCGCACGAATTCGCTCGCGACCTGCAGGGCAGGGCGGATATTCTCGGGCTGTTTGCCCCCGGCCTGCGCGAAATCCGGACGCCCCCCGCCACCTCCACCAACGTGTGGAGCAACCTCTTTAATCCAATCACCGGCACGAATGCCTTTGGCGATCAAATCCGGTGTGACTCCCGCTACCAATACAACTTTGTCCGGGCCCGTTGCCGCAGCCAGGAACACCGCAACGGACTTGAGCTGGCCACGAATGTCGTCGACCAGTTGTCGCAATAAGGCTGGGTTGGACACAACAACTTCTTGAACAATCGTCGGGACGCCCGACAGCGTTTGAACCGATTTGGCCAACTCCGCTGCACTGAGCGACCCGCTGTTGTCCATGTTTGAAACCTGCGTTTCCAATGCCGCGATTTCGGCTCGCAGGCTGGCAACGCGGTCGTTCACGGAAGTCATCGGGACATTCAACAAACGTGCGGTCTCGCGCAGGGCAGCTCGCTGCGAAAAATAATCGGATTCGATTGGTGGGTGTTCCGAATCTGCCGATCCGTCTTTACTTGGAGCCTTGCCGGACGAAAGCTGTTTTTTCAAGTCCTTCACCCGTTTCGTCAATTCCATCACGGCATGGGGGAATCGATCAGGAGTTGTTTGCAGTAACTTGCAGATCGCCGCAATTTCCTGCCGTACCTGGTTGCTGAATTCCTTGGCCCGCTCACCGGTCAGCGCTTCAATCCGGCGCGTGCCGGAAGAGACCCCTTCCTCTGTTTGAATTTCTAGAACTCCAATTTCCGTGGTGTTCGCAACGTGCGTTCCGCCACAAAGTTCGCGGCTAAAGTCACCCATCGAGATCATCCGGACAGGATCTGGGTACTTCTCGCCAAACAACATCATGGCACCCTTCTGCCGCGCCTCGTTGAGCGGCAGAACTTGGGCCACGACAGGCTGGGGACTGCTGATGCGTTGGTTGCAGATTTTTTCAATGTGATGCAACTCATCCGCGGTGACCGCTTGCATGTTGGAAAAGTCAAAACGCAGCCAGTCCGCCGAGACTTTCGAGCCACGTTGTTGAGCATGATTCCCCAACGTCAATTGCAAGGCATGATGCAAGACGTGGGTGGCAGAGTGAGCCCGACGAATAGCCTCGCGGCGAACTTGGTCGACCGTCGCCTTGGCTGTTTGACCAACGGAAATTGTCCCTGATTTCAAGCTGCCGTAATGCAAAATTACGTCGCCATCCTTTTGAGTATCGCTGACCACGAAGACTCCCGTTTCAGTGACGATCTCGCCATTATCTCCGACTTGTCCGCCGGATTCGGCGTAGAACGGCGTTTTTCGCAAGACCACCACGTCGGTACTCTTCGTCGACGGTTGTTGCAGTTTTTGCACTAGCTCGTTGTCGGAAACCAAGCCACAAATTTCGCTCGAGAAATCCGTCCTTTCATAGCCGACAAAATCCACCGACTTGACGTCCCGTTTGATGTCGTCGATCGGCCCGAAGTTGCCCATTACGGTTTCGGCAATCTTGCCCGATACACGACCGTGTTCCTCCATGGCTTGCTTGTACCCGTCCCAATCGACGGCAAATCCCTGGTCGCGAGCCAATGTTTCCAACAGCTCAGGCGGAACGCCAAACGTCTGATATAGATCGGCAACGTCGTCTCCATGGACCTGTCGCGTGGAGGCTTTCGACGCCTTGATGAAAATCTTCTCGATACGTGCCAGGGCACCATCGAGCGAGCCGAGGAAGGTCGCCTCCTCATGCCGCACGATTTGCGAAACGCGATCAACGGTTTCGCTGAGATCGGGATACGGCTTCTTCATCATTGCCGCCACCGTCCCGACAAGCTTGTACAAAAACGGCTCGCGGAGGCCCATTTGGTGACCATCGAGAACAGCTCGCCGCAGCAATCGCCGGACAACGTATTCTTCTTTGGCTGCACCAGGATAAACATTTTCGTGGATGGCGAACGAACAAGCCCGAATGTGGTCCGTAATTCGTCGCAACCGTCGCCCGTTATCGGAGTCGGCGATGTAGGCCACTTCACAAACATCCGCTGCCGCCTCAACGATCGGTTTCAAAATATCAATGTGGTAGTTCGTGTCAACGCCCTGCAGTTGGGCTGCGGTTCGCTCGAGACCCATCCCGGTATCGATGTTCTTGTTGGGTAAGGGGAACAGGTTATTCGGCGGGTTTCCGTCGCGATTGAACTGGGTGAAAACGAGGTTCCAGATCTCAACTTCTTTTTTGCCGCCGGGCGGATGATAGAAGATTTCGCTACAAGGACCACACACCCCATCGGGGCCTTTTGTCGGGGCACCGGCAGGCCAGAAGTTATCGTTCTCGTCCATCCGCACGATGCGGTCGAGCGGCAACCCGACTTCCCTGTGCCAAATCTCCGCCGCTTCGTCGTCGTCCAGATAGACAGTGACCGTCAGTCGATTGCGATCGATTGCCAACCATTTTTGATCGGTCAGAAACTCCCAAGCCCAATGGATCGCTTCGCGTTTGAAATAGTCGCCGAAACTAAAATTGCCGAGCATCTCAAAGAACGTGTGGTGATAAGCGGTCCGGCCGACATTGTCGATATCGCCAGTTCGCAAACATTTCTGGCAACTCGTGGCGCGGGTGAACTCGAGTTCGATCTTGCCCAAAAAGTGGTCTTTGAACGGGTTCATGCCGGCCGGCGTAAACAGAACCGATTTATCCCACTTGGGAACCAACACGTCGCTTTCGCAGCGGCGATGCCCCTTGCTGGTAAAAAAGTCCAGATAACATTCACGTAGTTCGTCGGTCGAAAACGGTTTCATTGGTTTCTCGGTGTTTTCCACGGCAAAGGCTCATCCTTGTTCGAGGCTTTTGAGTATACCGAATGGCAGACAAATCTCGAACGCCGAGTCAGTGGAAAAACGCAGCACCGCCACGGCTCGCTCAGCACTCGTCGGGCGCAAGAAAAAACCGTGTGGCGTCACCGCCCACGGTTTTGTGGATCTTCGGGGTTTGCAGTCAATTTACTTGCGGCGGCGTCGAGTGAACGAAAGAGCCATGCCGGCTCCCAATAGCAAGGCCAACGACCCCGGTTCAGGAACTCCAACAAAGCTTACGTTCAGACCGTAGAACTGGGTGTCGAGATAGATCGAATCGGTATTGTCTACCCCAGTAACACGTACAAAATAGGTTCCGGCATTTCCGAGAATGAAATTGGAAATAGTTTCGTTGCCCCCAAACGATGTAGCGTTGACCGAAGCTAAAAGTGTACTTCCATTGCTTGCAAATAATGACAGAACCAAATCACTTCTCAGTTGCGTGTCAAACAGTGGTTCGTTGCCGTTCACACCGTCTTGAGGGCCGATCGTAAATTGCTGTCCAAGCGATTCAAGCAAAATGCTGACGTTCCCCGGAGCCGAAACTTGAAAACTGAAAAAATCTGTGTCGGTATTGTCATCAATGCTAACGAAGTCGATTTCTGTAGGAGCAACTGGCAAGTTCCGCGCGTCATTACCGATGGAAACGCTACCTCCGGTCACAACGTTGCCAAGAGCCGTTGCTCTGGTTGCAATGTCATTGCCAAGGCCCGAAAAACTTTTTTCATGGACATCACCGTATCCTCGGTGGGCAACCAAGATGTCCCAATATTGAGGACCATCAAAGGCATTCGAAAAAAACGGCTCCATCAGGAATTGTCCAGCGGGTACCGTAGTCGATTCGGCATGTGCCATACCAATGCCGTGACCATGTTCATGGGCAACCACGTTTCTGAGTCGAATCGAACTGCTAGAAATATCATTATAAAAGTTGTCATTGGTGTCGATGACCATATCACCAACGTTGGGAAAATAGTTGTAGGCTAGTACATTGCTGTTTCCGTCCAATGCTTTCCCGCCAATTCGAACATCGGCTCGGACACCGACTTGCCCACCAGGAAAAGTATTTGTGCCAATTGCAGCCCCATCATCGTTCGCTTCAAAAACGTAACTTAACCCGCTTACTGCACTCCATCGATTGAATACCGATTGAAAATGCGGTTGCCAAACCGCTTGGCTTCCATAAATCGTGTTTAAACGGGTTTGAAGATTATTGACGCCGTTTGGAAATCCGCTGTGGGCATTGTCGTTTATCACAGTTCCATTCGCCATGAATCCCCAAGTCAACGTCAGCGGGCTGCCCTGTGCAAAACCTTGAGCTTGCCCCAACGCCGTACTGCCAGTCCATCGACGAGAGTCGATGGAGTTTGTCCCGCTCGGCGGTTGAGCAATGGCAATTGAAGCAGTTGTAAATATCGCAAACGAAAGTGCGATTGAAAAAAACCTAACCACGAGATTTCTCCGACTGGGATGAGAATTGAGTCGAATGAGTTCCGAATGAGACACGCAGTATAAACCGATTTAAGGCGTGTTCAATCTTCCGATGATCACTTTTTTGAGGATTTTTCTGATATTGCGGAGTTAACTTATCAAAGCCTGGAAATTGAATGGGCGCATGAAAAAACCGTGTGGAATCGGTCCCACACGGTGCCGATAAAAATTAAACAAGCGTTTTATTTGCGTCGACGTCTGGAAACCGACCATGTAATTCCGAGTCCGACCAAAAGTGCGATCGAACCCGGTTCCGGAACAGAAACAAAGCTGACGTTCAGCCCATAAAACTGCGTGTCTAGGGCGATTGAATCGGGATTGTCCACACTCTGAATTCGCACGAAGTATGTGCCGGCATTACCGAGGAAAAAGTTGGAAATCGTTTCGTTGCCCCCAAAGCTGGTCGTATTTGAAGATATCAACAGACTCGTCCCGTTGGTGTCAAACAAGGCCAACGACAAGTCGCTGCGGAGTCGCGTGTCGAAGGCGACTTGTGTTCCTCCCTGTGGACCAGTTTGATAAATATGACCCAACGCCTCCAACAGAATATTGATGGTCCCCGGTGCCGAAATGGAAAAGCTGAGGAAGTCGGTGTCCGTGTTATCGTCAATGCTAATGAAATCTGTTTCGGTCGGTGCAACCGGTAGATTTCGGGCGTCATTTCCGATCGAAACGCTCCCGCCAGAAACCACGTTGCCGAGGGCTGTAGCCCGCGCCGCAACATCGTTGCCAAGACCCGCAAAACTCTTTTCACGCACATCCCCGTAGCCCCGATGTGCAACCAGAATGTCATGAAACTGAGGACCATCAAACGCATTCGTATAGAACGGCTCCATCAAGAAAGCTCCGTTGGATGATTCTACGTGAGACATTCCCAGACCGTGTCCGTGCTCGTGGGAAACCACGTTCCGCAGGCGAATTGAACTGCTGCTGGTATCGTCGAAGAAGGTATCATTCGTATCGATCACCATATCTCCACGGTTAGGAAACCAGTTGTAGGCCAATACACCGCTGTTGCCGTCCAATGTTTTTCCACTGATCCGCACATCCGCCCGCACGCCGAGCACCCCGGCATTCGCACCCGATAACGCAGCACCATCATCCGCCGCTTCAAAAATGTAAGTCAATCCAGCAAGTTCGTTCCAGCGATTAAAAACGCCGGCAAAAATTGGTTGCCAAGTGGCTTGGCTGCCATAAATCGTATTGAGCCTGGTTTGCAGATTGTTATTCCCGTTCGCAAAACTGCCGTCGTTGTTGATCGCACTGCCGAGGGCTGCGAAGCCCCAGGTCAGCGTCAACGGACTGCCCTGGGAAAACCCTTGCGGTTGCGCAGACGCGGTACCTCCGCTCCAACGACTGATGTCCGGCGGTGCTTGGGCAAAAGCTGCGCTCGCGGTTACCAACATCGTCAATAAAAAAAGAAAAGAAGAAATTCTTCTCACGGTGGGACTCCGGCATGAATGGGCGATGTGAACGTGGAAAAGGTCTTTTTTTTGGGGGGCAAGTCCCAGAATGCATACGATCCCCAAAAAAAGAAGAAGGCCGGTAACGAAAAAGTGCGTTACCGGCCCGATGAGCTTCAGATTGTTTTGGCTGTACCGTTTATTCGGCTATTTCCATTGCCTCTTCAGGGTCTGGCGAGCCACCTTCGGATTCCATTGCCTCGATGACCGAGTTGCCGTCCTCCATGATCTTGTCGCGGATGTCTTGGCAAACCGCGGGGTTCTCGATCAGGAACTGCCGAGCTTTTTCCTTGCCTTGGCCCAAGTGCACGTTGCCGAATTTGAACCAGGCTCCGGTGCGCTGAACGACCTTGGCAGCAACTCCTAGATCGAGCACGTCGCCTTCATAGCTGATGCCGTTGGAATGCATCATGTCGAACTCAGCCACGCGGAAGGGAGGCGCGACCTTGTTCTTGACGATTTTGCATTTCACTCGTTGGCCGACTTGTTCGTCGCCGTCCTTTAGTGCGCCGATCTTGCGCACGTCGATTCGGCAAGAGCTGTAGAACTTCAGCGCCCGACCACCCGGAGTTGTTTCCGGGCTGCCAAACATCACGCCGATCTTCTCGCGAATCTGGTTGATGAAAATCGAACAGGTCTTGCTGCGGCTGATCGCACCGGTCAATTTTCGCATCGATTGGCTCATCAATCGAGCTTGCAGACCGACGTGCGAGTCGCCGATTTCGCCCTCGAGTTCCTGTTTTGGAACCAAGGCCGCGACTGAGTCGAGCACAATGACGTCCACCGAATTTGATTTGATCAACATTTCAGTAATCTGCATCGCTTCTTCGCCACTACTTGGTTGGCTGACGAGCAAGGTATCAAGGTCGACACCCAGCTTCTTCGCCCAAGTCGGATCGAAGGCATGTTCAACATCAATAAATGCCGCAATTCCGCCCTTCTTTTGGGATTGGGCAATGACGTGCAAGGCAATGGTGGTCTTGCCGCTCGACTCTGGTCCAAAAATCTCGATGATTCGACCGCATGGCAGGCCTTGGCCTCCCAAGGCAATATCCAAAGACAAGCTGCCGGTGGGAATCCCGCGGATTTGGGAGTTCGTTTCACCCCCCAAGGTCATGATCGCACCGTTACCGAACTGCTTTTCGATTTGCTGTACGGTATTCTTGAGCGTTTCGTTTTCCTTCATCATTTGATCAACGGGGGACTCGGATTTCTTTTTGGCAGCGGAGCGGGGAGCGGCTTTCTTGGACATAACCTCGGTACCTTTATCTTCAGGGGATGTGACTAACGCGGATTTGGACATTGCATGCTCCATTGATCGAGACGAAGTTGTGAAATGAATCGCAAGCCCTTCGTGTCGACGATCCATCGCCGTCGATTGAAAAACAGTTTCCACCCGTAACCTATGGGGTCAGCGAGCCGTTTTCAAGAGCCTGCATCCCTAGTATTCGGCGCGGTCTAGACACGTTAGGTCCGGTGCGCGAATAATTTTTGGGTCGCCATCATTTTGCCACATTACTGTAAAAAATGACACTACCCCTTATCGAAGCATTTTTCCCGAAAAAACGCCAGCCCAATTACTCCAATTCGATCGTGGCCATGGGGGTGTGCGTGGTCCCGTATTTGTCGGTGAAACTCGAAAACAAGACGATTTCGTCGATTTCCATGCTGCCGAACTCGACATCCGCATTTTTGGTGAAATAGTCGGCAAGAGCCTGACTCGGTTGGGGGACCTCCTCGGCCCGACCCAAGGTCAAGTGTGCCTTGAAGTCCCGTTTCTCCGGCTGGAAGCCCATCTCGGCGAGAGCCGCATCGAGCTTGCGGCTCAACTCGGCAAACCGACCTTCGTAATCCTCGATCCCCATCCACAAGACCCGCGGGCGATCGACCGAAGGGAAGGCCCCAATGCCCCGGAAACCAATGTCGAAAATCGATTGTCCCTTCATCGCCCGCTCAATCGTTCGGCAAACATCTGGAATCTCGCGATCCAAAACATTCCCCAGAAACTTAAGGGTCAAATGCATGTTCTTGGTGTCCACCCAACGGTAACCGGTGGTGGACTTTTGTAGTTCGCGAATTTGCTTGTGTGCCGCCGAACAGATGACCGGCGCAATTCCCACAGCGATGAAAGATCGAATGTTGCCCATCTTTTTGCCCAAAACCTTTTCCGCAAAATCGTAAT
>JBEBGH010000400.1:0-4462 GCA_040081565.1 Pirellulaceae bacterium
ACAATACCGACAGTAAAAGCTAATTGCAATTTGGCCGATTCATGGACAAAGGTCGCTGTTGAAACATGCCTTGGTCTATTCAACGAGCCAGAAAATGACGTATTTCACGTAGAACACCTTGAAAAATGGAATGGCAACGACGGTTGTTGTTTGACGTGCGTTTCATTTAAGGCTTCACATCCAATTTAGATGTCAACTTCTTCGTCTATGGCCTTGTCGGCTACTTCAGCAAGCAATCCGAAAAACCAATCGCGGCCGACCTCTCCTGTCAAATTATCTGTTGAACCATCGTCGAAGACCGTAACGCCCGACGACAGTTGCGGAACACTTGTCCCCGAACGAAACTTGCTTAGGCGTGTCAGGTAATCGTCGGCTGAAATCAGCTCGCTGCGAATGGAAATAAGGTTGGCGAAGATTCCGTCGTGCGACGTGGTCCCGCCAATTAACAAATCATCATCACTACCACCTAACAGCGAGTCCGCACCAGTCCCGCCGAAAACAAGGTCACGATTCCCAGCTCCAGAAATTGAGTCGTTTCCCGCCATCCCCAGCAAAATGTTTGCCGACGAATTCCCCGTGATCGTGTCGTTCCGCGCGCCTCCCCGAACGCCCTCAAATGCTGTTGCCGACGAAAGCGTCACAGTTAAAAAGCCGTTGACAACTTGGGCTGTTGTTTGTCCAAGATTGATGGCGATATTTTGCACCGTCGTTGCGGAAAAGTCCAAAAAATCGACACCTGCACTATCGGTGATCGTATCGGACCCCAATCCGCTATCCGCGTCAAACCAATAGACGTCATCGTTCGACCCGGCCGCCAACAAGTCATTTCCGGGCCCACCAGTAAGGTAGTTGACCAAAGTATTTCCGGTTATCGAATCACTGCCGCTGGATCCGATCACATTTTCGAATCTCGTAGATGAGGTTAATCTCAGTGACAAGTTTGAATGGACGACTTGGACCGAAGTCACCCCCAAACTAATTGTAATCCCCGATAAACTCTTGGAAAAATCTAGGGTGTCTAAACCGGAAGATTCAATCAAAGTATCGCTTCCCAATGCAGAATCGATATCGAAAAAATACGTGTCATTGTTGGTGCCGCCCGCCAATGAGTCATTGCCGGGTCCGCCCGTAAGCTGATTGATCTTCGAGTTCCCGGTCAATGTGTCATTGCCGCTAGTACCAATCACATTTTCAGCGGACGTGGCGGAAGCAAGGGTTAACGACAAATTCGGATTCAATACCTGCAAGGACGTCAGTCCAAGATTGAGATTTACGCCAATCGCCCCCGACGAAAAGTCCAAGGTGTCGGTGCCTGACGAATCCACCAGTGAATCAGCCCCTTGCGCAATGTCCGTATCAAAAACATACCAATCATTGTTCGCCGCGCCGTTCAGTGAATCGTTTCCCTCGCCGCCTTTCAAGACATCAAGCGATGAACCGCCTCTCAAAGAGTCACTGCCATTGCCACCGGACAACCACATGGGCAGGTTCACTGCAGCGCCATTCAAGTTGTCATTGCCGTTATGCCCTCGAACTCGAAAGCCGGTTACGTCGGCAGCAGCGAAAACAGTGTTGTTTCCGTTAAAGTTGACGGTGATTGCGCCCGAAATAACGACGGAGTCGGCGGTATCCCGCCCCTGCACCATGACTCTACCACCAGGAACGTGATAGACACCAGCAAAAACATCGAGATTGTTGTTGCCAAAGTACGGGATCTCATACTCCGGCACCGCATCGGTCGGATCGGCAACGGTTAAAAGGTAATAATCGTTTTCAATTTCGGTGGCGCCTGCACCCGGCAGTGCAACTTGTCCTATTCCTCCTCCAATAATCAAGTTCTTCACGTGAATACCCACGCTAAGATCGCTTGACGAACTGATGGACACTGTACTTAGGAGAACATCGCCTCCAAAAGTAGTGTTGTTCGAGCGATAAAAACCGATTGAAAAAGGAGTCGCGGGAATACCAACAATCTCATACGTTAAGGTCAGGTTATTTCCGACAGAGACAATCGTTGGCTGCAAACGGATGTCCACCGTTTGATGAGGTACCAGCGTTTTCACCGGTTGATTGCTGACATTCCCCAGATCGTCGATCACGGTAAATTGGACAGTACGACGAACCGTGGAAAAACTGGTTCCCGAATTAAAGATGGCGATATTTCTCAACAACGCCTGAACTGCTATCGCTGTTGAATTTGTACCCAAGGCCACGTTCAGGGAATTTCCGTCCAAGCCTCCGGAAAACGTACCGATCACAACTCCGCCATAACGAACGGTGTTTCCCACGACTCCGATCTGACCGGCTCCGTTTCCCTCGTTAATGATCACTAATTGATCGCCGACCGCTCCACCCGAATCGAATTTCACGACCACCGAGCCGTTATTTAGATTGGGAGATGTCGGATCGACAAAAGTCGCAGTAGGGTCGATCCGTTTCGGTGGTTTGCCCGGCTCATAATGTACGGCCGGACCGGGTAGCGTTATTGAGGGAACGCCCAGAGGATCGGACCCACTGACCATTCCACTGAGATTAAAATTGAAGCTCGCCTCGTCGAGATCGTTCGTGTCAAAGGAAATTCGTCCAAATTTGGCTCCGTTGCGCAATGTGTCCAATCGGACCGTAAATGTCGCCGTTGTTCCCGCAGCCACGTTCGCCGGGAATGCTCCAACCAAAGAAAACCCAGTCGGCAACGACAAGTTAGCGACGGTCAGATTTGAAGATCCATGGTTTTCAATTGAAAAAGTTTTTGTTGGGCCAATATTCCCAACTGAAACGGTGCCAAAATCGATTGCCGTCGTCCGGCCACCAATTACTTCGGAACTGCTTTCACTGACGCTAATTTCTGGCTGGCCAGCTCCCGAGACAACTTGAAACGACGATCTGGCGGTTTCGATGCCATTCACCGACAAGACCACTTGCCAAGTCCCTAAATAAGCCGCCCAACTTGACGAACCCAATGTCCAGGCAAAACTGCCATACCGTATCACGCCTGGCGCAGTGTAATTGTAAGTTGTGTCAATTAAACCATTAGGACGAATCCATTCGACCTTAGCCTGATCGCCCGAATCCATATGTGAAATCCGATACCAACTCCACACGGACCAATTCTTCGTCGTGGAAAAGATGCTCATTTCCGAGGGACGTTCCTTGAAATCCGGCCAGACTGTGTAGTTGGTAATTCCCTTGTCCGTAACTTTCGTCAAGGTATCGCCTTGATAAGTCCAAGGCTGAACCCAATACGCCGCCGCATCAAGAAAAGTCTCGACGTGTTTTCCATCATGGATTACTTGAAAATGGAGGTGGGCGTCTGTGCTACTGCCAGAGCTCCCTACCAAACCAATCAACTGGCCGGCGACAACCGAGTCACCGGGTTTAACCACGATCGTGTTGGCGGCCAGGTGAAAATACTCGGTTTGCCAGCCGTTGCCGTGGTCAATCCGCACCACATTTGAGGGGTTGCTGTTGGCCGATGTCTCTCGATCGAAGTGGCCGTCTGCGGTAAAAGAGACTTGCCCATCGGCTGCGGCGTAAACCGGTACACCTCGATCCATATATGAAAAATTTGCCAACGTAAGATCGATGCCGGTATGACCCTCATACTGAAACGGCCCCCCCCGGTAATCAGACTGAATTCCGCCGCGAGGGTCGATATCCAAATAATTCACGATACTCCATTGTTCATTTTGTTTGCCGCCCATTGGAGAAACGAATTTTTGGGGCAACGACGTGGGGGCCACCGGTGTAAAGTTGAACGTGAGGCTATTGTCCCCTTCGTTGGATTCGGCCACCGCATTAGTGCCGTCGACGGTTACGGTGACGTTATGCAAACCAGGTGCCGCGTACCACCCCATTCGGATCCACGCATAACTCAAATTGACACCTGGCTGGCCGGTCAACAACGCCGAGTCCAGCTGGATGCCGTCCACTGAATAACGGACGTAATATTGATTCGAGGCGGTTAAGTCCGTCGTCGTCCAGTTCACGCGAATCCAAACCGTTTCGCCGACCGTTGCTGCGGCGATTGGGTTGAAATCCGTGTCGACAAGGTACGCGCTGGTGATAGCCAAGTTTGCCGCTAAAACGCATCGCCGTTCCAGATGATCATAATCGCAAATTTTCGAACGTTCTCGGATTTGTTTGAGTCGTGTTGTTTGGTTGCTAGTGCGTGGCCAACGAATTCGCATCATCGGTTATCTAGCTTATATTAATGACCCGGAATATTTTTGAGAGGCAAAAATAAGTCTTGTGCGCCACGAAACGGCTGAAAATAGAAACCGGCTAATGGCAAGAATCGAAAACGATTTCTATGGCATTCACTGTAACACCCCCAAAAGCGATCTCATAGTAGCCGGGACAATAAATTGGTCCATCCGGTAATTTCGTGGGTTTGTTAGAATTCTCCGCCAAGGAGAACGTTTATGCAAGACAAAGAACTTTACCAGCATATTCTTGGACTGAA
>JBEBGH010000097.1:0-16165 GCA_040081565.1 Pirellulaceae bacterium
GTTTACATATGGTCTTTACCGGAAATCCGGGAACCGGCAAAACCACAGTTGCCCGGATTCTCGGGAAGATCTACGGCGCAATGGGAATTCTGACCAAAGGGCACTTGATCGAAACCGATCGCTCGGGACTCGTGGCTGAATATGCGGGTCAGACCGGCCCCAAATCCAACCGGTTGATCGATCAAGCATTGGACGGAGTCCTGTTTATCGATGAAGCCTATAGTCTCGTCGCAGAAAAGGGAGATGATCCGTACGGCGCTGAAGCTGTTCAGGCTTTGCTAAAGAGAATGGAAGACCATCGCGATCAACTGGTCGTCATCCTGGCCGGCTATCCAGAAGAAGTTGAACGCATGCTTAAATCAAATCCAGGTTTATCCTCTCGATTCAATCGCCGAGTTAATTTCCCCGATTATTCTCCGGGAGAGTTGGCTCAAATATTTTTCAGAATGTGTCAGCTACATGAATACGTCATTGAGAAAGAGGCGTTTGCCAGATTGCTGGTCGGGCTCAATGGCTTATATCTCAAACGGGACAAATACTTTGGCAATGGACGTCTGGCTCGCAATCTGTTTGAAGGAGCAATTCGACATTTGGCCAATCGAATTGTCTTGTATCCGGAAGTTGATCGAAAACAATTGACTCAGTTTTTGCCCGAAGATATTTGCTTCGAGGGACTACCGGAAGAACTACTGAACAGTGCAACGCGGGACGAAATGCGTTTTGGTGTCACTTGCCCAAAATGCGAAAACAAATCCAAATCTCGCGCGAAGCTACTGGGCTGCCGTGTTCAATGTGGTCAATGCCGTGAAGATTTCACGATCGATTTAGCGGAACCGATTCTGGCTACCGACGACTCAAATAACTCGGAGGATTCCCTGCTTGGCGACGCTTGATTTGCACGCAATTTTGGCGGATTCGTCATTCCTGTTTCGGCCGAAATCACCCGCATAATCCGATTTTTTCAAGATTTTCCGAACAAGAGTCACAATTCCCCCTTCATTTGAAAACCACAGACCTACGTTTTCTTGGTCACGAAATTCAATTATTCGGAATTTCCACGCCCACTGTTTTCGGTTTTCGTCGCTAGGGGAACAAATGAACAAAGCCTTTATTTTTTTTGGAATGATTGCCAGCATGGTCTTTGGATCAGCTGCGAACGGCGACTCGGTCGTAAACGGTTCGATTCTACATTTGGGTGGTACCCCAGTTGGCCAGCCTAACGATTTTTCTGGAGGCGTCGTTAGTACGGTTGACCATATTAAGTTTCGGTCAACACGCCAGGAATCGTCACCTTCGACATTCTCTCTTGGGAGGACGACTCAAGCCCCACGGGCTTCGACGTCAACGGAGATGGTGAAATCGCGTTCTTTGACTCGATGATTTATCTCTTTGTTGACGATGGTTCGCTAGACCTCTCAGACTATATCGATGAAAATGATGATTCGGGCTTACCTCCCACAGACGGCTCCATCTCAACCCTCGATTCGTTTCTGTCTGCTGTGCTCTTGCCTGGAAATTATATCTTGACCGTGGGTGGCTTCTTTTACGATCAATCGGATGCCATCAATGGAATCAATCCCGGTACCGGTGGAGGGTTTTATCCCAACACCATCGATGGAGTCGGAGGCACTCTGGTCCATGATCATGGAGACTATCGCCTGACCATTACTGGCGATGTCACGCTATCCGCTGTTCCCGAACCAAACACGGCGCTGTTGTCGGCTCTCGGATTTTTGGCTTTCACTCGATTGCGCAAACGTGCTGCCTAAAACAATTCGACTCGTGTCGATTCAAAGTCGGTCGGCAAGGAACTGAGGACTTCGCAGCCGTCTTTGGTTACGAGCACGTCATCTTCAATCCGGACGCCGCCGAGTTCCGGCAAATAGATTCCCGGCTCGACGGTGACAACCATGCCTTCGGCCAGAATGCCTTTGCGGGAAGGCGAAAAGTAAGGACTTTCGTGGACCTGCATTCCGATTCCGTGGCCCAAGCCGTGTCCAAAAAATTTCCCAAAACCGGCCGAGTCGATATGGGCACGCGCGGCCCTGTCCACGACTTGGCAATCCACACCGGCCTTGATCTTCTCGATTGCCTTTAACTGGGCCGCTCGAACGACTTCGTAAATCTTGGCGTACTTCGCGGGTACTTTGCCAGTTGTGAGGATTCGCGTCAAGTCGCTAACGTAACCGTTGCATCGCGTTCCCCAGTCGATCAACAGAATTGGATTCGCTCCAATCTTGAGATCGGAAACACCTCCATGGGGCAACGCCGAGCGAGGACCAACACCGACAATCGGCGGGAACGCGCATCCCTCGCCGCCCAACGCCCGCATCTCATTTTCCAATGCGTAACCGACCGCCCGCTCGGTTTGGTCCCCGCGCAATTGCGTCCGAATAATTTGGAAGACGCGTTCATTGATTCGAATCGCGTGCCGAATTCGTGCCAGTTCCTCGTCGTCCTTGATCGCCCGCATTTCTTCGACGATCCCCGTAGCAGAGAGGAGTGGCGGTTGAAACAAATCGCCAACTTGGTCGTAAGTGGCCTTCGTCATGATGTGGGTTTCAACGGCGAGTCCCGACAACTTGAGAGCATTTACGTATTCAGCGGCGGCTTGCCAAGTCGTACCGCTGTCACCCTTGATAATCGACTTTATTTGAGGGCATTCCTGGGTCAGTTGGGTCGCGTAGCGCGAGTCGCTGACGATTGCAGTCTCAGTGGGAGTCACCATCAGATAGCTTGAGTCGCCGGTAAATCCCGTGAGGTAAGTGATGTTGAAGGTACCGGAAACCATCATGGCCGGAATTTTTTTTTGGGCGAGTAATCGTCGAAAACGATCCAAGCGATTGCTCGCAGAATTCTTGGCCATGAAAAGTTTACTTTCGGAATCAGGATTTATGTCAAATTGTTATAGCGGCCAATTCGGTCGAGTTCTTCGATGAGTGCGATCGGACTTTGGACGCGATCGGCGGGATTTTTGGCCAACATGCGGACGACGATCAAGTCTTGGAAATGTTCATTGATTGCCAGTTGATAAGTTCGCGGGGCTTTGGGTCGACCATGTCGGATACTCTGTAGAAGTTCGGTCAGGTTTTTGCCTTCTGCCGGAGGATGCCCGGTCAACAAGGCGTAGCATGTCGCGCCGAGCCCATAAATGTCGGACCGAATGTCAATCTCGCTATCGGCCATCGTTCGCTCCGGGGCCAAGTATTCGATTTCGCCCATCAGTTGACCGGGCTGAGTGATTTCCACGGCCATTTCTCCATCGATTGCTTTGGCCAACATCAGGTCGCCCAGCAGACAGCGTTGATCGCTGGCGCGGCGAAGAATGTTCGTCGGCGTCACGTTCCGATGGACGATATTGTGTTCATGAGCGGTTGCCAGGGCATTGCCGATGTCCTTCGCGACGCGCCAGACTCTTTTCCAATCGAGCATGCCCTCGATACCGATACGCTGAATCAGCTGTGCGAGATTTTCTCCTTCGACAAATTCCATGGCCGTCCAGCAATAGGGGCCGGTGATGCCCGCATTGTAGATGCGCACGATATTTTCACAACGAATAGGAATCATGGTCTTCATGGCCCGCACAAATCTCTCGCGTTGTTGCGGGAGTCGAGAGTGTTGCAACGACAGGACCTTCAACGCGGCAACGCGATTCTTCTCTTCGTCGAAGGCTTTAAACACAATACCGCTTTTACCTCGCCCCAAAATTTCATCCAGGCGATATTGGTTGATTTTACTGCCAACCAATTCCTCCAGCGGTTTAACTGCGGGCTCGGCGGCGGACCCGAATCGGGTCGATTCGTTGACGTTTTGATCGGAAATCTGCAACACCGTGTCGCCAATTTGGATCTTTCCGCCAATCATGATTTGAGAAACCTGGATCGGATTATCGTCCAACTTTGTGCCGCTGCTGCTGCCCAAATCACGCACCATCACCGCCGCGTCCTGGCAACTCAATTCGCAATGCACGCGAGAGATCGACGGATCGCTCAAGCGAATATCGCTTTTTTCGCCGCGGCCAATAACCATACAGTCGCCTTCGGAGATCGTAAACTCTTTCCCTTGGTCTGGTCCCTGAACGATTTTCAAAGTCAATAGCATTTCAATGAATTCCTTTTGTCACGTGGCACACGATTTTTTGCGGAGGCAATACCCCAAGACAGTGCTTTTATTGTTTGCTGCCAAAAAACAGTCTATCCGCATTTTCGCAGACAGGGCTTTTAAACTAGGATAACACCTTTGATTCGATTTGCTAACTCACTGCTCGGACCTGTGGGAAAAGTCCGATTTTGGTAGGGCGAATCAGCCGAAAGCCTTCTCGCTGAGGCCGTGGAGAAGGTGTGTGACTTGAATTTAGTCAAATGATGAAATGGGAGGTTGAGAGTTGGAGTTGACGTGCGTCCAATGTGGAAATTTGACTCGTGTGCACGGGGTAGCGCCTAAATTCTGCGCGGAGTGCGGCACGCCTTTTCTCAAACATTCGTTGCCGGGTAAGCCGAGCCAGGCGTTGGAACTAGCCCGCAAATTGGCCCGGGAAGCTGAAGCCGACCAAACCGTACCGCCATCAGGACTTTATAGGTCGATTGATGAGTCGATGCCCAGAATTCACGGCTATCAGATCATCCGCGAGATTGGCCGGGGCGGGATGGGGCGAGTTTATGAAGCGAAGGAATTGGAGTCGGGACGACATGTTGCGCTAAAAGTACTTACGAGTGAACTGGCCCACCAAGAGCCGGAAATGCTGGAGCGATTCATCCAGGAAGGTCGACTCGCGGCAAAAATTTCGCACCCCCGCTCGGTGTTTGTTTATCAAGCTGGTTTTCAGGACCAGCGGCCATTCATCGCCATGGAATTGATGCCTGGCCGAACACTGCAGGATGAACTGAAGGCGGTTGGAAAGCTGTCGGTACAACGAGCGGTCGACGTGACCATCGACGTCATTGACGGACTGTTGGCCGCGCACAATTTGGGAGTCGTCCACCGCGATGTCAAACCAACGAATTGTTTTGTGGGGACTGATGGACGGGTCAAGATCGGAGACTTTGGTCTTTCCAAAAGCTTGAAACTGGACTCGGAACGTACTCAAGCGGGCACGTTCATGGGCACCCCCAGCTTTGCGTCGCCCGAGCAGGTTCGCGGTGAGAAAGTCGATTCCCGCTCGGATATTTATTCCCTTGGCGCAACGCTGTACGACTTGCTGGCAGGACGACCGCCATTTGTAGGCGATCCTGTCACGGTCACAGCCCAAATTGTTTCCGAAGAGCCGCCGTTGTTGCGGTCGTTCAACCCACAAGTGCCACGCGGCCTCGAGGAAATTTGTGCCCGAGCAATGGCCAAGAATCTGGATTTGCGTTATCAGGATCTCGAGGCAATGCGAACCGATTTGGTGCCTTTTGCCTCGCGGGGTACTTCGTTGGCTCAAATGGGCCGCCGAGTGGCCGCGTTCATGATCGACTACGGTTCGCTGCAGATCCTGTTTCAAGGGTTGATGGCCCTGACTATCTTCGTGCTGGTCTTCGCCGAGGGCGTGCAAGGCCACTCGATGGGCGAAGAGGGATTAAATAAAATGATCCGGATTCTGTTCTGGTTCGGCGTGGCAAATTGGTTTGCGGCGGTGGGATACTTTGCAATTGGTGATGGAATTCGTGGTGCCACGGTTGGGAAAAAGCTGTTGTTGCTGCGCGTGGTGAACATGCGCGGCGAAAAGCCCGGACTTTGGAGCGGTTTGATTCGGGCGTTCGTGATTCCGGGGGCTTTGGGTGTTCCGTTAATCACGATGGTGGTTACCAGATTATGGCGTGACCCCAGCGAACTGTTTCAGGCTGAGTCCGAATACACCAAATGGATTCTGGATATCCTGCCGTTTGCGCTGCTTGCTTTGTTGTGCCTTTTGACGATGCGGACGGAAACGGGCCTGAGGGGTGTCCACGATTTGCTCAGCGGGACACGACTCTTGCATTTGATATCGGCACGCAAGAAGTCTCTCAGGAAATTCAGCGAACTGCCGTTCCAGAATTTGGAGAAACCATTTCACTTGGGACGATTCAAAATCGTTGGGGGACTGCCCAACAATCGCGATGGAGAAGGTATCTTTCTCGGCTGGGACGATGCGCTCCATCGCAAGGTGATCGTCTTTTGCAGCAAGAAACGAACGGCGATGGAAATCGTTGGCTACCAAGCAAATCGGGCCACTCGAAATCGCTGGTTGCAAGGCGGACAACACCATGACCTGCGGTGGGATGCCTTTGAGTATTTCGGCGGCGTTCCGTTTTCGTTTTTGTCGAACCGCGTCAAGAATTTGAAGTGGGCGGATGTCAAATACGCGGTGTTTGACTTGGTTCGTGAAATCAGTGCCGCCATTCAAGACAGCTCGCTACCGACTAAATTGTCGTTTGATAGCTTGATGGTGAACCCACAAGGTCGCGGACGGCTGATTGACTTGCCCGTGAATGTAACTGGAGCGACGACCGGTAATCAAACCCCGGCGACGGACAATCGCAGCGATCTGATTCGGGGGTTGGCTTTGATGCGCGATGTCCTGGATTGGTGTTATGCTCACCTGTTGATGCCCAATTCAACCAATGATGCGATTCTTGATTTTCGTGGACGTCCTGATACTCCGGAAACCTTGGATTGGATTCGCGAAGTCTTGGATGTCGAAAACCGCAAGTCCTGTCAGTTGACCTGGGATGAGCGGATAGGCGTCATGGCATTTTCAGCCGGTATTGAATGGACAGTTGTCGCAGGCTTGACGTCGCTATTGAGCTGGTTGGTGCTGTCCTATGTGGGATACTTCCCATTTTGGAAAACGTTGTGGTGCTGGGTCGCATCGTTGGTGGGCGTGTATCTAGTGGGTTGGTTAACCCGTGGCGGGCCTGCCTTTCGATTGATGGGGATCGAAATTCGTTGGCGCAATGGACAACTCGCACCCGATTGGCTGTGCGGCGTACGAACGGTTTTGTGTTGGATGGGAATTTGCGCGATGGCAACCTGTTCGACTTACTTTTTGGAATTCAGCAGTGAAGCAATCATGGAAAATCCGGGCTCGGTTGCGGCCACTTCTGAGAAACTGACTGAGGTTGAAGCGAAGGATTCGGCCCAACCGGAATTGGACCCAAATGCTGAAACTTGGGAAACAAACGTCGAGAATAATCTCGGGCAGATATTGGCGATGATCTTCGTCGTCGTTTTAGGCTTTGTGATTTCAATTGCCGGGGCAGTCTTTGCCGTGATCTCACCGGAACGCGGTGTCCAAGATTTTCTGCTGGGCACACGGCTAATCCCGAAATAGTTTGCCGCGTGAATTCTACCCAAGAAAGCAACTCATCGTGACGCTGAGAATTGAATTGAAGGTCCCTCTGCCAAACGACATCGAGGGCAGCGGTCTGATTCGCAATTGGATGCCGGCCCTAACCGCGTCACAAGTCCTTGAACAGCCGCTGCAAATCGGCAATGTTCGGGGAGAATTTGGTGACTTGTTTCGAGCTGCGGGCGACTATGCTGATCAGTGTTCGCTCTGGTCTGGCGATTTTAGTCTGCTCACGGGATTGGCTGCGTGCCAAAACGCAGGTCAAACCATCGTTGAAGGAAACATCGGCCATCGTGCGGGGGCCAAGATGCAAGGCGGCAGCCTGATCATCCGGGGAAATGGAGCAAATGATATTGGATCCTCGATGATGGGTGGGACGATCTTTGTAACTGGTAATACAGGAGACCGAACCGGAGGCTGCGGGTCGGGCGATACCGCCGGGATGAATCGAGGGACAATCATCGTCGCTGGAAATTGTGGAGAGGCTGTCGGTTTGCGTATGCGGCGCGGGATGATTTGGGTTGGTGGCAGCGCTCTAGGCTACGCCGGTTTTCAGTTGATCGCCGGAACAGTGATCGTTGGCAAAAGTGAAGGGGTGGGACTCGCTCATGAAATGAAACGCGGAACAGTCGTTGCCTTGCGAACGAATGCCGACGCTGTTTCGTCGATTCGTTTTCGCACCAGCGGAACAGTGCAAGGGGGGATCATTGCCATGTTGGGAGGTGAACTTCGGCGAGGCCTCCAAGCAATCGGCGAGTCAATTCCCGAGACATTCGAAGCGAACTTGGCAGCGCTACAACGACCAATGCGGCGATTTACGGGAGATTGCCTGCAAGACGGCAGCGGTGAATTGCTGTTTCCAGTCTAGCTTTGGCGTTCAATTACTCTTCGCTGGTATCGGCCGGACGAATGGAGTTTCCCTTTCGTTTGGTCAAGCCATCGCCCAATTCCTCGCGAGCTTTTTCGGCAGCCACATTTAGCCGGGCGATGACCTCGGGAAAATCCGCGGCGACATCTTTCGATTCACTGGGATCAAGTTTCAAATCGTACAACGCACTCTCCGCTTTAAGTTGCGTCGTGCCTGCCGGCGAACCGTCCTTGCCTCCAGGCTTTCCATTCAATGACGGATAAGTATGCGGAAAGACGAGTTTGAATTGTCGGTCGCGAATGGCCTGAAGTTGATCACCGCCATAGTAGCAATAGAAAAACTCGTGGGGCGAACGAATCGAGTCGTCGCCCGGCTTGGCGAACAGCAGCGACCCCATGTCTTGGCCATCGATTTTGTGCGATGGCAGCTCAGCATTGATCAACTTCGCCACGGTTGGAAACACATCGATGGTGGACGCCAACTCGTCACAAGTCGAACCCGGTGCGATCTTGTCCGGCCACCATGCGATCATGGGCACCCGAACACCGCCTTCGAAACTCGTACCTTTGCCCTCACGCAGCGGAAGTGCACTTCCCGCGTGATTGCCATACGGCAGCCATGGCCCGTTGTCGGAGGTGAAGATCACCAGCGTCTTACGATCGAGCTTCAGGTCACGCAACGTTTGCAAAATCTGCCCGGTTGACCAATCCAATTCCATCATCACGTCACCGTACAATCCGACTCCGCTCTTCCCCTCAAACTTCTTCGAAACAAATAACGGCACATGGACCATGCTGTGCGCGACGTACAAGAAAAAAGGGCGATCCTGATGATCGCGAATAAACTCCACGGCCTGCTCGGTGTATTGCGTTGTTAACTGAGCTTGATCTTCGGCGCGAACAACTGGGTTGATGACTTCGTTGTCCCGCAGTAAAGGTAAATCCGGATACGACTTCTTGCGCTCGGCGGCTTCCGGTGGAAATTTCGCAAGACTTGGGTGGAATGGCCACATGTCGTTCGAATAGGGCAAGCCAAAGTAAGAATCAAAGCCATGCTGTAAAGGCAGGAACTTCTGTTGATGACCCAAATGCCATTTTCCAATACAGCCAGTCGCATAGCCCCGGGATTTGCACAGCTCCGCTAATGTTGTTTCCCCGGCTGCAATTCCTTTCTTCGAATTGGGCGCCAAAGCCCCCGAGATGTTGATCCGCATGTGGTAACAGCCCGTCATCAGGGCTGCACGTGATGCCGAACAAACCGCGGACGAGACCAGGAAATCAGTAAAGCGACGACCCTCACGAGCCATCCGATCCAATTCAGGAGTGGGGTAAGCGGTCTTTGCAAAGGGGCCGATGTCCGAATACCCCAGGTCATCGGCATAGATCACGATCACATTTGGGGTTTGACCGGGAAGGTTCTGGCACCAGGCGAACCAACAACCCAAAACAACGAATACCGAAAACCATCGTCGAAGAAACAACTGGAACATTGGCCAACTCCGCGCTCGAGAGAATTTGGCCTTAGTTTATCATGGCCGCGGAACAAAACGAAATAAGCCAGCGGGTTCGCCCTTTTGATTGCAGCCCTTGCAGTTCAAAAGAGAAACCCGCCGGTCATGAGTTACGATTCAATTGCCGATTACCGAACTCGCTCGGCAGTAATAATGCCGGCTGCCAAATTTCCCTCTAATCGAACAATTGCACCATCGTTGATGCCCACGTCCAATCGAGCGGACGAATAGTCAACCGTGAAGCCGAGAATGCTAAACGTCTTGGCCGTCGTGTTGACATTGGAAATCGCTCCAAATGCCTCGACATTGCTATCGTTAAAATCATCTTCCAATTCGACTTCGCGAGCGGTTAACTGACCGTTCGCCAGGTTTCCGTCGACTTTGACAATCGAACCCTCAGCAATGGAGCCTTGGACGAAGGCCTTTGAGTAGTCGACCAGAATGCCCAAGAGCATAAAAGTTTTGGCACTTGTGTCCAAATTCGAAACGGTCGCCCGTAGTTCGAAATTCACGTTGATATTAATGTCGTCTTGAAACCCGAAGTAGATCTCGCGAGCTGCAACCGTGCCAGCGTCCAGGACTCCTTCGACTTTGATTGCTGCTCCGTTGGACAATGTTCCATTAACTTGGGCATCGCTGTAATCGACGGTAACACCCAGGAACGAGAATGTTTGATCAACTGTATTCAGATTGGAAACTGTGCCGCGGGCTTCAAAGTTGTCGATTGAATCGGTTGGCAGTTTCTGCTCGACTTCGGTGGCGATCACATTGCCGGATGTCGTTGTGCCTTCGGCCTTAAAGAATGCTCCGTTAGCCAACACACCTTCTACCCGAGCGTTCGCGTAATTCACGGTGAAACCGAGAATTGAAAACGTCTTCGCGACCGTGTCCAAATTGGAGATGGTTCCGCGAACTTCAAAGTCGCCTTCCGCTGAGTAGTCCTCTGGAGAGTCAGAAACCGAGTCAGAACTATCACTGCTGAAGTCGTCGTTGCCGGAACCGCCGCTCATGCTGTCGCTTCCGGAACCGCCCACGACGTTGTCGTCGTTAGAATCACCATTTAAGTCGTCATTGCCCGATTGGCCATTCAGATCATCGTTGCCGCTTCCTCCACGTCCAAAGTCGCCACCGTTGCCGCAGTCGATCGTGTCATTTCCGTCGTCACCAAAAATGCGGTCCATGTTGTCTTCGCCGAACAAAACATCATTTCCAAAACCCCCGGAGATCGTGTCATCTCCAGTGCGACCGAATACTTTGTCGTCGCCTGCTTCGGCGTTGATTGTGTCGTTGCCCGTTCCGCCGTCCGAGTAGTCGTTCCCGTCACCGGCGTTGATGGAATCGTTACCGCCTTCACCCAACAAGCGATCATTGCCAATGCCACCATTGATCGAGTCATGACCGATCCCGCCAAAGAAATAGTCTCGGCCGGAATCACCTGCCAGTGAGTCGTTACCGCTGTTGCCATAAACGCGGTCAATTCCGTCGCCTCCTCGCAGAATGTCATTGGCCGCACCGCCGATCAAGGTGTCGTCGCCTCGATGACCATTGGCTTGAGTTGGCACTGAGGTGTTATTGCGAAACCAGTCGTTGCCATCACCACCGGAAAAGACAACTTTGGTTACAGAGCTGGAAGCAAAATTCTGGGTGCCAATTCCGTTGAAAGTGACTTGAATCTGGTTGTTGACGAAATTGACTTGAGCAAAGTCGGCCTGGGCGGACCCAGAAATCGTTACCACGCCCGTTGCGGAATCGAACGTAATACCCGCCAAAAGGTTACGGTTTTCCAATGTCGCGTACGCTGACAAGTTGTTAGTCTTTTTCGATTTGCGAATGTTTGCTTTGCGTTTCATGATTGATCTCTCGCTTAATTGTGCGGACAAATTGATTGGTCTGTAATGGACTTATTGCGCTATGATTTAGAGCTTGATCGATCTCGCTCATCCGCCAAACAATCCGGAATTTCGCTAAAAGCACGGAAATTCAGGCGTTCTTGTGAGCAATCACGGGACGATTCAAGCGAGAAGTCCAAAGAAGGCCGATTATTTGGCGTTGGACAATGTCTCGTCAAAAAATCGAAAGGCATCCTTGAGCGCAGCCTGTACGATGACCAAGTGTTCGACTTGGGGAACTTCCAGGTATTCAAGCTGTGTGCCTCCAGCTCGAGACAGGCTTGCGTGAAATGCTTTGGCACCTCGTTTACCAAAGTCCATCTCGCCTGCTGCAACAAACCAGGGCAACTTGGCAATCTTGGTTGCGTCCCGAACTGCAGAACCACCTCCAATTGCTGCAGCCGCAAGCGGCAGATCGGGATGCAAACCAGCCTGTCGGATGACTTGTCCTGCTCCCATCGAGTGCCCCAGCAGAAATACCCTGGATCGATCGATTGCGAAAAAATCTTCGAGCTCGGTCAACATTTCTTCGATATCAAGCGGCAACCCGGTCAATCCTTGACGCGGCGCGACCACCAACCATCCGCGCTCAAGGCCCGCCTGCACAGCGCCACCCGCGCCGTAGGTTTCGAAGAACATATTTTCGCTGCCGCCCATTCCATGAAACAGGAATAAAACCGGCAAAGGTCCAGATGTTTTCGGCGGGCAACGTAGGCGCACGGGAACTCGGCGGCGGCCTTCGGCGAGCGTCAACCAAAGATCTTGCTGCTCTGCGGCACGGCGAACGATATTTTTCCAATTGCAATCCGTAACCGTTAACTGTTCATCCAAAGTCAGCATTTGATGAATTGGGAAATCTGTTTCGTGAACAAATTCCGTTTGACAGCCTTTGAATAGGGCAACGTGATCGCCTAGCATCGCTCGAACGGATGGATTCTCGATTGATTCTTTGTCACGATAGCTCGCTTCCAAACTTTCCAACCGTTCTCCCAATTTGTCGACGACGGTAAAGGAACTCGTCAGTAGTTCGAAAGCGGATTCACCATCAGCGACCTCGGCGCAAATTCGATAATCGCCAGGAGGCAATGACTCCAGGCGTAGACTTTGAGGAGTAATTGATTCACGCCACGGAATTTGCCATTTCTGTATCGCCTGACCGTTTTGGTCCTTCACGGAGAAACGAACAACTGCTGTTTCGGGGACTTTGTCTGGAACAGAATAAAAGGGTTGAAGGGTGGCCGAGATTTCAGGATTTGCGGAATCGAACAGAGCCGCATTGAGCTTGACGCCGTTCGGCATCGCGGCCAACTGCCAGTCGGGGATTTTTTCCGGAAGCAGACACAGCCACCCCTGATCGATCCGTTCCGCCGTCTTGGCAAGTCGCAAACCGAAAAAATTGCGAACGGCTTCTTCCATTGGAGGGGTCGATTCGCGGCGGGCACCTTCAGCGGCAACCGACCAAGCTTCCTCGAACCTTCGCAGCCGCTTCCCCAAATCATACCGCTCCAGTTGGCCAAACGCGGTTGACGCCAAGCCGGTCAGCAAGGAAATCAAAACCAGCAGACTCAACTCACTTCGCAGAATCAAAGTCATAGAAACGTGGGATTTCGAGGTGTGAAAAAACTAAAGGGTACCGATGATCGGCAAAGCTAATATAATCGAATTTGCTTCAACCCGGTTTTCGTTCCCCGTGCCGGTTGGCGCAGTTGAGGCCCCAAGTAATGGTCGATGACATAGTTGATGATCTAGTTGGATGGCAAAGCGTTGAATGGTCGAGAGTTGAGACAAAATGATGAATCGAAGATTGTATGTCGTGGCCCTGGCAATTGTCGGCTTATTCTGCGTTAGCGAAAACGTGGCTTTCGGCCAGATGTTTGGTGCCCGGCAGGTGGGAAATCCCTTGAGCCGTCAAGTCGGTCCGCAGGCGAGACCCGCAGCGAGCGCCGCCGATCCAACTGGCGCTTCGACAGCGATTGTTCAGGGTAATGAACGGTTTGTTCGCGGGGCGCGGGCTGGCAATCAATTCGTGGGTGCAGATGCCGGCGAAGTTTCGAACTTCGTGGGCCAAGTGAATGCCGGAAGTCAAACAGCTAATTTGCAGCCGGCGATCACTGTTCCGGCGCGTCCCAATCTGGCTCCGATGATCAATCGTCCGATGAGGAAGCGTTCGGCGAATTCTCTGATGGAGCCTCGGTTGCAGATTGCTTTTGAGCCTGGGCCTGAAACCACTGCTGGGCACGTTGAGAAAGCGCAGACTGCGATTGAAGTTGTGTTGTCCTCTCACTTCGGAAACCAGATCTCGGTGTCGGTGGCAAACCAGACAGCCACTCTCCGTGGCGTGGTTCCCGACGCGGAGAGCGTGCGGTTGGCGGAGCTAATGACTCTGATGGAGCCGGGGATTTCGCAGGTTGAGAATCAACTGCAGGCAGGCTCTCGGTAACATCGCCGACGTTGCGATCGGGTTGTTGTTCGATAGGGTCTGGCGTTGTTTGCTCTCTGGGACTTGATCGAAGTCGCTCAGAAAAACTCGGCGTAATCTCGATCGTTTCCGACTTTAGACTTCGGCTGTCCTGCTCATTCGGTATCGCCTCGGCGTAGGACGCCTTACGGACCGAGTTGCTGTTGTCGTTAGTGGACGTCTTGATTGCAGTGGCCGCCGCCGGGCCTCGACCCGACAAAACTTTTCGTGTCAGACTGGAGAGTACCGTTTCGCCGTGAACTCCGTCGAGGCGGGCAACCATGCTGTATTTGTGGGTGGGAGAATCAGCCGGAGCCAACGGCAACCAAAAACTGTAGGAATGACCCAGCGGCGACTTGCTGTAATGTTTATCCAGCACATTCGCCGGAAATACGAACTTGTATTTGGCGGAGGGGTCCTCGATCGACTCTCGTTCATCGTCGAAAACAAAAATCGTGACTTGCCCTTCAACCTTCAGCGGCTGTTGTTCGGGGTCGTAAAAGATAAGCCGCCCACCAAAGCCGCGTTGGCTGGCCTTGCCGGTTTGATTGTGAACGGCTTCGGTCCAGACGGCAGCAATATGATCGGTAACCACCGGAGCAGTCGACTTTTCCCAAGGAAATTTCTTGTCAGTCTTGATGGATTGACAACCGACAAAAACGAACAGCACGAGGAGCCCCATGAGCAGCGGCTGCGTTCCGTTTTTGAATATGGCAAAGTTGATCATAGGGTGTCAGGATTATTGTTGTTTGCGGCTTGAACCCGGCATCGGCTCGAAATTGGAATCCGGCACGGACAGATCCGGCGATACCGGCATGTCAGGAGCTTGACCCGATCCGGCTTCGATCGGTGCCTGTTCAATAACGGGCGATTGCCCAGGATAAATTTCTTGAGTCGTCGAGGACTCCAGGTTGAGCGGATTGAACGTGCCGTCCAAGCTACCATGCATCATCTCGACATCGCATAAACACCAATTCATTTTGGCGAATTCGACTTGTTGCAATCGCAACTCATCGTCGCGGTTGCGAATCACATACGGCGTCATGACGATCATCAGTTCCGTTCGCTCGGTAAACGTTCCGTCATATCGGAAGAGGTTTCCCAAGAGCGGAATGTCGCTCAGCCAGGGAACGCTGCGATCAATCGATTGAGTCTTCTTGGAAATCAAGCCACCGAGAATGATCGTCTCGCCGGAGGCAGCACTAACGGTGGCTTGGGCGGTGGTTGTATCGACGCGCGGAGAACGGATGACATTGCCATTTGGTGCGACAGAAATTGGCACGCCTTCGGACTCAGGCCCGAGACCTGACCGTTCGGCGTCCACTTCCATCACGACGGTACCATCGGGACTGATCCGTGGCGTGACTCCGAGAATCAAACCCACGTTTTCGAGAGCGATTGAATTCGTTTGACCGATTTGATTGACCGTCGAGCCGATGACTCGCGGAACACGTTGGCCAACCTGAATGAATGCGGGCTGATTATCGAGCGTGCGGATTTGTGGCCGGCTGAGAACTTCGAGGCGTCGACTCTCCTGCAGGGCACGGAGCAGGGCACTGATGCTCTCGCTGCTGGCCGACAGAACGAGCCCACCGAAGCCCAATTCGTTGTTGATCCGGCCTACGGCAAAGTTACTTATCCCTTGCCCGCCGACGAGATTGGAATTGGACAGGGCTTTGGTACTGCCACTGTTGCCTAAGGTTTCACCGTTGAAATTGAAGCCCGGCGAGTTGGAAGCGGCTTGGATAACTTGTTCCGTCGAGGTCACAATCCCGGACGGAGTGGACGTCTGGATAGTTTGCGTGGTGGTTACAAGATTTCCGAGTAGGCTCCGGTCAAACAGAATTGAATCTTGCAGACCTATTTCAATTCCGAACTCGCGATTGTCTTCGAGTTTTACTTCGGCAATCATGACCTGGATCATGACTTGCGGCGGCGGCTCATCCAATTGTTCGATCAGCGTCTCGATTTCTTTAAAGAACCGAGGCGTCGCGCTCAGGATCAATCGATTCCCGAACGGCTCAGGCACCACGATCACTTCGCGTTCCAGTTGCTCGAAAGGACTCGTCGTCCCAGTCGAGTTGATTTGAACCTGCCGTTCGGATCGCAGAAAGTTATTGATGGCCTGAGC
>JBEBGH010000401.1:0-4444 GCA_040081565.1 Pirellulaceae bacterium
TTCCAGAACGAGATGCTCGGGGTAAACGTTTTCACTGCCGCGAATTTCGACGCGAACGTTGCTGGCAGATTCCAATTCGATGATGGCCTTCCGCTTTTGATTGTTCAGGAAAGCGGCGACTTTTTCGTTGACCCTGACAACGGCCACGCGAATCTTTGGATGCTGAGCAGCCAGCATCAGCATGCGAATCACCTCCAAAGCCATACTCTCTTCGGATTTGACGACGCCGCGGCCATTGCAGCAGGGGCAGTCGTAATAGACGCTCTTCTTCAGACTCGGTCGAATCCGTTGCCGCGTCATTTCGATCAAGCCAAAGGGGCTTGTCCTCAAGATCTTCGTTCGCGCTCGATCGCGTTTCATTGCATCGCGCAAGGCATGTTCCACGCCTCGACGATTCTTCTCTCGACGCATATCGATAAAGTCGTTGACGATTACCCCGCCCAAGTCCCGTAGCCGCAGTTGTCGAGCAATTTCTTTGGCCGCATTCACGTTCAGTCGGTAGGCAGACTCCTCAGCAGTTCCGTCGACGCGGAATGTCCCGCTGTTGACGTCGATGGCGACCAGAGCCTCGGTTTGATCAATCACGATTGACCCACCTCCCGGCAAGGGGACCTCGCGTTGGTAAATCTTGGCGATCTCATCTTCCAGCTTGTATTTGTGGAAAATCGGATCCTTGCCCGTGTAATGATGCAGGCAATTGGCCTGTCGCGGCATAACCAGCTTCAGGAATTCCTTGGCGCGTTTGTAATGTTCTTCGCCATCGATCACAATCGCGTCGATATCGGTGGTCACGATGTCGCGAATCGTGCGAATGATAATGTCGCTTTCCTCGAAGATGTCGATCGGAGCTTTGGACTTCTCCATGCGTCGGACAATCGCCTTCCAAAGCCGCAACAGATACGCGAGGTCGCGTGACAATTCACGGCGATTGCGGCCTGCACCGGCGGTACGAACGATGAATCCCAATCCCTTGGGAGGCTTGAGCTCGATGAGGTAGTCCTTCAGGCGACGCCGTTCGGCTTCGTCTTCAATCTTTCGCGACACTCCGACCCGTCCCAAGGCCGGCATCAGGACCAAATATCGGCCGGGAATGGAAATGTAGGTCGACAACGTGGGGCCTTTATTGCCGATGCCCTCTTTGATAACTTGCACCAGGACTTCGTCTCCGCGTTGAAAGATATCCTGGATCGGCGGTTTGTTTTTCGGTCGAAAGCCGCCGTAATCGAAGTTGTTGTTGCGTCGCCGCGGCGCGTTTTGGCGTTCGCGTTTTTCTTGAGCCGCCATTTCGTCGGGGTCATATCCGCCTTGGCGATAGTAACTCGGTTCCACGTCGCTGATGTGGAGAAAGCCATTGCGGCCTACGCCGAAGTCCACAAACGCCGCCTGGATTCCCGGCTCCAGGTTGACCACCACGCCTTTGTAGATATTTCCAGCGTAGTTGTCCTGACTGGATCGTTCCGTATAAAGTTCTTCAAGTCGACCGTCTTCAAGGATCGCGATCCGGCATTCTTCGGATTGCGATGCGTTGATTAGCATTTCTTTTTTCATGATGCAACATTTCTGATTGTGGGCGGTGAATCGCGTTCCGCCCATTTGGATTTTGAATTAATAAGGAAATAGATTCCCGAGCGGAATCCTCAAGGGCAATGGTTTTGGCGGGCGACTCAAGCCAGCGAGTCGGCCACGATTCCTGTGGCCGCCGACCGATAATTCGGTCGAGCGAGTCCTGAGGCATCGCGGAGCCTCCAGAGTGAACTGACGACGGAGTTCGGCGAACGAAAGCGTTCCCGTCGTTGGTGTTCAGTTCAAGCGATTTTCGAATCTTCATTGCAGCCTTTGGGTCAAGCCCGGTTTGCAATTCAAATTCTTCGCGGAGTGCAGTTCAAAAGTTTCAAAGTGCTGGTCTAAAAACGGGCTTTGCCATGGTTCCTCAAGTTTCAGTTTCTTGCGGAAATCCGGAAGCGATCAAGTCGGCCAGAGCCTGCACGGCATCGTTGGCATCGGGGCCAGTGGCCTCGAGCTCAACTTCAGTGCCTTGAGCAGCTCCGAGCGTCAAAATTGAAAGTACGCTTTTCCCATCGATACGAATATCGTCTTTGACGACTTCGATTCGACTTCGGAATTTGGCAGCCATTTCAGCGAACAAATACGCAGGCCGCATATGCAGGCCTTGCGGATTGGAGATTTTCACCATCGCTGAATGCTTGTTTTCGGACATTGATTCCACGAACGAATTCGGTTGCGGTTGAGTCTTCAGTTCAGCAGGCACTTTTCAAGGGTGACTGCTCTTCTAACCGGCCTGAACAGAAACACAAACGCGTGTGATTTCAGGTTCGAGCCGATCGGAACAGGCCTAGTGATCGTCAGCCTCTTCCAAGATTTGTCGGACATCTTCTGCGGTTTTTGACTGTTTCAAAAATCGACAGAAGGTGTCGTTCTGTAATTGTTTGGAGATGTTCTCCAAAGCACGCAAATGGTCGCCTGGTCGGTCAGGCGGTGAAATCAACAAGAAAAACACTTGATCCTTTTCGCCGTCCAGACTTTGAAACTCCACACCGCGTTGGCTGATGCCAATGGTTCCAACGGGGTTGGAGACGCTGGGGTGTTTGGTGTGCGGGACGGCGATTCCTCGTCCGATTCCCGTGCTGCCCAATTCCTCGCGTTTCAAAATGGCCTGGACGATGTTCTCCTGCTCTTCTTGCTTCAATTGTCCCGTGACAGTCAGGTTGACTACAAGTTCTCGAATCACCGACTCTTTGTCGGTAGACTGCAAGCCAACTTTAATTGCCTCGGTTTTAACAAAGTTACGAAATTTCATTTGTATTCCTCAAAGTTCGGGGGTGGATCGTCATCGTTTGACAAGAAAATGAGATCGCTTTAGTTGGTTTCGCGACCTCGATGATGATCCGTCATTTTTTCTTTTTGCCGACGCATCTGACGTTCGACCTTTTCAATCACGCTTTCCACCGCAGCCAAAACATTGGTCCCGGTGTCGTGCGCGAAGAAGTCGTCGCAGTGTTCCGCAGAAATTTTGATTTCTACGTGGGGTTCTTCAGGCGCCTGAAGATTGGCAATTACTTGTATGCCAGTTGTCCGTTCAAAAAACCGAGGCAGTTTGGATACTTTGGCTTCTATCATTTCCCGAACATCATCAGGGATAGAACCATGCTTGGCGACAATTTTTATTTCCACGTAAATCCTCAGCTGACGGCAAACGAAAACGACCGGAAACGACAGTTCGCCGTCCCCGGTAGCCCTCAATTGTAATGGTTCAGCTGAAAATCGACAAATCCCATTTGGCCCCCAATTAGGCCTCAATTTGTCCAGCGTCGAATTAATCAGGCAGTTCGCTGACCTCCAAGGTTGCGAACAGGATTCAAACGGTCACAGTGCCTGTGGGGCTGCCAAAGTTCCTTAAACGCAAATGCAGTTCGCCGAATCACTTCGCCAAATGAAGATAAGGAACCGCCAGTTCGTGAAACTTCTTGTTGAATTCACCAATTTTTGTCTCAAAAATCGGCGCAAGTTTCTTCAACTCCACGTCAACTAAAACGACGACCTCCTGATAAACGGCTTCAACTTGATCGGTTGGTCGATTGTCACCATGACCCGCGGTGCCGGCCAAGCTCGCCAATCGATTGTTGAGCTTGATCGGGTAGTTGAGCGGGTCTTGCGAGCTGCGGTTTTTGGTTTGATACAGCGCCTCCTCCACAGCGGTCATTTCACTTAACATCGAGTCCGCCATTTCAACCAGTGGTTTGTGAGCTTCCTCCTTGCCAAAGTTGGTTTTGAATGACTCCAGTTGAGCGCGAACCTCGCGGATGCGTTTGACTGCCTTGTGAACTTCGGTCAGCTTGTCGCGAACTTTTGTCAGAAACTGGAACTGCGCGACGAGATCTTCGTCGGTCGTGTTATGGCGTGGGTCCCGCTTGAGTTCAATTTCTGATTGTTTGACTTCATTGCCGACTTTCAGGTCGACTTTGTATTTGCCTGGCGCTGCTCTGGGGCCTCCCGTTCCGCCGGCCCACAAAACTAGGCCGTCGAATGTCTCTGCACCTTGGTAACTCAAATCCCAAGCGGCTTGGTTGAGGCCGGGTTTGGGTTCGAATTTGACTTGTTCCTTTTCTGGTGCGGTTGAAAAATGTTTCACCACTTTGCCGAACGGGTCGGTGAACGTCAAAGTTGCAACGGTACCGGCAGGCAATGCTTCTTTCAGCCAATAGTTCACCGCCAGCTCGGTCTTCAAGTTCGCTCCTGCCGTGGCCGTTGGGGCTCCAGATCCGCCACCAATTCGATAGGCCGGGCGCGACTGAAATAGATGCACCGGACTCGCCACAACTTCGGGCTTCCATTGATACAGCAGCGAAAGGTCATCAATCACCCAGAACGAGCGACCTTGTGTGGCTACGATTAAATCGCCATCCTTGATCGTTAAGTCAGTGAT
>JBEBGH010000402.1:0-4431 GCA_040081565.1 Pirellulaceae bacterium
TCGACATACACACGCGAGTCGGAATTCGTTACCTGTGATCGTGCCTACCTGCAGCAATTGCCAATCGCCCATGAATTGACGCGACACCCTGTCTGCGAACAGTATGATGGGGCCGGTCGTTCCTAGGGTTCAGGTTGTGCATGCGAAGGAGATTCAACCATGCGGCGGCATTTGACGTACACCACAGTGATTATCGCTCAGGCAGTCTGGATTTGCGGGGTGCCAACCAATTCACCGGCAGCGGATCCCGCACTAAAGGCCGGCGCACAAGAGCAGCCATTAATGGCTGCACGCGCAAATAATGAGTTTGCCTGCGATTTGTACCGGAAGGCGGCAGTTCGCGAGGGGAATCTGTTCTTTTCGCCGATCAGTATTTCAAGTGTACTCGGAATGCTGGAGTCAGGCGCAAAAGGTGAAACCAAGAAGGAAATCAGAACGGTGCTGCACCTTTCAGAGGCAAATCAGAAGCAGCCGGATGAGACGAGTCTTTTCTGTCTGCTCGACAACTCCGGTGATGGTTATCGACTGAAGTCCGCCAGCCGCATTTGGGGACGCACCGGGTTGAAAATCAACCCCGACTTTCGCGAAGCCATTCAGAGTCATTTTGCCGCTGATTTCGAGGAAGTCGATTTCACTGAACCGAATGCCGCTGTTGAGAAAATCAACGACTGGGTCGATGACAAGACGAACGGCAAGATTTCCAAGATGCTTGCTGGCCCATTGAAGGACGATGTGCAACTCGTGGCCGCCAATGCCATCTACTTCAAGGGAAACTGGACTCACCGATTTGACCCGAAGGCCACGACGAGTCAGAAGTTCTTCGCTCGAGGTCAGAAACAAATGGAAGTTCCCACCATGGCCTTGACCAACAACTTCCGGTACTGGGATTCACGGACCCTGCTGAAGGTGATCGAACTGCCCTATGAAGGAGATGTTTTTTCTGCGGTCCTATTGCTGCCCACAAACCGGGATGGAATGCCCGAGTTGGAAAAGCAATTGACGGGCGACAATCTGCACAAGTGGTTGTCCAATCTCGATGATTCCGTCAACGCAAAAACAAAGGAGCCTCCAGAGGTCATTGTGCGGTTGCCCAAATTCAATATGTCTGCGGAAATGCAACTGAATGACGTCCTACAGCAACTGGGAATCAAGACTGCGTTTGGACCACGCGCGGACCTGTCAGGAATCGCAGGCGAACCGATGTATGTGTCGGCAGTGATCCACAAGGCATTCGTGCAGTTCGATGAAAAGGGAACCGTCGCGACGGCTGCCACAGTCGGTGTCGCGAGTTCCAGTATTCCCCCGTCATTTGTGGCCGATCACCCATTCCTCATCTTGATCCGCGATCGAAAGAGCGGTGCGATTCTGTTTCTGGGGCGCGTCGAGAATCCGGGTGAAGAAGCTGTAGCCTCCCGATGATCGGTGAAAGAAAAAAGGCACTTGCGGTCATCGACCGAAAGTGCCCTCATCATTATTGGTGAACAGCTTACATCGTCCGCACAATTCTTTGCAAACTATCTTGGGTATCTGGCGGGGTAGCCGGCACCTGCGGGAACATTGTTAATCTGACCGCCGAGTGGTCCAGGATTTGACGGTAGTTTTGGAGTGACTCCATTGAGTACGTCCAATCGGTCCAATACCCTTTTGATGTCTTGGTTTTGTGTGGGCAACTGGCTTGCCGGTGGGATCCCTGCAGATTGAGAATTGCCATTGACGAGCGGACTTTGAAGGACGGTTTGTCCCAACTGCAGTAACCCATTCATGAATTGTCCGTTTCCCCCGTGACCGTAATGGGAATTTTGCCGCACAACGATCCTCGCGCCTCCCCCAAACGCAAATGCAGCATCGCTACCAACGGCTAGGATTCCAGCAGCCGCAAGAACCACTGCTCTTAGACGAAATGTCATTCGATCCTCAACTTTCTAATACGGAACTTCGGATTGATGCAGCGCTGACAAGCTGCGTTTGGGTTTCCCTTTCAGTCGGAACGGCGTTCCGCCATTTATTGGCTATGGTTGGGTCTGTTGACCATTTGCATCAAATTGTGCTGGATGTTGAGGCTGCGTCCCTGTAACAAGAGTTCCTTCCTGAAGCGTAAGTCGATTTAATACCGTAATGAACGTCGCCCAATCAGTCACCGTTGCTTCAACCGCTGTTCGCATAAAAGCACGGGTGAATATTCCGCCTCCGGAATCTGTATTATTCGTTCGATACCAACTTACTTCTCGGACGGAACAGGCATTGATATTCACGACACCAGTGTAATTGAATAAGAGGAAGTATAGCGCATACGGCGGCACCGCTGCTCCGGCCGCTAAGGGTGGACTCGCGGCGCCTGCGGTTATGTTCGCGCAGGAGTCAGTAATCAGGATTGTTTGCCGCGCGCTCCGTGCTTGGAGCTTGGCAAAGATGGTACTTCGGGAAACTACTTTGCTGTCAGATGTAAAGAGGAAATGGCCGCTTCCCGGGTCAAAGCCACCGTGAGTTGAGATGTAGCAGAATACGGTGTCCTGATTGGTGATGTCCGCAGCAATGGCATCGACCCTCGCATTAAACAAGGCTTCTGTAAATTGTTGGTCCTGCGCCGCAATGTTGACACGCACTTGTTCGGCAGCGCCGAAAAACGAGCGAATTTGGCCAGCGAAGCTGACAAGAAATGCGTGGTTCGCAGCAGCACCGGATCCGATGTTACCTATCGGGTCGTCCGTCAATGAAAAAATTAGAAAATGAACTTTGCGAGCTGGCGTGGAAGCGACCGTTGGTAGACTGACGGCTGCAGCCGCAGCACGAACACCCAATGCCGGGGATACGCCCGGCTTGAGTTCGAGGTTTTTGACCCTACCATCAAGTGTGAGAAACGAAGCTTGGAGATCCTTAACGTGTTGCGGTAGATCTTTGAGGTCCGAGAATCCACCATCGATCTTTCCCTCAAGGTTTTGAATTGCTTTGAGGATTGGATCTTCGGATGCGACTGGTTCCGCAGTGTCTCCAACCTTCTTGTGAGAGTCCTCAGCCGTATAGGTCTTCTTGGAATTGATCGCTGATACGTCGCCCTCCTTTGTGGCGTCCGCTGGCGCCTCGTCCTTCTTGGACGTGTCTACTGGCTTCCCGCCCTCAGTTTCCGAGCTTGCTTGTGATTTCTCCTGAGTCGAGTCGGCAGCTCTGATGTTCGGACAGACAACAATGCCGGGCATCAGGAACCCAAGAAACATGAATTTGCACAGAATGGCCAGCCTGAGTCGCATCGAATTGTCTCCTTTGTTTCATCTATCAGGGGAGTCACCCCAATGGAAGCTGCAAAACAGAACATTTGCAGCACAAACCAAGTTTCGACGCCCGGCAGAATAAGCAGCATCACCCGTCGCATTCAAGCCATTTCCTCCATCTTGACGGAATTCCCAAATTTATTTCGGACCGCAAGGGTCCGAAAATGTCCGGATGGCGGGTTCTGTCCCCAGCGTGACATTCATCATGACAGCGTTGTACATGGACGGGACGGTGAGGCTTGGACAGGCTGAAAATTCGTTCCCTTTTGCTACGAACGCTCAAGTAATGCCGCCCACTGAGTCTCTCATTCGATGAGAAAAGAGAGGTCGCAAAACTCAGGGTATCTCCCCAAGCTTTGCAAGACGCATCGCATCAATTAGCGGTGGATGGGCTGGTGCGAACCTTGATGACTCGACGAGCCGTGCCGGGCTTCACTTCCCCGCAGGCGGAAGCACGAGGAAAGCCGTTTTCCCATGGGCGTGCGCTTCACTTGGGCACTTCGATGGGTCTTTGGGACCACGATTTTCATTGTCCGTGACCACAACTGTCCGGCTATAAGCCGAACAGTGTCATCTGGTTAAGGTTTCGACTGTTTGGGTCTGGTGTTTTTTCGGCGGCCAGAGCCTGAATTACAGGTGTCTTCTCGAAAAGTGTGAGGCTGAGAATTTGCAAAATTGCGGACAGGCTGCGATCCACTTTGAGTTCGCGTTTGATAATCGCCACCAGCACGTAGGTGCTGATTGCGGTCCAGACCTGTGTCTTCACCGCGTTCTCGCTGGTGCCGAAGAACGCTTTGATTCGCAGGTTCTGCTTGATCCATTTGAAGAACAGTTCGACCTGCCAGCGAGACTTGTACAACCCCGCGACGGTCATCGCCGGGATCGTGAAGTTGTTCGTCAGGAAGACGCACCGCCGGTCGGTTTCGGCATCGGAGTACGACACGCGTCGCAGGGGATCGGGATGCAATCTCGACGACTTCACCCCTGCCAGCACGATGGTCTGATCGCTGCGCAGTCCGGTCGTCTTGTCGATCTTGCGGCGCGTGTAATCGAGATTGCGTTTCGCGCGTGTCACGAAGAACGCCGAGTGTCTGGTGAACCGGTGCAGCCTCGCGAAATCGACGTAGCCCCGGTCCATCACATAGAACGCGCCCGGTTCGATCGG
>JBEBGH010000403.1:0-4425 GCA_040081565.1 Pirellulaceae bacterium
GTTACCAATCTAGAATCATTTAGCGTCGACGGCGTACCAAACCCATCGCGACGAGTCCCAAACAAATCAAACTTGCCGAACCTGGTTCTGGAACCGTCGAAATTCCATCGAGAGCAAACGCAAAAGTGCGTGGTGGGCTTCCAGGAACTCCAAAAGGATTCAAAGGAGAAGTTCCGTCCGTCGGATTGTTGTTGCTGATAAACCATTGCCCAACTGCACCACCAGTGAAAGTAGTCCGCAGACCACCTACCCGGCGGATCACCGTGTCGGGAACGGTAATGGTCCAAATGAAATTACCTGCAAACGGAAGGGCAACGCTAAAAGTCGAAACGGGAGTAACGTTGTCAGCCTCTGTAAATTGATATTGCGCGACTCCGCCGGCAACCGTGACCCCGCCCACCCATTGAAAAGATTTGAGGATAAAGTCCGTTTGTGTGTTATTACCATACGGCGTCAGTGTCAAGTTGGCTTGGTAATCCTCGACACCGGCCAAACCCGTTGCGGCAGGGAACCCTACGTACCCACTTGGAGCCGGTACCGAATTAAAAACGATATCCGCAGTCACTAACTGGGATATCGAAACGATACCCAAAAGTCCCAAAATAAAGACGAGTTTTCGCATGGCAATATCCCGTTAAAATCAAACTAAAAGACATTACGCGAATATTCAATTTAAATACCGCAACCCTCACAATCTAACTAGACCAATTTCGTTTGCAACCCTGCCAAATTCACTTTTGACAAAAAAAGCCTCTGGAAAAACCAGAGGCTTTTGAAGGGATTCAAATCTGAATCAAAGCGAATCTATCGGCGGCGGCGACGACCAACCAAGGTTGCGATGCCAACACCTAGAAGGCTCACAATGCCGAAAGAGGGCTCGGGAACCGGCGTTCCCGTCATTTCCATGTAAAATGTTGCTGGAGGATTGGTTGCTGCGTTGGCGCCTGTAAAACCAAACGAATTGAAAGTGTTCGTGTTCGTCAGCGTGTTATACGCCCAAAAGAAATTTGCATTTGGCGCACCCAGTCCGGTTCCCAATCCATTTGGAGATCCCCAAAAAGGAATCGCAATATTGTTGTTGAGACGTATTCCGTTTGCGCCGTTAACATTGGAAAGGCTCGCTCCTCCCAGCACATACCCAAAGTTTGCCGCACCAAAGCCATCGTACAAGATTGGAATTTTGAAAGTGCCTGGAGCGACCGTTGCTGTTTGAACATGTGTCACCGCAGTCGCACCATTGGCCGCCAGATTGAACGTTCCAAGAAATTTTACTGAACTTGGAGTTATTGTAGTTACCGAAGGATTCATCGCGGCCAAATAAAGACTAACGTCCGTGGCAGGTGCATTAGCAAGTCGACGAATTCCAAACTTGAGTTCTTTGACGTCAAGTGCTGTTGCAAAATTCACACCATTCAATAGGAGAGACGGTGCCGAAAATGTGGCATCGTCAAACCAAATGGTTGTTGCAACCCCTGGATTGGCCCGGAAACCGGTTTGGTTCGTATTTGAATAGGTCACATCTGCAACAGCAAAGTTGGCGAACCCTATCGATGCTGCAACTACCAGCGCAAATGCTCTCAACATCATGGTGGACTCCGTGTTTTAGACAATGGTTCGACTTTGACGGTTTTAATGATAATTTAGGCATTTCAGCCGTCAATACACGGACCAAATAATTATCAAGAAAATTTCATTTTTCGAATAAGTCAAGAAATCTCACACTTTGTGCCTAATGGTCTATTTCCGACCAATTCCCAAGTCAAACCGGCTATCTACAGGGATTTTGACTACTTTTGTTGAGCCGAAGTAGGTGATTTCGGCGGAAATGATTTTCGGGCTCCCGGTGATCTGGAAGGCACGGGAGTAGGTAGTTTGGCCGCCAAAACCAAAACTGGAGGAACCGCCCGATGACGACTGGATTTCATTCCCCGCCTCGTCCAGGAACTTGATGGTTTGGATCGTGTCCAAGGATTTCTGGGACTCAAAGGTAACCACGGTCGTCGGCTCGCCAAAGTTCTGTTCCTCGACCGAGGCGATCTTTGTTTCGATTCCACCAAGTTTCACTTTTTCGTCGACCACCGACTTGAACGACACCTTCTCTTTTTTTGAGTCGGAGCCAACCATGATTCCGATGGTGCCACTGACCCCGAGTTCTTTGGTACCCGATGGGGGAATTTCGCTGGCGTTCACGGGCAAAGTGACTCGGTGACCATCCGGCGAGATGTTGGACATAAAACCAATCCGCGAGAAATCCTGTTTGTTCTCCAGCGGTTTCCCGTCCACCGAAATTTTCAGATCGGTTTTGTCTTTGCCTTCATCAACGACGGCGATGAAAAACAGATTTTTGTCCTCGACCATCAAAGTTACCTCAACGCCGGCAGCACGCCCCATGACGAATGATTGGCCAAACTCATTGTCGGGGTCGGGCAAAGTGATGCTCAACCCCACGGCCTTGACAGTGGTTTTTGAGTCCTGGGCCAAGCCGCTCCCAGTGACGAGCAATGATGCCAGAACAAAAAATGTGGTAGTCGCGGAATTTTTCCAATTTCGTAACATCGAATGCCCTTTCAAATACGGTTGAAGATTTGTCTTGCGATTCTATCTTACCCTATTTTTTACACCTAAAACTTTCGCCGGTCATGTGGCGGTAATCCATCCGAGAAACCGGCGGCTTGTGCCCGGCCGCTCAACGAGCGATGTATCGTCTAGAATTTAGAAACATAGCTGCCGCCTTTTGGAAAGGAAATGCGATGGGGAAATTTGAAATTGTCTTGGGCTCGCGGAATAAAAAGAAAGCCCGCGAGCTGGACGACTTGTTCGGGCCCAGCGATATCCAATTGCGTCCGCTCGCGGATTTTCCTGAGGCCGTTGAAGTCGAAGAAACCGGGTCCACTTTTCAAGCAAACGCGATCCTAAAGGCCTCGGTCCAAGCTCGCCATCTGGGCCGATGGGTGTTAGGCGAAGACAGCGGGCTGAGCGTTTCGGCACTCAACGGTGAACCCGGCGTCTGGTCGGCTCGATATGCTGGCGAGCCCAGCAGCGATACGCGAAACAACGAAAAAATTCTGACTCGGCTTCACGGCGTCCCGTTAGACAAACGAACGGCATGGTACACCTGCCACATGGCTTTGTCGGACCCCTCTGGAAAAATCTGGATTGATTGTGCCGGCCACTGTTACGGCCGGATCCTGGCTGAATATCTGGGTGACCAAGGGTTTGGCTACGACCCACTATTTGAAGTCGTTGAATACCACCAGACATTCGGGCAGCTGGGACTGGCCGTCAAGTCGCTGATTAGTCACCGCGCGCGAGCCGCCCGGATTTTCTTGCGCGAATTCAACCGGTTGAAATCAAGTTTGCGGCAACAGAGCGCGGTGGCCTCGAGCTAGTCGACGAAGGTCCGACAACAACGGATCAACTGCATTCGCCGCGTTGGCATTCGCCTCGACATGAGCCTGGAAATCGCACAGGCGTTCAATGGATCGTCCAAGCAAACTGAGTGACGCTTGCCAGCGAACGGCTGCAGCTTCCGTCGCTGCCTTTAATGCTGAATCTGCGGTGAATGGTTGACCCAAAATCCTCGCTAACAACTGGCGGTAGAAGTGAATCCCCAAATCGGCCACGAAGTACAAATTCTCGCGCTTCTCGGCCGCTTCCTTCGTGTTGTTCTCGGAGAACTTCACAATGGTCGTTCCGAACTCGTCTTGACCAGGGTCCAGGGTTGCCAGTTGTTCAAACCAGTTTGTGCGAAATTCGAAAACAACGGGATCGGCCAGCCGCCGAGCGATCTTAATGCTCCCCATGGACGCCGCCGACAATTCCGTCAATGGAATGGTTGTCTCCAAATCGGTCATCCTTTCGAGGATTAATGCCACTTCTTCTGGAGCCAAAGGTGAGAACGAGACCAATTGGCAACGGGAAAGAATCGTTGGTAACTGTCGCTGGGGGCTGGTGCCGATCAAAATGATAACCGCACGTGGTGGCGGCTCCTCCAGCGTCTTGAGGAGAACGTTGGCACTTTCCTGATTCAAGTAATCCGCATCGTCGATGATGGCGATCTTCCGCGACCCTGCCGTTGGCTTCAAGCGAATGTCGCGACACATACCCTCTTCGGCTCGGTGCTCGCGGTCGCCGACGAACAATTCGATGGGCAATACATTTTTATCCTCGGGCTTTTCCACCCGTAGCACATCGGGATGACTTTGCGATCGCACTTGGATGCAGGACGGGCATTGGCCACAGGCTGCGAAAGACCCTGCTTCGCGACGTTGACACAGTAAGACCTCGGCCAGCCCTTCTGCGAACAGCCGTTTCCCAATCCCTTCCGGTCCAACGAACAAGAACGTCGAGGCGAGTTTGTCGCGAGCCACCAAGCGCGCGAATCGTTCGATGATCTCGCGATGACCGATCATGTTGCTCCAGCTC
>JBEBGH010000404.1:0-4416 GCA_040081565.1 Pirellulaceae bacterium
CGATAATGACCTGAGGACTTCCGACAAATTTGCTGGTCACCGGAAGTCCGATTTTTCCCACGCCGGCAATTTCCCCAGCGTCGGCTCCGAGGAATTCCGAAACAGGCGAATTCGTTGCCGAAACAAGTTGCAATTGTTTATCGGCATGGCCCAACGCGATCAATCTTTTTCCCATTCGCCCGGTGGCACCGTTGATTCCAACCCGCAACATCTTCCTTCCTCTCATTTCCTAGGTCAAAAATTGTTTGAAACTGGCCGCTTAATCTCGACGTTTCGAACGGCGGCCTTTGGGAGGCCCAGAGCTTTTACGTTTCGGACTTTCGGCACGCGGTCGTCGGTCGCTAGACTTGGCCCCACGCGTCGAATCTCTTGGCGGACTTCGATCCGACGATTTCCGGGAACCCCGCCGATCGGAAAAGTCACGACCGCGCGAGTCATCGGGCCTTTTCGGTTTCTTGTCGCCGAGCGGCGTTTGAATTTTACCCTTCAACGCGAATTGTAACTGCCGTCGATCGGGGTCGACCTTGTGAACCACGATGGTCAGCCGATCACCCAAACGAAATTCGTTTCCATCCCGGCGGCCTTGAAGCGTTCGCGTCACGCCATCGTAATCGTAATGATCGGTTGGCAAATTTTCGAGCGGCAACAAGCCTTCGGCCGGCAACTCGAGGCCTTGCACGAAGACTCCGAAAACTTCGACCCCAGTGATGAATGCCTCTAGTTCCATGCCGATGCGGTCGGACAAGAAATTCAGCAGCTTCAGTTTGATCAATTCCCGTTCCGCTTGTTCCGCCCGCTGCTCCGTTTCGCTGCAATGTTGGCCCCACTTTTGGAGCAAGTCAAAATCGGCGATCGGTTTCTTGCCGTTGATCAAGTCCGTCACCATGCGATGCACGATCAAATCGGGATAGCGCCGGATCGGTGACGTGAAGTGGCAATAGTTTTTGCTGGCGAGAGCGTAATGGCCGACTTCTTTCGGACTGTAGACGGCCTTTTGCATGCTGCGGAGCACCGCGAAGTGAATCGCCTGGCGTTCCGGCATGTTGTTGGATAGTTCCACGACCCGTTTGATCTCAAAGCGACTTTCCAGGCTCTCGCAAGGGATGCCGAGGTGTTTAACGAACTCGGTGAGGTCGCGAAGTTTCTTTTCCGAAGGGGGCTCATGAATCCGCCGTACGTAGAACAGGTCAAGGTCATCGAGCTTTTGAGCCACGGCTTCGTTGGCCGCCAACATAAACTCTTCGATTACCTGATGACTTTCGGTGTAGGATTCGACGTGAGCCCCGGCGACTTTGCCGTTTTCATCCAGATCGATCGAAACCTCGGGTAGAACCAAATCAATCGAGCCGCGCCGCATCCGCCGGCGACGCATGGGCATCGCGAGTTCATGCATGTCTCGAACTAATTGAAACACGGCGGTTGAGAGTCGTTCGCGCCAAGGCTGATCGTCGAGCAGATATTCGTCAATTTCTTCGTAATTGAAGCGGTGGGCGCTCTTAATCGCCCCGCGGTGCCATTCGGCATGCAGCGTTTCGCCTTCTGAAGTAATCTCCATGATGACACTCATCGTGTAGCGAACGCGGTGCGGCTGAAGGCTGGCCAAGTTGTTTGAGATAACCTCAGGCAACATGGGAATGACTTTATCGGGCAGGTAGATGCTGTTGCCCCGAATGTAGGCTTCGTCGTCGAGAGCCGTCCCGCGTTGGACGAAGTGCGCGACGTCGGCGATGTGGACTCCCAGCTCCCAGTTTCCGTTATCAAGTCGTTCCAACGAGATTGCATCGTCGAAGTCGCGAGCTGTTTTCGGATCAATCGTGACGATTGTTTTGTGAGTGAAGTCGGTGCGGCCCGCCAAGTCATTTTCGTCAAACTTTTCGGCTTGGCGATGTGCCTCGTCGAGAGCCGGTTTCGGAAACGGGCCGGGCAAACCAAATTCGATTTCGATCGTTTGAGTGTCAACTCCCGCTTGGCCACGCGGACCAAGCACTTGGACGATGACCGCCTCCCCTGCCCCATCGCTCGTTGGGAAATGGACCATTTCGATCACGACTTTGTCGCCGACCCGACAGTTTTTTGCCTTGGCATCACCCACCAGAATCGGGTTCGGGAAATGATCGCCATCGATCATCACCATGCCTTGGGTTCCCCGTTCGCGGTAGGTGCCGACGAAGGTGTGGGTGCTGCGCTCGACGACTTCGACGATTCGTCCGCTGGTACGATTACTGTTGCGATCGCGGACCAGACGCACGCGAACGGTGTCGCCGTCACTGGCGTCAAGTTCCTGGCGCGGCGGAATAAATACGTCCTGCGCCCGATCGCGTCCAAAATAGTCCGAGGGCGTGACGAATCCGTAGGCTTGGCTGGTCTTGCGAAAAACGCCAACGACTTCGTTCGACCGTTCGCGTTTGGCAAGCGGCGGTGTTTCGGTGCGTGGTGTTTCGGCGGGTTTCGAGTTGCCCGCGGGCAACACGAGATGTTTCGCGCCAAACTTCAGTCGCCCTTGCTGGACAAGCTGTTTGATTGCCCGGCGGACATCAACCAGGTCGCCTTGCTCGAGGCCCAGCAGCGAGGTAATCACTCGCGGCTTGGCAGGTCTATATTTTGCATCGCTGACGAGTTGCAGGATCTTTGGTTCCAGTTTTGCGCGGCGGGCTTTTTTTTCCTCGCGGGCAGTATCGTCTAATTCGTCGTCAGGTTCTTCAAAAGGTTCATTATTCATGGAATTCAGTGTAGTGTTTGTCATGTTTAGTTCCTAGCCGCAGAGCAAACGATTTGCCTGCGGCGATTGTGATTTGTCTTCAATTAAGTTGTGTTGTTTTGCTTTGTGCTGCGAGCCATAATGGGTTTCGAGAGTTCGAATTTTTGAAAGTCGCGAATGTTGTCGCCATCCAGCTCGTTTTTGTTGAAAGCTACCGCGGTGTTGTCGATCTTGATCGGTAACGCTTCGTTGTCGGCACAAGACCTTTCGCGCGGCGAAGCGATTTGGAAAAAGACTTGTACGGAATGCCACGGAGCCGATGGCCAGGGCGTAAGCGGCAAATACGATCATCCACTCACGGGCTTGGGATCGCTGGACGAGGTCGCTGCTCTGATCGAACAGACCATGCCTGAGCAAGACCCCTCGTTGTGCGTCGGCGAGGATGCTCGTGCGGCCGCGGAGTTTTTGCTGGCCAAGAACTCGCCTCCGCCCAATCAAGCGACACGCGCCAGAATCGAACTGCTGCACCTCACGACCACTCAGTATCGCAACGCCATCGCTTCTATTTTCGATGAGTTCCTCGGCCACAGCGAACCTGTAGCCGAACGCGGACTGCGAGCAAGGTACTTCAACTCCAGAGGCTTTGATAACGATAAAAAGGTTGAAGAACGAATTGATGCGACGATCGATGTCGATTGGCAGCAAGCTGGTCCGCTGGGGGACAAGACCGATCCCAATGAGTTTTGCGTGCAGTGGGAGGGTTCTGTGTTCGCGCCGACATCGGGGGTTTATCGATTTATCGTGCAATCGCCCAACGGGTATCGCCTCTACATTAACCGTCTCAATAAACCGCTTCTCGACAGCTGGGTCGCCACGATTAACGAGCCCGAAAAGTCGGTAGAAATTCAATTGCTTGGCGGTCGTTGGTATTCGCTGAAATTTGAATTCCTGAAAGTCAAAGACCCAGCCGTTTCGGTTCGTCTGTTGTGGCAACCACCTCACCGCGCCAGGGCCATCGTTCCGCAGTCGGTCTTGATGCCTGCCATTTCGCGACCGGTGATGGTCGTTCAAACGCCGTTTCCAGCAGACGACAGTAATCTTGGTTATCGGCGCGGGACGTTGGTGTCGAACGAATGGAATCAGGCGACAACCGATGCTGCGATCGAGGTCGCGACGATTGTTTCGGAGCACCTGCCGCGGTTCGTCGGCAAGAAAGCGGAAGACGAAAAGTTCGCCGACGCGGCTCGCAAGTTTTGCACTCGGATTGCCGAACGTTCCTTTCGCCGCAGTTTGAGCGAAGAACTCCAAGGTCGCTATATCGATGATTTCTTTCAACAAACAGATAGACCGGCGGATGCCGCAAAAGGTTCACTGACGGCCATTTTGAAGTCACCGATGTTTCTGTATTTGGGACTAAATCGGGAACGACAAGACGTCGAGGCGACGGCAGAACGGGTCGCTTGGGCACTTACCGATACGCTGCCAACCAAAAATTTGGAGGCGTTTGTTTCGAGCGCCAGAGCCCAAAATACAGACGCCCGTCACGCAATCGCCGAAGAAATCCTTCGTTCACCCGCCGGAAAATTAAAGTGGCAACAGTTCTTCTCGGAATGGCTGAAACTCGAGGAAACGGGCGAATTGAGCAAAGACCAGGAAACATTCGCGGGCTTTGACGAACAACTGGTTAATGATCTCCAGGAATCGTTATTGCGTTTTGT
>JBEBGH010000405.1:0-4400 GCA_040081565.1 Pirellulaceae bacterium
AATAGACACTACTCGTTTCGGAGAGAAGAGCGACTGTTTGGCGCGACTTGTAATGCGCACTACTCGACTCGGAGAGTCGAGCGACGACTGGTTCCGTGTGAATCCGTGAAATCCGTGGCTGATTGATCTTTGCAGCAACACCGGCCGAAGCAAGTCACAGCATTCGACGGAACCCTCTGGGAAACCGACTATGCAAATGAGGCGATTGCCCTAATAGTCTTCGTTCACCTGGGCAGCTTGCCACAGTTCCTGATATTTTTCACGGACGTAGGGATTCAACTGGTTGGCAAAACTTGTGGGCAGTTTGTTGATGCGAACGAGTTGAATGACATCGTCCAAGTCGCGAGGGCGGTGGGAAACCGACATACCACTGGTAATTTTCAACTCGATCAAGGTGGCGAGACTCAAGAAAGGAATTCCCTCGGCATCTTCCATGATCACGTTTTCTGGGGCCGGAAAGGAGACCGGCTTTTCCAACCCATCGCCGGGAAAGTCCCCGACAATCAACACATCGACTTTGACATTGTTCGCTGTATCGCGAAATCCCTTGGAGCCTTCGAAATTCTCAACCCATCCTCGGCCCAGCCATTGGTCCTTGAACCGCTGCAAGTCTTCTCGCCGCATCAGCAAGTCGACATCAGCCGTTGTGCGTCGATGCCCATGAGCATTGGCGGCCATCGCCCCGGCAATCGCAAACGGGATCCGCATTTCCTTTAGACAAGCCGCCAGCCGCCGCATCGTATCGTGAATCGGTGAGCGTTCCATAAAGAACCTATCGGCTTCTTCAGCCACTTTCAGCAAATCTCGTGTCATCTATGTCAGTCTAAGCCGAACCGCGGACAAAAACAATTGCGAACTTCTGTGCCAAACTATAAGTCCTGGCGTGCATATCGCGAAATGCAGACGTCATATCGAGTGACAACCAATTCAACCAATTGATTGATTGCAAAAGCCACGCCTGGTTGCTCCAAACTAACTCTCAGAATCTCGACGATTCCAAAGCGAGTTTGGCTCCTAATCGTCGATGGCCGATTCGAAGGCGTTGCGGAAGTGGCGGAGGGTCCATGATTTGCCTTCGAAGTCGATGGCGATGACGTCGAATCGTTTTCGCGAATCGTGGAGCCCGCGATAGCGCACGTACTCGGCTGCGGTTTTTGAAATCTTGACTTCTTTGTCGTCATCCACCGCTTCGGCGGCATACCCAGCGATGTTCGACGCCCGAGCTTTCACTTCGACGAAGACGACTGTTTTTTCATCGACCGCGATCAAGTCAATTTCGCCGTACCGACTGCGGTGATTTCGTCCAACGATGTAATAACCCAGCCGTAACAAATGCCGCTCGGCGATTCGTTCACCACGATCACCAAAATTCCGAGGCGGACGGTGTCGATCCAGAAAATTACAAACCAAACGATTCAGAAAAAACGTAAAGAAATACTTCCTGACGACTTGAGGCACCATGCTGGTTCAAATCCCAACTTGATTGCGATTGCGGTTGGCTTTGCGGTCGAGCGAAACTAGCCGTCCATTTTCTCTTCAGCTTTTTTCTCTTCAGCTTTCGGCTCAGCCTTAGGCGCGTCCGTCTTTGGCTCGTCGGTCTTTGAAGCGTCAGCCGCGGCTTTGTCTTCTGACTTCTTTTCTTCCCCGGCGCCTGGAACAGGTGCATCCTTTGCCGGTGCATCGAGACTTGGGAACGAAATATCGGGTCGTTTTGGCAAGGCCGTTCCCGGTGCGACAGCTACCGTCTTGAACTGGTCGTAGACCTGACGAACTCGAGGATCGGCCAAACGTTCCAGCCCCCGTTTGGCTTGTTTGGCGAATGCCGAATCTTTGTACTTTTCGGTCAACGACGTGTAATGGGTTTTCGCCTCGTCAAATTCTCCCAGACTTTCGCAAGCGTATGCCAATGCATATAGGGCTCGTGTTTCAATCAACTCGCTCGGCTTGGACTTGGATTCGATAATGGTGGTCAACGACTCCTTGGCTTTTTTCAGTTCTCTCAACGCGTTGCCACGATCGCTGATCATTTTCTGCAAACCGAGTTTGAGGTAGGCGTCTCCAGCAATCAACATGGCGGCATGCGATGTGGGAGTATCCGGCGATTCTTCTTGCACAAGTTCCAGACCGCTGGCGTTTTGCATGTCATTCATGCTGTAGATTGCGGAGTGAAGTTGTCGCCACTTCTCGGCGCGAATTTGACTTTGCAAATGGAAGTAATAGGTGAGGCCAAAAAACAAGGCGACGACCCCAATCAACAGAATCAACCCCGTCCGCGCATGCGGAAAAAGCGGCTCCAGTTTCTTCTTTGACCATTCGACCAATTCATTTTTTTCAAGTTCGTGTGTGTGTTGATTCATTTTGGTCGACAGCGAAGCCTTGTTTAATTTTTTCTGAAATGTGATTTTGGGGCGCGATTCTAGAATTCCTTTGCCGCAGACGACAAAGCCAAACGGAATCGCCCAAGCCTCTGGCCCAGCGACTTTTCCGCTTCCGGTCACCCAAAGATCCAGCGTTTGATGAATTCTAGTATAAAAGCCTTGATTTCAGCAGGTCAATACCGACCCCTTCATCTGGATCGCGTTGTCGATAACATTGACATCCCCGAAATTCGCGCGGGATTCTCCGCAAATGGGCCTGTTTTACTTCGTTGGCAAGATGGCTGGATTAAATCCGTCGCAACAGATCGCTGTGAATCATCAATCTGGTCCCCTGCTCGTCTTGGCGGGTGCGGGCACCGGGAAGACTCGTGTCATCACCTTTCGCATCGCAAAATTAATTTCGCGAGGGGTTGCCCCGGACCGCATTTTGGGGGTGACCTTCACTAATAAAGCCGCGAACGAAATGCAGGAGCGGTTGATCAAGTTGCTGGGAAAACGGAAGAACAAGGCCAACCGACCATTAATCTCGACGTTCCACTCCCTGTGCGTACGCATTTTGCGAAGGCATATCGAAAATCTTGGTTACCCGAAAAAATTTGCAATTTATTCTGGAGGCGACCAGGAAAGTCTCGCTCGTAGCGTTCTGCGAGAGATCAATGTGGCCGACACAACCCTCGCGCCCAACCAGTTGATTTATCAAATCAGCAATTGGAAGAACCGCGGTCTGACACCCCAGGAGGCTCAACAAGAGGCCGACACGGATGTCGCCACACTCGCCGCAATCGCCTATCGACGTTACCAGGCGGCGCTCAAACGCTTGGGCGCGGTCGACTTTGACGATCTCCTGGGACTCACGGTCAAACTTTTCGCTCAGTTTCCCGAATGTCGCCAACAGGAAGCCGCCCGCTTCGACCACATCTTGATCGACGAATACCAGGACACCAACCACACCCAATACGAAATCGTGCGAGCCCTCGCCGCAGGTCACCGCAACCTGTGCGTTGTCGGGGACGATGATCAGTCGATTTACGGTTGGCGCGGCGCTCAAGTCGAACACATTTTGAATTTCAAAAACGATTGGGCCGGAGCGGAAACCGTTCGACTTGTCGACAACTACCGGTCGACTGCCCCGATCCTCGAAATGGCCAATCGGTTGATCGAGCACAATAAGGTTCGCCACGGAAAGGTGCTCAAGTCCGATCGCGCCGGCGGCCCGGTTCCGGCCTTCCTGCAATATGCGGACGAAACGAAGGAAGCCGAAAATGTGGTGGCCTCGATTGCGTCCCGAATGCGCAATGCCCATCGTCAGCCTCGCGACTTTGCGGTGTTGTTTCGAACCAATGAACAGACCCGAGCCTTCGAAACCGAATTCCGCAAGGCGAAAGTCCCCTACGTCTTGATTGGAGGTATGTCGTTTTTCGATCGCAAGGAAGTGCAGGACGTTATTTGCTACTTGCGTCTGGCCAACGAGACGCCCGATGACACTTCGGTGCTGCGAATTCTTAATCGACCCCCCCGCAGAGTCGGCAAAAAAGCGATTGAGAAATTAACGGCGGCCAGTATCAAAGAAAAAAAAACGATTTGGGAACTGATTGCGAATCCCTCGCTGCGACCGGGCGGAATCGGTGCGCCCGCAGATGCCGGTTTGAACGAACTCGTCCGCCACGTGCAGTTGGCTCGCGAAAAAATTGAGCGATCCAATTCACTGGTTGATCCCGTGATTGAGCTGATTGATAACGTCGGTTATCGCCGCGAAATCGATCGCCTTTATCCCACACCCGAGGAGCGTGACATGCGTTGGAACGTGGTCCAACAGGTGGTCGATGCCATCGGCAGTTACGAAAAAGATTCCAAGAAGCCGGACTTGGGCGAATTTCTCGACCAGCTCCTGCTTGGGGATCGAGAGGTCGACGATGAAAAGGAAAAACAGCTTCGCCAAAATGCCGTCTTTCTGATGACCATTCACGCTGCCAAGGGGCTGGAGTTTCCGGAAGTCTATCTCGTTGGTATGGAGGAAGGGAT
>JBEBGH010000406.1:0-4396 GCA_040081565.1 Pirellulaceae bacterium
GCAGACAGTTGCATTGGATTCCACGAAGCAACGCCGCAAAAAATCCGGTACCGTTCTTCGCCGGAATGAATAATTTTGCTGATCGACTCATGAGTCGCCGATAAGAATACACCGGGCTCGACGGTCACTTCGGCCAATGACTCAATGCGGTGTAAAGCAAAAATTGGTCCGCTTACAGGGCCACCTACACGTAGGTGCTCGGCTTCGGTCGGGCTGCTGCCCGAGACGTCAATCCAAGACTTCTTCATCTCGGCATTGGCGGGGCGATTGACGATGACTCCGAAAACGCCATCTCGATTCTGCTGCAGCACTAGTACCACCGTTCGAGCAAATGGGCCGCCCTCTAAATGCGGGGAGGCAACCAAGAAATTCCCAACCAAATGCGAAAAATCGCCGGACGACTTTCGTGGCTCAGGGCTTTCATTGATTTTGAAGCGGTCGGTCACTTTGACACCTCACAGTCTGGAATCAAAACTGTTCCTAATATGAGCAATTCACGTACCAATTAGAATTATTGGCGATTTTTCGGCATTTTCTCAGTTTTGCGTCCAAGTTTGATATTTCCGTGTCAAATTGACATCAGTTTTAATGATCAATTTTGGGGCAGCAAATCGATGAAGTCTGTTGAACCAGCGGTTGCGTTTCCTACCGGACTGCCCACGCCCAACAGAGGTTCGACTTCAATTCCGAGCTTCGGAATTCCTTGGTTAAGACCGGCAAGTAACTAAATAGGCCGACCATCCGCGTCTCGAGACCAACGGTGTGAAACGATTTAAGAAGTGCGATTTTGGCCGCGTGTGTTACGATGGATTGAACAAATCTTGATCCCATTGGCGACATTTCGCCTTTCGTCCAAACGCAGTAAAGTCCACCCGTAACGCCCAACAATCCATCTATGAATGAAGTCAAAAAAGATCCCCTGGCGACATTGCGAATTGACCGCTCAGGCGAATCAAGTTCCGGCTCGGCGTCTGCCAAGCTGATCAAACGATTGTCAGTCCTGGTGATCATTTTGTTTCTCGGTAGTGGTGGCTACATGTATTGGAAATCCCAGAACGGAGGCGGTTCAGGGAACTGGGCTGCGATGACCGAACTCCTGCAAAAGCGACCGGAGTTTCGGGTGAGTCGGGTGTCGGTTGAGAAAGGACGTTCGGCGGATGCAACGGTTGTCGCGACAGGTTACCTGAAATCTCGCCGCCAAGCCAAAATCGGTGCACGCGCTCCCGGTCGAATCGAAGTTGTAAACGTCGAGGAAGGTAGCCCAGTCGAAAGGAATCAAATTCTGGCAGTCCTTGAACATGCCGATCTGGACGCTGGTCTGGCGGCAACGCGAGCGACGTTGTCTCGCGCTAAAGCCGCCGTTCGTGAACAAGAGGTCTTGATCGACCAAGCGAACCTGGAATTCAAACGCATGCAGGCCTTGCACAAATCCAACAGCATCTCGGACGCCGAATTCGATCTTTCTCGTTTTCAACAAGAAAGTGCCGTGGCCAGATTGAGTTCCGTCAAGGCGGACGTGGAATTGGCTGAGGCACGATTGAAGGAAGCAGAACAGCTCAAGGAAAACATGTTCATTCGCGCACCCTTCGACGGCACAGTGATTTCAAAAGATGCCGAAGTAGGCGAATCGATTCTGCCCGGCGGGATGGGAGAGGCCTCGGGCCGCGGCTCGGTCGTCACGATTGCCGACTTAAAAAATCTAGAAGTCGATTGCGACGTCAAAGAAGACTACATCAGCCGAATAACCGCGGGCCAAGCGGCTGAAGTGGGCGTCGATGCCGTGCCCGATCGACGCTACCGCGGTGCAGTTCGTAAGGTCATCCCCATGGGTGATCGGGCTCGTGCGACGATCAAAGTGGAGGTTTCTATCCTCGACGCCGACAAACGATTGTTCCCCGATATGAGCGGCACCGTTTACTTCCTCCCCGCGGAAAACGAAGCCGCCAAAGCGAACGACAAAGAGCGACTTTTCTGCCCCGCCAGTGCCATCGAACGACAATCCGACGGCCAACGCGTGTGGGTTGTCGACTCCGAATCCAAAGTTCATCCTCGGACGGTAACGGCTGGGCCAGAAAAAGATGGCCGTGTCGAAGTTCTTACCGGTTTGAACGGCGATGAACGTGTTGTCCTGGAGCCAAAAGACTTGGTGGCTGATAAACTGATCAAGGTCAGCGACTGAAGATTGCGCGAGCGTGATAGTGGTCGTATGGTGCCGCGAGATCAAGAATCGCATGACTGTGGTGACCCGGTAACCGTTGCTTTCATTCCAAGGAATCAAATCTTGAATCAAAACACGAACGAGCCGATTGTCATCGTCGATAACGTATTCAAAGAATTTCGCCGTGAGCAAAATCGAATTCCAGTTTTGCAAGGGATCAACTTGCAGATGGCCCGCGGCGATTTCCTGGCATTGATGGGACCGTCCGGATCCGGAAAATCGACTTTGTTGAACTTGATCGCAGGACTCGACAAGCCGACTTCAGGCAAGGTCGTCGTCTGTGGCAAAGACTTGGGTCAAGCCTCTCAGGGCGAGTTATCAAAATGGCGCTCACGACACATCGGCTTCATCTTCCAGTTGTACAATTTGATTCCCGTTCTCACAGCTTACGAGAATGTGGAGCTGCCGTTGACGCTAACCCATTTGAGTCGCCGCCAACGAGACGAGCACGTTAAAGCGGCCTTGGAGGTCGTCGGGCTATCCGATCGCATGGATCATTATCCGCGACAATTGTCTGGCGGTCAGGAACAGCGGGTATCGATTGCACGAGCAATCGCGACTGATCCGACTCTGATTGTGGCCGATGAACCCACAGGAGACTTGGACGCAAAATCGGGTGCTGAAGTTTTGGAACTCATGCGACGACTCAACGAGGAATTCGGGAAAACCATTGTGATGGTGACCCACGATCCGCACGCCGCTGAACGTGCCAAACAAGTTCTGCATCTGGAAAAAGGTCTCTTGGTGAACGACAGTCACATGCGTTCAGATTCGACATCAAAGCAAGCGAACATTTCTGACGGGACAAGCGAAAGAAAATTGGACTTAGCGAGCCGAGCACTTGATGAAACTCACTAAATACATCTGGCGGAATATTACGCGTAACAAAGTCCGTTCACTCCTGACGATTTTGTCGGTAGGTTTCAGCCTGGCCCTGATGACGGTGTTGTACGGCTATTTGGCCATGCAAGATCAATGGGGCATCGAAGCCGCCAAGAACAATCGCATCGTTGTTATGAACACGCAAGGGTTCGCCGGCGATGTTCCGATTGCTTATGTCGATCGCGTGCGGGCCATGCCCGATGTGAAGGCCGCAGTTCCATATTCATGGTTCGGCGGCAACTTTGGCGAAGAACAAATGCCGTTCGCCCAATTCGCCACCGATCCTGAATCGGTTTTCGACGTTTGGGATGAATACAAAATCGATCCCGATCAGCTAATGGCTTTTAAAGAAAATCGCCAGGGCTGCGTGGCGGATGAAAAACTCGCCCAACGTCGCGGTTGGAAAATCGGAGAACGAATTCGTTTGAAGGGAACGTTTATGCCGGTCGACATGGACCTGACTCTTGTCGGCACTTTCAAGGCTCCGCAGAACACCGACTCGCTTTGGTTTAGTTGGACTTATTTGGATGAGAGTCTGAAGGCGATCAGTGAAATCGGTCCTGGGAATGCCGGAACAATTTTTGCCAAGGTAAACAATGCTTCCCGCATGGCTGAACTTTCGCAAGCGATCGACGAACGTTTTGCCAGTTCCGACAATCCGACACGAACGCAGACCGAAGCGGCCTTTGCGCAAATGTTCACCGACATGCTGGGGAACGTCCAAGCCTATATTCGCGTGATCGCGCTGGCGGTCGTGTTTGCCTTGGCCTTGGTTACTGGGAACGCGATGGCGATGTCGATGCGGGAGCGAACGACGGAAGTTGCCGTGCTTAAGGCCATCGGCTTTTCCAACCGTCGCGTGCTGTTTCTGGTTTTAGGAGAGGCTAGTTTAATTGCCATGTTTGGCGGAGCCTTGGGAATCGGCATGGGCTCATTCTGTATTGAATCGCTTCATCGCCTGAGCCCGCAGATTTTCCCCCTGTCAATCGTAGAGATGGCAGGACCTTGGTTGATATTTATTTTCGCCGTTTCCGCGGGGATCGGATTCGTCAGCGGGCTTGTCCCCGCCATTCGTTCGGCGCAGTTGTCGGTCATCGATGGCTTGCGACGCGTGATTTGATCCGAGGTCTGCCAGTTACAACTTGGGGTGAATCTTGATTCCTTTAAAATACACCGTTCGCAATCTCGCCGTGCGTTGGGTGACGACGTTGATGACTGTTTTGGGGACGGGAGTTGTCGTGTGGGCAATCGTCTTGACGTTTGGCCTCAAAGACGGCCTGGACCACGCGCTGCGGG